>DATDLZ010000069.1:0-10252 GCA_036519055.1 Mycobacterium sp.
CGTCGTCCCAGGGTTGGCCGGTGGTCCGTGGGTGTGGGGCAGGTGGGCGCCGGCCTCGCCGTGGGC
Organism: Mycobacterium sp.; assembly: GCA_036519055.1. GTDB lineage: Bacteria > Actinomycetota > Actinomycetes > Mycobacteriales > Mycobacteriaceae > Mycobacterium. The sequence goes on from DATDLZ010000069.1 coordinate 67, forward strand.
AGTTCCTCCGACGACGGTCAAGGCGCTCGGCTGGCTGGTACTGGCCGCCGCGCTGGGGATCTCGCTGGCCCGCAAGCGGCGCATCGCGCCGGTGTGGTTGACCGCGGCCGGCTACGTGGTCGCCTGCCAGGTGCCAATCTATCTAATGCGCTCGTCGCGGTTCACCGCGCTCGAGCTGGCCCAAACCTTGCGTTATTTCCCGGATCTCGTCGTGGTGCTGGCGTTGCTGGCCGCGGTCGGGTTTTGCGCGACCAACCGCCCGTCGTCCAGCTGGCTCGACGCGTCTGCAGCCCGCACGGTGGTCGCGACCGCGGTGGCGGCGTCGTTCGTGGCGAGCAGCTGGTATTCGACGGCAACGTTCCTGACGTCCTGGCGGGACAACCCCGCACAGCCATATCTGCAGAACGCCCGGCGCGATTTGGCCGCCGCACAAGCGAACTCGAGTGCATCGTTGCTCGACCAGGAGGTCGATCCGCTAGTGCTCGGACGGGTGGCCTGGCCGGACAACCTGGCCAGCCACATGTTCGCCCTGTTGCCCAATCGCCCCGAATTCGGTTCTTCAACAACGCAATTGAAGACGCTGGACAGCAAGGGCCGATTGGTCGACGCCCAGGTGACGTGGGTGCGCGCGATGGCGCCCGGCCCGGTCCCGCAGTGCGGATACCTGGTGCAGCCAGACCGGCCGGTTGAGATTGGTCTCGACGGCCCACTGCTGCCGACGGACTGGACGGCCGAGATCAACTACCTGGCGAACAGCGACGGGTCGATAACGGTCTCACTGTCGGAGGGGATCGACGCCCGGGTCCAAGTACATCCCGGGCTCAACCGGGTCTACGTGCGACTACCAGGCGCCGGCAATGCCATGCGGGTGCGGGCCAACACGGCGGCGCTGAGCGTGTGCATCGCCGCTGGGCCGGTGGGATTCGTGCTGCCGCGCTGACGCGGGGCAAGGGCGGAGCCACCTAGGAGAATCGAACTCCTGACCTGCTCATTACGAGTGAGCCGCTCTACCGACTGAGCTAAGGTGGCGTGCCCTGTCGGGCGGGACGAGTCTACGGCAGGGCCACTTGCACACCCAAGTTCAGTCACGCAGCGCCTGGCCGATGGTGGCGACCATGGCGTCGACGGCGAACTTGGGCTTGACGTTGATCGCCAGCGCCTCGCGGCACCCTAGAACGGCTTCGATGCAGCGCAGCAGCCGATCCGCGGAGACGTGGGCGGCCATCGACCCGATCTGCGCGGCCATATCGGGGTGGTTAGGCCGCACGCCACCCGCACTGGCGGCGACCAGCAGCGCGTCACGAAAGTAGGTCGCCAGGTCGATCAGCGCTCGGTCCAACGCGTCCCGCGACGCCCGGGTCTGACGCGACTTCTGCCGTCGCTCAAGGTCTTTGATCGCACCGGTGGCACCGCGCAACGCACCGGCGGTGCCCTTGCCGGTGCCTCCGGCGCCCAGCGCAGTGCGCAGCTCCTCGGTCTCGGCTTCGTCGCGCCCGGCGGTCAGCACTGCCGCCTCGGCCTCGGCGGCGGCGACCAGCGCCTCGGCGGCGCTGAACGCCTTCGACCGGGTCGCGGCGTCGCGGGCCAGCCCCAACGCCTGCAGCCGGCGCTCACGCGCCTCCGGATCGGTGGCCAGCCGTCGGGCCCGCCCCACGTGGCCGCCGCTGACCGATGCCGCCCAGCTCGCGGTCTCGGCCGAGAGCCCGTCGCTGTCGATCAAGACCTGCGCGATGGCCTCCGGCTGGGGCGTCACCAGCGCGATATGCCGGCACCGCGACCGCAGCGTGATCGCGATGTCTTCGGGGTCCACCGACGGCGCGCACAGCAGGAAAACCGTGCGGGGCGGCGGCTCCTCGACGACCTTCAGCAAAGCATTCGCCGCACCTTCAGTCAGCCGGTCGGCGTCCTCGACCAGGACGATCTGCCAGCGCCCGGTGCTGGGCCGGCGCGATGCAACCTGGACGATCGCGCGCATGTCGTCGACGCCGATCGACAGTCCCTCCGGGATGACCCGTCGCACGTCGCCGTGGGTGCCGGCCATCGTCGTCGTGCAGGACCGGCACTCACCGCAACCGGGTACGCCCTCAGACGTGCACTGCAGGGCCGCGGCAAAGCACAGCGCGGCCACCGAGCGCCCCGAACCGGGCGGGCCGGTGATCAGCCAGGCATGCGTCATCGCGGAGCTGAGAGTCGAATCACCGCGGGCGGCCGTGGCGGCGGCCACCAGGTCAGCCTCGACTGACTCCTGGCCAACCAGGCGTGTGAATACCCGTGACATCACCGGCAACAGTACTGGCCACCGCTGACCGTCCCGCACGATCAGTGCCCGCACACTGCCGTTTTGGCTACTTTTTGGTCGCCGCCGACCGATACGGTGGGCAGGTGAGCATGGCGGGGGCGCTTCCCAGACGGATCAGTGGATTCGTCCAGTGGCTGGTGCGCACACCGTGGCCGGTGTTCTTGCTGAGCCAGCTGCAAGCCGACATCATCGGTGCGCTGCTGGTGCTGGGCTTCCTGCGGTACGGGCTGCCCCCCGAAGACCGCATCGAACTGCAAAAACTGCCCGCCCTCAACCTGGCGACCTTCACCGGGTCAATCGTGCTGCTGTTTCTCCTCGGAACTGCGGTCAGCGCACGTTTGCTGGTGCCGGTGTTCCGGTGGCAGCGCCGCGACAGTCTGCTCGCCGACACCAATCCGGCAGCCACCGAGTTGGCCCGGAGCCGCGCGCTACGGACGCCCTTCTACCGCACGCTGATCAACTTGACGTCCTGGTTGTTCGGCGGCGTGGTCTTCATCGTGGCCAGCTGGCCGGTGGCCAAGCACGCCGCACCGGTGGTAGCCGTCGCCACCGCCCTGGGTGCCACCGCCACCGCCATCATCGGCTATCTGCAGTCCGAGCGGGTGCTGCGCCCGGTGGCCGTCGCCGCGCTGCGTGGCGGGCTCCCGGAGAACATCCGGGCATCGGGTGTGATCGGGCGCCAGATGCTGGCCTGGGCGCTGTCCACCGGGGTGCCGCTGCTGACGATCGTGCTGACCGTGCTGGCCGACAAAGCTGAGTACCTGCACGGGCCGCCGGAGAAGCTGCTCAACCCGATCCTGCTGCTGGCATTGGCGGCGCTGGGTATCGGGGTGGCCAGCACGTTACTGGTGGCCACATCGATCGCCGACCCGCTGCGCCAGCTGCGCTGGGCGCTCGGCGAGGTACAGCGCGGTAACTACAACGCGCACATGCAGATCTACGACGCCAGCGAGCTGGGCCTGCTGCAGGCCGGCTTCAACGACATGGTCCGCGACCTGTCCGAGCGGCAGCGGCTGCGCGACCTGTTCGGCCGGTATGTGGGTGAAGACGTCGCCCGGCGTGCGCTGGAACGCGGCGCCGAGTTGGGCGGCCAAGAGCGCGACGTCGCGGTGCTGTTCGTCGACCTGGTCGGCTCGCCGGAGCTGGCGGCGACACGACCACCCGCGGAGGTGGTGCTGCTGCTCAACGAGTTCTTCCGGGTCGTGGTCGACACCGTCGGGCGGCACGGTGGTTTCGTCAACAAGTTCCAGGGTGACGCCGCCCTGGCCATCTTCGGGGCGCCGATCGAGCATCCGGACGCCTCCGGCGGCGCATTGGCGGCGGCCCGCGAGCTGCACGACGAACTGCTGCCGGTGATTGGCTCGGCGGAGTTCGGCATCGGGGTGTCGTCGGGTCGCGCCATCGCCGGGCATATCGGCGCGCTGGCCCGTTTCGAGTACACCGTGATCGGCGACCCAGTCAACGAGGCGGCTCGGCTCACCGAGCTGGCCAAGCTTGAGGACGGCCACGTGCTGGCCTCGGCCGTCGCGGTCAGCGGCGCGCTTGACGCCGAAGCGCTGTGCTGGGATGTGGCGGAGGTGGTGGCGCTGCGCGGTCGCACCGCACCGACTCAATTGGCTCGGCCGCTCAATCTCGCCGCGCCTGAGGAAGTGTCGAGCGAAGTCAGCGGCTAGCGGGGGGCGGGACTGCTGGCGCGGGGCTCAGGCTGCTGGGCAGCAGCGGCCCGATGTCGATGAACGACTTGCCCTGCGGGTCCGGGGTGACGGCGGGGTCGTTGCCCAGGTTCAGCAGCTCACTGAGGCCTGGCACGTTCGCCGGCTGACCGCCCTCGAGCACTCCGGTGTCGGACTCGGTGATGTTCTGAACCACCACCGGACTCTCCGCACCACCCATGACCTGCAGCAAGTCCAGAACGGAGGGGCTGTTCGCGTCGAGGTTGTCATGCGAGTTGTCGGAGAGTTGCATCGAGGGCACCGCGACATCGCGCAGCGGCGGCGATGACGGGGCGGCGATCAGGATGCTGACGCCGCCGAGCGCAACACCAGCGGTGATGCAGTATCGGACAGCGGGTCGCATGACTCTCCCTAGGTGACGCCGTGATTGTCCACAACGCGTGTAGGGACACTGTACCTGAGAACTGGCTGAGAATCACCACTTATTTTTCGAAACACCCGAAAAAAGTTTGCTAAGAGATCGCTCAGCCGGCCCGAGTCGCCGAAGATGTCCTGCTAGCTGCGCTTGGCGGCCTTTTTGGCGGCGGTCTTTTTGGCAGGTGCCTTCTTCGCGGTTTTCTTGGCCGTCCGCTTCACCGGGCCGCGGGCCCGCCGATCGGCCAGCAGCTCGGACGCGCGTGAATCGGTGATCGACAGCACGTCGTCGCCCTTGCGCAGGCTCGCGTTGGTCTCGCCGTCGGTGACGTAGGGGCCGAATCGACCGTCCTTGATCACCATCGGCTTGCCCGACGCCGGGTCGTTGCCCAGCTCGCGCAGCGGCGGGGCGGCGGCACCCTGCCGGCCGCGTCGCTTGGGCTCGGCGTAGAGCTTCAGCGCCTCCTCGAGCGTGACCTCGAACATCTGGTCTTCAGTCGCCAATGACCGAGAGTCGGTGCCGCGCTTGAGGTATGGGCCGTAGCGGCCGTTCTGTGCGGTGATCTCTTCTTTGGAGTCGGGGTCGACGCCGACCACCCGCGGCAGCGACAGCAGCTTCAACGCGTCCTCGAGCGTCACGGTCTGCAGATCCATGCTGCGCAGCAGCGATCCGGTCCGCGGCTTGGGGCCGGTCGGCTTCTTGCCCTTCTTGGCCGGCTGCCCGGCGGCACCGTCGTCGTCGTCCGGCTTGGGCAGCACCTCGGTGACGTACGGACCGTAACGGCCGTCCTTGGCGACGATTTCGTGCCCGGTCTCCGGGTCGACACCGAGCGTGCGTCCTTCTTGCGGCGTTGAGAACAGTTCTTCGGCGACGTCGAGGGTCAGCTCGTCGGGGGTCAGCGAGTCGTGCAGGTTGGCCCGCTGCGGCGTCGGTTCGCCGTCGTCGCCGACCACCATCCGCTCCAGATACGGCCCGTTCTTGCCGACCCGCACATTGACCGCACGCCCCTCGGCATCGTCAAAGAGCTTGATGGAGTTGACTTCTCGTGCATCAATGCCTTCGAGGTTGACGCCGACGAGCTTTTTCAGCCCACCGGAGCGCGCCACCGAGTCAGCCACGCCGTGGTCGCCGCCGAAGTAGAAGTTGTTCAGCCAGTTGGTGCGTCGCTCAGTGCCTGAGGCGATGGCGTCGAGTTCGTCCTCCATCGCTGCGGTGAAGCCGTAGTCGACCAGACGCCCGAAGTGCTGCTCCAGCAAACCGGTGACGGCGAACGCGACCCAGGACGGCACCAGCGCGCTGCCCTTTTTGTGGACGTAGCCGCGGTCCTGGATGGTCTTGATGATCGACGAGTATGTCGACGGCCGCCCGATGCCCAGCTCTTCGAGAGCCTTGATCAACGACGCCTCGGTGTAGCGGGCCGGCGGGTTGGTGGAGTGTCCGTCGGGGGTCAGCTCGGTGGCATCCACCCGCTGTCCCTGGGTCAGCTGCGGCAGCCGGCTCTCGGCGTCGTCGGCCTCGCCACCGGCCTGATCGTCGACGGTCTCCACGTAGGCCTTCAGGAATCCGGCGAAGGTGATGGTGCGACCGCTGGCCGAGAACACGACCTGCCGACCGTCGGATTCGCCATTGATCCGCAGGCTCAGCGTGGTACCGCGGGCGTCGGCCATCTGCGAGGCCACCGTGCGCTGCCAGATCAGCTCGTAGAGCCGGAAGTCGTCAGCGTCGAGCTCACGGCGCACCGCGTCGGGTGTCGCGAAGGTTTCTCCTGCGGGCCGGATCGCCTCGTGAGCTTCCTGGGCGTTCTTCACCTTGCGGGTGTACTGGCGCGCCGACGGGTAGACGTACTCCTCGCCGTAGAGCTGACCGGCCTGCGTGCGGGCCGCGTTGATCGCCGACTGCGACAGCGTCGTCGAGTCGGTACGCATGTAGGTGATGTAGCCGTTCTCGTACAGCCGCTGGGCAATGCTCATCGTGCGCTCGGCGGAGAACCGCAGCTTGCGGCCGGCCTCCTGCTGCAGCGTCGACGTCATGAACGGCGGATACGGGCGGCGGGTGTAGGGCTTTTCCTCCACCGACCCGACGGTCAGCTGGGAGCCGCGTAGACCGGTGGCCAGCGAACCGGCGCTGGACTCGTCCAGCACGACGACTTCGTCGGGCTTACGCAGTGTGCCCAGCGAGTCGAAGTCGCGGCCGGTCGCAACGCGCAGGCCGTCGACGTTGGTCAGCCGGGCGTTGAAAGTCGGGGGCTGGGCCTTGGGGTCGGACACGCTGGCGTCCAGCTCGGCCAGCACGTCCCAGTAGGCGGCGCTGCGGAACGCCATGCGGTCGCGTTCGCGCTGCACGATGATGCGGGTGGCCACCGACTGGACCCGGCCTGCGGACAGCTTGGGGGCCACCTTCTTCCACAGCACCGGGCTGACCTCGTAGCCGTACAGCCGGTCCAGGATGCGGCGGGTTTCCTGGGCATCGACCAGGTCGATGTCCAGGTCGCGCGGGTTCTCGGCGGCTTCCAGGATCGCCTGCTCGGTGATCTCGTGGAAAACCATCCGCTTGATGGGAATGCGCGGTTTGAGGGTCTCCAGCAGATGCCAGGCGATCGCCTCGCCCTCGCGGTCACCATCCGTAGCCAGATAAAGCTCGTCGACGTCTTTGAGCAGGCCCTTGAGCTCGGTGACGGTGCTCTTCTTGTCCGGGCTGATGATGTAGAGCGGCTCGAAGTCCTCGTCGACGTTCACCCCGAGCCGGGCCCACGGCTGCGACTTGTACTTCGCGGGCACGTCGGCCGCCGCCCGCGGCAGGTCGCGGATGTGGCCGCGGGAGGACTCGACGATGTAGTTGGAGCCCAGGTAGCCGGCTAATTTACGCGCCTTGGTCGGCGACTCGACAATGACGAGTCGCCGCGTGGCGCCATTCCCGTGGCTCGCACGGTCGCCTTCAGCCACCTCTGATTACGCTCGCTTCCTTACTTCTTTGCCCCGTACCGGTCCCGCGGAGAGATATTCCGCGACCGGCCGGCGTCGTGTCTGCGGCGCCCTTGGGCCCGGTAGACAACTGACAATGTGGCATTAGGGATGAGCCGACGCAAACCGACCCCCCGTTCACCGGCCGTCCAATTACGGCTAGACGTGTGGCCAGAAGGGCAACGCCTCGGCGACCTCAGGGGGTTCCCCAACGTTCTCTACCAGGCGCGATAGTCGACGGCGGCCGCTGATCCGCAGCGCGGGCCGGGTCCCGCGGGTGCCGATCAGGGTCGGCGCTATGCCGACTCGCATCAGCGCCGACGCCAGCGGCGAGTGGGTGTCCGGCGCGTGTGGATCCAGGCCCAGGAGATAGCGGTCAGCTTCCGGGACGCCGGCGACCAATATCCAGGCCCGCAACTCGCGCGGCCCGGGCAGCCACAGCGGCGGCACGGTCTTCACCGCACCGCGGGTCCATTCGACGGCGATCGGGCGCAAGCCGGCCTCGACGGCGGTCCGTACCAATGGCGTGTTCTCATCGGTGACCGTGATTTCGGCCGCCAGACCGGCCTCGTCGATCATCTGGCCCAGCGCCTGCGCCCGCCAGACCTGGTCGACGACGACCGACAGCCGGGCCCCACCCCCGACCGTCACGATCTGGCCTGCGGCCGCCAACACCCCGGTGAGATCGCTGACCGCAGGGGGCACCGACTCAGCCGAGAAGAAGGAAAGCTGGCTCACGTCAACGACAGTAAGCGCCCGAACGACGATGCACGCCATCGCGCGCGGAGCGGCGTGGAACCAGGATGGGCAAGCAGCGAAAACCCCCCGAACGAACCCGGTGATTCACCGACCGTGCGGGGGGTTGTCGTTAACAGCTGCTCAGACGGCGCGGACGCCGGTGGCCTGGGGGCCCTTGGGGCTCTGGCCGACCTCGAACTCGACGCGCTGGTTCTCTTCAAGGGTGCGGAAGCCGCTACCCTGGATCTCCGTGTAGTGGACGAACACGTCGGCCGAACCGTCTTCGGGGGCAATGAAGCCGAATCCCTTTTCCGCGTTGAACCACTTCACAGTTCCCTGTGGCATTTCTCGATATTTCCTTTACTACTCGGGTGCGGAGCATCACCTCGATGCTCCGGGCCCGTTCCGACCGCTAGACCTTGCTGAGTCGCCGGAACTTCACCCGACCTACAACCTCGCAGGAACCGCGGTCGCAACGTCGATCCTGCGAAAGTTTGACACGAACACAGAAGCTGCGACCGCAAACAGTCAATCACGTTCATCGCCTGAGCGACAGCCTCAGGTGATCAATTGAGCTACCACGAGGTAAACAATTCAGGTGCGACACCGAAACGCCTGGCCGCAACCGGGCTATCGGCGGCGATTTCAGGTGGTCAGTTCGGATCAGGAGGCGCAAAAACCGTGGTGACATTCGGCAGCGAGTTGCTCGCCGCCGCGGTCGCCGGCACCGAGGCGGGCGAACACCCGCTGCGGCATGTCGCCGAACTGCCGGCACGACACGGCAGCCAACGGCCTTGGCCGACATGGGTCGAGCCTGACGTGCTTCGCGCATTCACCGACCGCGGCATCAGTTCGCCATGGGCACACCAGGTTCAGGCGGCGGAGCTGGCGCACGCCGGTCGCCACGTTGTGATCAGCACCGGCACGGCGTCCGGTAAATCGCTGGCCTACCAACTGCCCATCCTCAATACGCTGGCGACCGATCCGCGGGCCCGCGCGCTGTACATCTCGCCGACGAAAGCTCTTGGCCACGACCAACTGCGGGCCGCGCACACGCTGACCGCGGCGGTCTCACGGCTGGGAGACGTCGCGCCGACGGCCTACGACGGCGACAGCCCGGTCGAGGTGCGTCGCCTCGCACGGGAACGTTCCCGTTGGGTGTTCTCCAACCCCGATATGGTCCACCTGGCGCTGCTGCGAAACCACGCTCGCTGGGCAGTATTCCTTCGCAACCTGCGGTTCGTTGTTGTCGACGAATGCCATTACTACCGCGGAGTTTTCGGCTCGAATGTCGCGATGGTGCTGCGCCGGCTGCTGCGATTGTGCGCGCGCTATTCCGCTGATCCGGCTGTAACACCGACGGTGATCTTCGCCAGCGCTACGACGGCGGCGCCGGGTGCGACGGCCACCGAACTCATCGGCCAGCCGGTCGAGGAGGTCGCCGAAGACGCGTCGCCGCAAGGCGCCCGGACGGTGGCGCTGTGGGAGCCGGCCTTGCGCACCGACCTGACGGGCGAAAACGGCGCTCCGGTACGACGGTCCGCCGGCAGCGAGGCGGCACGGGTGATGGCCGACTTGATCGCCGAGGGGGCGCGCACCCTGACCTTCGTCCGGTCACGCCGCGGCGCCGAACTGACCGCGCTGGCAACCCGTGCGCGGTTGGAGGACATCGCTCCCCAGCTGACGGAGACGGTGGCGTCGTATCGGGCGGGTTATCTGCCCGAGGACCGCAATGCACTCGAGCAGGCGCTGCTCGACGGTCGGCTGCGGGGCCTGGCCACCACCAACGCGCTGGAACTCGGCATCGACATCGCGGGCCTTGACGCGGTGGTGCTGGCCGGCTTTCCCGGTACCGTCACGTCGTTTTGGCAGCAGGCCGGGCGGTCCGGCCGGCGCGGGCAGGGCGCGCTGGTGGTGCTGGTCGCCCGCGACGATCCACTGGATACCTATCTGGTGCACAATCCCGCTGCGCTGCTGGACAAGCCGATCGAGCGGGTGGTGATCGACCCGGCCAACCCGTACATCCTCGGCCCGCAATTACTCTGTGCTGCAACCGAATTACCGATCGATGAAGCCGAGGTTCGCACACTGGGCGCTCAGG
>DATDLZ010000070.1:0-6405 GCA_036519055.1 Mycobacterium sp.
TAAGCATGTTGCCGTGCTGTCAGTGGCTGCCGAAGGCCGGCCGCCGGCCAGCGTCCCGATGTGGTACGACTACACGCCTGGCGGCGACATTCGGATCAACACCGGCGCGGGCGCACGCAAATCCAAGCTCATCGAGCAGGCGGGCGCGGTGACGCTGGTCGTCCAGAACGAGGAACCGCCGTACCAATATGTGGTCGTGGAGGGCACCGTCGTCGACACCACGCCCACGCCGGTGGAGGTGCGAGAAGCCATCGCTATCCGCTACCTCGGCGAAGAAGGTGGCCGAGCGTTCGTCCGCAGCATGGAGGGACAGAACACTGTGCTGTTCACCGTCCGCCCCGACCGCTGGATCACCGCCGATTTCTCAGATGAGTCGTAAGTTCCTTCGGGTTTCCTGATTTCAAGCTGACGGGTCTCCGTCGTGTCGCGGCTGTTGACGAGCGCACTCGTCATAAAATGGCCGTCTCCGACATCAGGCCGTTAAGCTCGAAAACCCTTAGGAAGCAACTCAAATGGACCTCGACCGCATCACCAACCCGCTGCGACTGGCGAGGGGATCGCACCAGCCCGGATCGGGTAAAGGGTGCGCCATGAACGTGATTTCGTACATCAACGGCGACGAACAGATCACCGACTTTCCGGCGACCTCCGCGCGCCCGTTGGCCTCGTTCGTGCAGCTGTGCAACGACTTACTGGCCGGTCCTGACGGCTACTTGTCGCCGGAGAACAGTCTGCTGGTGCTCGACCTCGGGTGGCTGACCGTCGGGACTGCCGACGTCGCCGACACGGTCATGCACATCTGGGTGACCAAACTGCTGATCAGCCCGCCGTGGGGCGTCGTTCGCTACGCCGACGACGCAGCCGCCGATGCGATCACCGATATCGCGGAGCTGCACCGTCGGCTCGTGCCCGGAGACATGCCGCCAATTGCCGAGTGGGACAGTGCCGCCCGGGCTGCCCGCTCCGTCAGTGAGACATCGGAGGGCGCCGAACTGTACGCGGTGCGGGCTGCCACGCAATCGACCGCACTCGTGGAGACCGACGACTGGGACACCCTTGATGCGGTGACGGGCAACGCGCTGCGCGCGCACCGGCTGGCAAACGGCGAAGCCGGAGTTGCCCGGATCTTGGAGGTCACTCGCAACGCCATCCGCTCCTGGCGGCGCCTCGCCGGGTTGAGCGTGGTGGGCAACGACCCCATCCCGGTTGCCGGCGTCCGGCCACACAAAGTCGCCGCGGCCTGAATCAGTTCTGCCGGTGACTGTCTCGCCGTAGCCTTAGCGCCCGGGTGACCGCGGCGATTGTCGCGAGCAACGCCATCACGGCGAGAATGATCTGCGAGCCGCCAAACCCGACTGAGGTCAACAGCAGCGGCAGGCCGAAGCCGATGTACGTCAGCGCATAAAACGCGCCGGTCAGCATGCCTCGGACATGTTGTGGCGCCGCGGCTTCCAAGTCGATCAAGCCTTCGCGCAACGAAAGCCCGGATGCGCAGCCGAGGACCAGCAATAACGCAAGGCTCATCACCGGCGTGATCGTCTGCGGCGTCACCGCGGTAGCCGCATAGCCGACGGCGGCCAGCGCCGCACCGATGGTGCCGGTGCGCGGACCCCAGGTCCCCAGGCGGGCGATGATCTGGATGACTCCGCTCGAGCCGTTGACGATCAGGGCCGCGATACCCGCAGCGATCGGAGCCGCGAGCCCGGTGTGGACTCTGGCCGGAATCGTGATGAATCCCAGTGTGGCCGAAGCGAACACCCAGGGGGCCAACGGCATGGCCCAGCTGAAGGCGCGCCTGCTCGACGGCCTTGATGTTGTGGCGGTTAGCGCGTCACGTGTCGCTGCCGGCACTGACTCCGCGGTGCCGCGTGCGGCTGCATACGTGATAGCCATCGCCACCACGACCAGGGCCGCGGCTACCGCGAACGACACCTGGACGCCGAAATCTCCCGTCCCGGCGATCAACCCTCCAGCGAACGGCCCGATGGCGAATCCGGCGATCAGCACGGCACCGGCGGTGGCCGCACCGCCCGGACCTCTCAGGTCGGAAGCCCATGCGGTGCCGGAGGTCATTGCCAGACCCACACCAACGCCGACGATCAAACGCCCCGCCAGCAAAACGTCGGGTTGCTGGGAAAGCAGCATCGCAACCGTGCCGACCACAGTTGTCGCCGAACCGGCCAACGCGACTGCCTTGCGTCCGAGGGCATCCGAGGCCCGGCCGCCGATGAGCAGGCCGGGCAGCAGACCCACCGCGTAGATACCGAAGATCGCGTCGAGAGTCGACCTGCTGAGGTGCTGGCGATCGCTGATGGTGGGCATCAAGGCGACGAAATGGTTGGCGACCCATCCGGTGACCAGCAGGACAGCCAAGACGGCGCCGAACTCGAGGTTCGCGCCAGGCGACGCCGAGCGCGGCCTAGGCAGCAGGCCAGTTGACCCACCCGGCGAGATCATGGACGCCATTCCTCCTCGTAGTCGTGATCAGACACGACCACAACGCCTGGAAAGTTATTCCCGGTCGGACGGCGATTGCAACGCAATTAACTCGAAGTTCAGATCCGCGGTCAGGTCTCACTGACGCTGACGCAGCCCGCATGGCCGAGTGCCGGCTCTATGATGCGCATGTGGCAACCAGTGCCGATGCGGCGACGTATGCGCCAGCGCCCGGCAAACCCGCACTCCTGTTGGGCGCCTTTGACATCGCCAGTGTGGGATACGTCGCAGAGGAATTCTTCGTCTCGGGGTCGGCATCGTCCTACGGTCCTGCGGCCGAACTCACCCCGGATGGCCGGTGGAGTGTGTCCGCGGCAGCAGCGGCCGACTACACCACCCGGATCGTGGCGCTGACCCCGTCGGATCTGGACCGGTTCAACGGAACGGTGCTTGTCGAGTGGCTCAATGTCAGCGGCGGCATCGATGCGCCTGCGGTCTGGATGATGGCGCACCGCGAAATGCTGCGCGCCGGTTATGCCTACGTCGCGGTGTCGGCGCAGCGCGTCGGCGTCGAGGGCGGCGCGAATCTCATGGGCATGGACATGTCGCTCAAAAGCCAAGATCCACAGCGGTATTCCTCGTTGAATCATCCCGGCGACGCCTATGCGTACGACATCTTCTCCCAGGCCGGGCGGCTGGCACGGAACGAGGAAGTTCTGCGAGGGCTGCCCGCCGAACACGTCATCGCGCTGGGCGAGTCGCAGTCGGCGCTGTTCCTGACGACCTACATCAACGCCGTCGACCCCCTCGCCCAGGTGTACGACGGCTTTCTGGTGCATTCACGATTCGGGACCGCAGCCCCGTTGGACGGCGGCTCGATATTCGAGGCACTGGAAAGCAACTCGTCGCAGGCGGTCGCGTTTCGTCCCGATCTGCGTGTACCGCTCATCACGATCATCACCGAGACGGACCTGGTCGGTGGCCGTCGACAGGGCTACCACAGCGCGAGACAGCCTGATAATCAACGACTTCGGGTGTGGGAGATCGCCGGCACGGCTCATGCCGACAACTACACGATTCAGGTAGCACCGATCGACACCGGGTCTGCGGCGTTGGCTGACGTCGTTGCGGCCTATGCGCCGACGAACATGCTGATGGGTCAGCAATTGGAGCATTGCATCAACTTCGCGCCGCAGCACCATTACGTTCTGCAGGCGGCGTTGTCGCACCTGAACAACTGGGTGAGCACGAACCAGCCCCCGCCGAGCGGCGCAACCATCGAACTGGATGGTGAGCAGCCTGTTCTCGACGAACACGGGCTTGCGCGGGGCGGCGTCAGGACACCGTGGGTGGACGTGCCGATCGCCCGGACATCCGGTGTAGGAGGCGAAGAGAGCACGATGTCATCGATCTTCGGCTCCGGCGAATTGTTCGACGCCGCGACCGTGCAACGGCTGTACCCGGGTGGGGTGGCGGACTATCTGGAGCGGTTCACCGCATCGCTGGACGCGGCGATCCAGTCGGGCTTCCTGTTGGCCGCGGATCGCGAGGAAATTCTTGAACTTGCCGCCGCGACATTCCCCAGCGAGGACGATCTCAGAGTGGCGGGGCCTCGAGCGTCAGATTGAACAGGGCCCAGGCCATACAGAACAAAAAGTTGAGCGTGACAAGGACCATGCCCACGAAGATCAGCGTGCGTGCGCCGCGGCGCTTCATCCGCCGGACCCGCCCCCTGAATTGGTCGCGCTTGAATTGCGTCGCGATCAGCGCGAAGTTGAAATCTGCCACTTCGGCGTAGGCCGCCGGTGCACCCGCCAGCATCTGCCGAAGCCGATCTGGGGGAGTTGTGATGCCCACGCGTGCGAAGCGCCGACTGAGGCGTCGTGCCTGCCGACGGCCAACGATCTGACTGCCGACTCGCAACCGCTGGGGAAGTTGCCCACGTTCGTTCCCCCAGGGGGTCGACGGGGTCATCACACGGCGAAGTTTAGCCAGCGGTTGTCGAATATCGGAAGCACTCGGCGAATGTGCTCCCAAAAATCTGAATCGTGAGGCCATCCAACACTGATCGGCCCGTAACTAGAACGTGTTACAGTTTGGCCGCATGAGCCGCAAACGCGTCGTTGTCGCGGGCTTGGGCGATGTCGGCATTCTCGCCGCGATCCGGCTCGCCAAACATTTCGACGTCGTGGGTATTTCGGTCAAACCAGGATTGGTCAGCGGCCAAGAACTCGGTGTCCGGTTGGCCCGCCCCCGCGACTGGGCCCGCGACTACTGGATCCCGTTCGACAGATTCCGTCGTCTGGATCCGGTACGGATTGTCCAGGGCTCCTTGACCGAAGTCGATCTGGCCACCCGAACCGTCTCCGGCCGCGGCGACAACGGCGCAACATTCGTCGAGGGATACGACGCGCTGATCATCTCGACCGGGGTCAGCAACGGCTTCTGGCGCCGGCCGACCGTGCAGTCGGCAGCGGAGGTCGGCACCGACCTCAACGCCGCACACGATCGAATGGCCGCGGCGAAGTCAGTAATCGTCGTGGGTGGCGGCGCCGCCGCGGTCACCAGCGCCGTCAACCTGGCAACCACGTGGCCGGACAAGCGAATCGACCTGTACTTCCCCGGCGACCGGGCGCTGGGCGATTATCACCCGCGGATTTGGCGGCGCATCCACGGCCGGTTGACCGAGCTGGGCGTGGGCCTGCATCCGGGGCATCGCGCCACGCTTACCAATGGCTTCGCGGGCGACGAGATCACCAGCGGGGGCGTCGACTGGAGCACCGGACAGCCGGCGTCGTCGGCCGACGCCGTGCTCTGGGCGATCGGGCGGGTCCAGCCCAACACCGACTGGCTGCCGCGCGAGCTGCTGGACGAGAGCGGCTTCGTCCGCGTGACACCGGAGCTCCAGGTGCCGGGGCATCGGAATGTGTTCGCGGCTGGCGATGTCGCGGCCAGCGACCCGCTGCGCAGCTCCGCCCGCAACCGCGGGGACGCGCTGGTGGCCCACAACGTCCGCGCCGAACTTGCCGGCCGACGCTTCCGCACGTATCGAGCGCCCGGCCGCCGTTGGGGCTCGATACTGGGCATCCAGCCCAACGGCTTGGAGGTCTTCCTCCCGACCGGTCAGGCGTTTCGCCTGCCGTCATGGCCGGTCGAACGCCTGGTGATGCCGTTAGTCGTGCGGCGGGGCATGTACGGCGGAGTGCGGGAAAACCACCCGGCGGTCTAAGGACCGCGAGGTCAGCCGCGCTTGCCGCGCACCCACTGGAACGTGCCCACGCTCTTGACGCGCACGCTGGTGAAGCCGTGCTCTTCCAGGATGTCGCCGACTTCGTCCTCGCCGAAAATGTGAGCTCCGCCGGTAGGAAGGGCCCGCCACAGATCGACCGGTGGACGCAGGGTCGGGACCATTACCGCCAGTCGACCGCCGGGCTTCAGCACGCGGGCGATCTCCGACAGCGCGGCCGCCGGATCGGGGATCAGCTGCAACACCGCGATCGAGACCGCGGCGTCGACGGTCTCATCACGCAACGGAAGTCGTTGCGCGTCCGCCCGCAAGAACCCCACCTGCGGACCCGCGGCCGCGCGCACCGCGCGCACCAGCATCGGTTCGGAGATGTCGACGCCCAGCGCAAGGCCGTCGGCTCCGGCGGCGTGAGCCAGCGATGTGGTGATGGAACCGGGACCCGCGCCAACGTCCAATGCGACGCCGCCCTCCGGGATGTCCAGCCATTCGATCGGCAGTTGCCACGCGGCGATGAGCCGGCGGGTCAGCGCCTGGGCGTTGTCGTAGAGGAAAGACCCGATCGGCGATGCCCACACCGCTTGGATAGCGCCGTCGTTCTTGGCCACCTCGTCGTCCCCGTCGACTGAGGTGCCGAGCAGGTCCAGATAGCCGTTGCTGACATCCGGCTCGCTCGGTGGGTCAATCAGCAGATCCAGTGCCCTACTCAGGGCGGGCGGCAGCGT
>DATDLZ010000071.1:0-6887 GCA_036519055.1 Mycobacterium sp.
TGCCCGTCGTTCATCAGCTTGCGGGTGGTGTTGTCGATCGCGGCGATGTGGTCGGCGTCGAATGCGTGGCGTAGCCCCAGTGTGTAGGCGGTCAGGCCGATGCCGATACCGAACGCTTTGTCCCCGATGCTCAAATGAGCCGGCTCGACCACGAGTATCAGTGTGCCCCAACCGATTACATGCAGCGCGATAATGATCGCGAACATCGATCCCAGGCGCAGCCACTCGTCGGGCGTCAAAGCCCCGCGTAGTCGAGAGCGCGACGAAGGTTGCCTGCTGAGTGTGTCAGCGGCCATGTCGCGTCCCATCTGGATATGAACCCCGGCCACTATCGACGGTAAACCTCTTGCAGATGATTCGCAGGAATTCTGCGAGTATTTTGCAGGTGAATTTGGGGCAATCGGGTACGGTGCAGCGCTTCGGTCAGCCCTGGAAGGTGATCAGCGGGATTGCCATCTCGACCGGGTCGCTAGCTCCATGGAAGCCGACGAGCTGAGCCACTTCGGGCGGCTCGTGGGCGCTGGCCAGCACGGCCGTGTCACCCAGACAGCTGACGACGACGTCGCCGATCCGCGGCAGGTGATCGGGTAGCACGGATCCGAAGAGCCCAGCCGCGACGGCGTCGTCGCGGCTGCGCACGTCGGCTCGCCCCTTCAACAGCTCGCTCCAGGCGGCGATCACGTCGGAAGCCGCGCCCGGCTCGGTGTGCAGGTAGCGCACCCGCGGATCGCCGGCAACGACTCGCACTCCGGCACTCAACCGCGAATCGGCGTCAAGGTCGATTCGCTGAGACTCTGGAACGTTCAACCCGCCGTGGTCGGCGGTGATCAGCAGTGCGGCATCCGGTGGCAACGCCTCGACCATCCGGGTGAGCAGCGCATCCACGTAGGCCCCGGCGGCGTGCCACTCGGGTGAGCCGACACCGAACAGGTGCGCCGCGGTGTCGAGTGCGGCGGTGTATGCGTAGACCAATCCGGGCTCGGCCCGTAGCTGGTCGACCACGAGCTGGGCGTAATCGTCGTCGTTGGTCGCCGCCACGAATTGGGTACCGCGGTATACCGCCTCAGTGAGGCCGCTGCCGACGAACGCCGCGGGCAGCACAGCACGAGCACCGACACCGGCCCAACGCAGTCGTTCGAACCATGTTGGGACGGGCTGCCATTGACTGGCCGGCGGATCGTCGCGCCACCAGATGTGGTTGAGCACCCGGTCGGTCTCGGGGAGCTTGACGGTGAAACCCAGAATTCCGTGGCGGCCCGGTGCGACCCCGGTGGCCAACGACGCCAGGCTGGTCGGTGTGGTGGAGGGGAAGGTGCAGGCGAGTTCGTCAAGCCGGCCGGTGCCACCGGCCAGCACCGACGCAAGCAGCGGTGCGTCGGCGGCCAGTTCCGGCAGCAGATGCCAGCCCATCCCGTCGACGAGAACGACCACAACGCGTCGCAATTCGCCGACCCGTGCGGTCACCCCCAGCGCGTCCACCGCCCCGTCGACGGAAAGCAACGCAGCCGCGGTGGGCAGCACATCGCAGATCGAACCTCGCGGCAAATCGGGCACGATGTCAGTCTGACAGCGCCGGATCCGGTCATTGGGTGCGATTCGACGATCGGCTGCGTGATACTGGACGAGTGGCCAGGCCCTCGGCTTTGGATCCGGCCGTCATCGAGCGGATCGGCGAGCTGCTGCGCGCTCATGGGCTGCGCCGGATGGCCTCCCGGATCGCAGTCTTGGCAGTGCTGGAGCCGGTCCACGGTCATCTGTCCGTTGCCGAGATCGATCAGCGGCTCCGCGAGTGCCTGCCGGCCGAAGACCAGCCACCGGACCTGGCCACGATCTACCGCACGGTGATCACCCTGGTCGACCAGGGTGTGTTGCATGCGCTGACCCTGGAGGGCGGGGTGACCACCTACGGCCTGGCAGCCGACCCGCACCATCACGCGGTGTGCACCCGCTGCGGCTCGATCATCGAAGTGCCCGCGGGACGACTGGCCTCTGCGCTGCAACACGCGATGGCCGGCAGTTCGTTCACGCTGTCCGAGCGTGCCGGCCTCACCCTGCACGGACTGTGCCCGCAGTGTCAGGGTGACGGACCAGGGGACGCCGGCCGGCCACGACGCTAGACGTGCGCCAGCCGCCGATTCGTCGCGTGGAGCTGACGGGTGGTGCTGTCGGCCAGCGCCTGGATCTGGCCGGATTGCAACCGGCCACATAGCCGGCCCCAGTGGATCGCAATCTCGTCGCCGACAGCCACGTCGGGCACCGCGCTGTAGCCGTCGGCCCAGACGTCGAGTCGGCGTGCAGACGGCTCGGACAGCCTAAGCGCTTGACCATCCCAGGCCAGCCCCTGGCACATCACCTCAATGCGATCTCCGTCGCGGGAACGCACTGTGCCCCAAGTGATCCGGCAATTGTCCAACACACTTAGCGGCTGCTCGTCCATGCCCCGGCCCAGAAACCGCGTCCACGGATAAACGCCGAATACATGAAAGCAGTGATTGCCTGCCGCCTCACCCGCCAGGTCGGGCGTGAGATGCGACCAGTACTGGCCTGCCTGCGGCCCGATGATGGCCAGCAACGCGTCGAAAAATTCGCCCGCGTCCAGGTTGGCGCCGACGCCGCCGCCCAGCCAATACGACTCGACAAGCCGGTAGTCCAGCGGGTCGGTGATGCCGGTGATCTTCGCGAGCACCAGCAAGTATGGCCAGGCCCCGGAAAACTGTGTCGCAGCCTTGCGCACCTCGTCGACCGAGCCGTCCCGCAACGTGGCGCCCAGTGGGGGACCGCAGTAGCCCAGCGCATTGGGCGCGTGGGCGTACCGAGCGAACATCTCGACGCCGCGGCTCTCCGGGTCCAACTGTCACGCCCGCCCGGTTTGCCCCACCAGCTTGGCGGCGTCGCGATGCATGCGGCCGAAGTTGTAGTAGGCCGCGCAGGCTCCCTCGGGTGACACCATGCAGGTGCCGATCGGGGTCTCCGGGGTGCAGGCGGTGCCGAAAACCTTGCATTCCCAAGGCTTGAGCACACCCTTGAGCACCTCGCCGCACTGGCACGCCTTCGGGTCGGCGACCCGCACCCCAGGCATCGCGTACCGCAGCTCGGCGTCAAACTCCGCGAAGTCGTCGTGCAGCCGCAGCGCGCTCTGCGAGATGAACCCCAGCCCACGCCATTCGAAGTGTGGGCGCAGCGCGAACACCCTGCCCATCAGCGCCAGCGCCGCCGGGTTGCCGTCCTCGGGCACGACACGCTTGTATTGATTTTCGACTTCACATCGGCCTTCGCGGATCTGGCGCAGCAGCATAGTGACGGCCGCCAGAATGTCCAGCGGCTCGAATCCGGCCACCACCAACGGCTTTCGGTATACCTCGGTCACGAACCGGTACGGCCGGTTGCCCACCACGGTCGACACGTGTCCGGGGCCGATGAAGCCGGACAGCCGCAGGTCCGGCGATTCCAGGATGGCCTTGATCGGCGGCACGATGGTGACGTGGTTGCAGAACACACTGAAATTTCGCAGGCCAAGGTCGCGGGCACGAACCAGCGTCACAGCGGTCGACGGGGCCGTGGTCTCGAAACCAATGGCGAAGAACACCACGTGTTTGTCGGGGTTGTCGACAGCGATCTTGAGCGCGTCGAGCGGGGAGTAGACGAACCGGACATCGGCGCCGCGTGCCTTGGCGTCCAGCAGACTGCCGGCCGACCCGGGCACCCGCATCATGTCGCCGAAACAGGTGAAGATCACGTCGGGTTGGCCGGCCAGCCACATCGCGTCGTCGATACGACCCATCGGGATGACGCAGACCGGACAACCCGGGCCGTGGACCAGTTCGACGTTGTCGGGCAGCAGGTGTTCGATGCCGTGCCGGTAAATGGTGTGAGTGTGCCCACCGCACACCTCCATGAACTTGAAGTGGTCGGAGCCGCTTCCCGCCAAGTGTTCGATCGCAGCCAGCAGCTTGCGGGCCGCAGCCGGATCGCGGAATTCGTCAACGAATTTCATTCGTCGCCTCCCTTAGACAATCGCCGACGAGTCGAAGGCCTCGACTTCGGTGGTGTAGGCCTCGCCGAGCTTCTTGACAGCGGCCAGGGTCAGCAACGCCTCGGTCTCGTCGATCTTGGCCATCGCGAATCCGACATGGACCAGCACCCAGTCGTCGGGCTCGGGCATGTCGCATTCCAGCAGCCGCACGCTGATCGTGCGCTGCACCCCGCTGACGTCAACCTTCGCCAAATAGTTTGCGGGATCGGTGATCTCAACGATCCGACCCGGAATTCCCAGACACATAAGCGGTCTCCTCCTCTCAACAGATCCGCGGCAGCGGGTCGCCGACGAGCATGTCGACGATCCGGGTACCGCCGAACCCGGTACGCAACACCACGCTTTCGGCCGGTTCGGTGACGATTTCCCCGACCTCGGCCGCGTCGGCGCCCAGCGGATGCGAGCGCAACGCGGCCAGCCCGGCTTCGGCCTCTTCGGGTGCGACGACGGCGACGAACTTACCCTCGTTGGCGACGTAGAGCGGATCGATGCCAAGCAGCTCGCACGCGCCATTCACCATGGGCCGCACGGGCAGTCGCTCCTCTTCGAGCAGCACTCCGAGGCCGCAGGCCTGAGCCAATTCGTTGCAGACGGTCCCGACCCCGCCCCGGGTCGCATCCCGCAGCCACCGGGTGGACGGCGCGGCCGCCATCAGCAGTTCCACCAGCGGGCTGACCGACGCGGTGTCGGAATGGATGTCGGCCTCGATGGCCAGATCACCCCGGGCGAGCATCACCGCCATGCCGTGATCGCCCATCGAGCCCGACAAGAGCACCTTGTCGCCGGCGCGTACCGACGCGGGCGAAAGTGTGCGCCCCGAAGGAATGACGCCGACCCCCGTTGTGGTGACGAACATGCCGTCGGCGGCACCCTTGGGTACCACCTTGGTATCGCCGGTGACGATCTGCACGCCCGCTTTGGCCGCCGCGGCGGCCATGTCGGCGACGATCTCCTTCAGCTCGGCGATCGGAAAACCCTCTTCCAGCACGAACGCCGCCGAGATCCAAGACGGCACCGCGCCGGACATCGCGACGTCGTTGCAGGTGCCATGCACAGCGAGCTCACCGATGGAGCCACCGGGAAAACGCCTGGGCTGCACCACGAATGAATCGGTGGACATCGCCAGCCGCTCACCGCCCGGCAGCGTGATAAGCGCGCCGTCGCCGAGCGACTCCAGCAGTGGATTGCGGAACGCCTCCATGAACACCGCGTCGATCAGCGCGGCCGATGCCTTGCCACCCGCTCCGTGCGCCAAGTTCACGTGGTCGTCGAGCAACCGGGGCCGGCGCCTGCGGAACACTTCGATCCGCTCGATCACCTCGCCTTCGGCGAACTGCGGCCCCGACGACAGGTATTCGCCGGCTGACTTGCTCATGCGGCCCCCAAACCTCGATCATCGGACCGTTGCTGGGTGGCCGACCACAGCTGATAGCCCAGCAGCGCTTGCGATTCCTGAATCCGGTGCACGCTTTGCGAGCGAACGATGAAGCAGGCGTCCACATTTGGATTGTTCGTGAAGGCGCCGCCGTCGTATCCGGCGAAACCGACGGTGTACAAACCACGTTGTCGCGCCTCGGCCAGCGCGGTCAGCAGGTTGGGCGAATTGCCACTGGTCGACATCGCGATCGCGATGTCACCGGCCTTCGCGCGGGCGATCAACTGGCGGGCGAACACTAACTCGAACCCGACGTCGTTGCCCAGGGCGGTCAGAATCGCCTGATCGGCGGTCAACGACCAAGCGGGTAGCGGCTTGCCGGCCGGCGGGCGGGAGAACAACGCGGCCAAAGTGGTGGAATCGGTGCAGCTGCCCCCGTTTCCGAAGGTGAACATCCGTCCGCCGGACGCGAAGCGGCGTGCCATCTCGGTGGCAGCGTGATCCAGCAGGTCGGCGTTGGCTTCCAGTGTGGTGCGCCGCAGCGCCAAACTCTCGGCGGCCTTTGCCTGCGCTGAGGCGGCGAGATCGGCAAGCAGCGATTGCGGGTCGTCCTCCTGTGCATCGATGAACGGATACAGGAAGTTGGTGGGCTCTTCGGTCATGAGCGCCGCACCTCCTCGATGCGGCTGATCGCGGTCCCCGCATGCACCAGCACCAGCTCACCCGCGTCGACGGGGTCGATCAGCGCCGTCACGACGTTCTCGACGCCACGCGCGGTGCGTACCGCGGCCATCCCGTCAGCCGACGGCGACACCACTTCGCCCATGCGCCCCTCGTCACTGCACGTGACGCAAACCTGTTCGGCACATTCGGGTTTGAGCAATCCCGAGTGCTCGAAACACACGTGGGTCAGCTCCCACAACAGGTGATAAAACAGCACGAAGCCGCCCGTCGCCGGAACGCGCGGATCGGGGTCATCGAGCCACAGCACGTGATCGGCCATACCCGCAGCGGGCCGTTCACCGCTGCCGATCCAAATGGTGGTGGCGCCCCAAGCTGGGCTGCGGCGCATCACCGAAAGCACCTGCGCGTCATCGGCGCCACCGACCGCGACGACGATGTCGCCGGGCTGTACCGACACCCGCACCAGATCGATCAGGTTCGGTCCGGTCAGGGCAACGGCCGGGAGCGCCCGCTTTCCCATGATCACCGGATGGACGAACTCGACCGCGATGTGCAGCGCATGCGGCTCCCACGACGGTGCGATGGACCACATGGTCGCACCCGCTGCGAACCGCTTGGCCAGTGTGAAGGCGGCCGCGGCCAGATCGGCGGCCAGCTCGGCGCCAAGTCCGCGATCGATCGCAGTGGTGGTCATCGCAACTCAGCCTCTGCCAGCGCGGTCAGCACAGAGATCGCGGCCTGACCCAGCGCCAGCCCGCCGTCGTTGGGCGGCACCGTGTGATGGGTCAGCACTTC
>DATDLZ010000072.1:0-7586 GCA_036519055.1 Mycobacterium sp.
TCGGTGTAGCCCAGGCACAGCCGGATCTCGCCGGACAGCACGCCGGGCAGCACCTCTTCGGTGAGTTCCGGCGGTCCGAACTCGCGCACCATTTTCGCGACCACGGCGGTGGTGCCCCAATGGAACCACGGCGTGTGCGCCCGACCGATCTCCAGATCCCAGATGCGCCGACGCAGCGCGCTGAAGCCGCCGTCGGATTCGTCGTTCCAATCGGAAGCGAGATAGCCCTTGGCGGCCAGCGCCAAATGCACACCCTCGTCGAAGTTTTCCCCACTCTCACGATCCCGGCGGATCACGTCGTCGGTGACAACCTCAACCAGGAATGACCGCAACCGGTCGCGGAATTCACGGTCGTCGGGAGACAGTTCGACGGATGCGAAATCCATGACTGTTACAGCCGCGCTTCGGTTTTGATCGCGGTATCGGTGGTGCGCAGTGGGCGGATCAGCGCGTCCTGGGCGAACGAGGCGATCAGCTCGCCCTCTTCGGTGTGCACAGCGCCACGGACGTACGACATACCCGCACCGACCTGAGTGCTCTCGTGCGTGTACAGCAGCCAGCCGGTCCACGACACCGGCTCATGGAAGCTCACCGACACCGTCATCGGCGCGGTCGACACGGTCAGGTGCGACTGGGCGGTACCGATGCCCTCGTGGGCGCGCATAGTCGTTGAAATGCCAAGGTGGCCGGTGAAGTACGCAATCAGCGCCTTGGCCAGATCGTCGCGGGCGGGGATCGGGTCATAGTGCAGCCAGGCGTACAACTCCGGCGGCCCGACCTCGTCGGGACTGTTGACGTCGACCACGTCGACCAGTCGCAGTTCCCTGCCGGCCATCGGCATCGCCCCGTCGTTAGCGTCGGCGGGCGCGGCCACCTCGGGACGCGGCAGGTGGTGGCGGATCACGTCGCCGGACGGCACATCAAGCAGCGTCGTCACCGTGATGGCGCGACGCCCGCCCTGCGTCACGCTGACCACCGCGGTCGCCGTCGAACGGCCCTCGGCGACGACGTCGATGTCGAACTCGACCGGGGGGCCGACCACCACAGCGCGGGCGAACACGGCGTGCACCGAGCGCACCGACTTCTCCGGAAACCGTTTGGCCACAGCGACGATCACCTGCGCGAGCACCTGAGTACCCTCGACCACCTGACGTTCGTCCTCGGCGGCGATGCCGGTATCGGCGATAAACCGGCCGTCGTCGGCGGGGCGCGCGTCGAACAAGTCCAGCAGGCCGGCGACCGACCAGTGCGTCTGCTCAGAGTCTGTTGTCACGTAGCGAGAATGACATTCTCGCTAAAACTTGTAAAGCCTTCCGCTCGTCAGGAAGCGTCGACCACCAGCGTTTTGAACCGGTCGACTACTTCCAGCGCGTGCACAAGGCTGTCGCCCGGCAGACCCACCTGCACCCAGTTCACGCCGAGCTTGGCCAGCCGTTCCAGGCCGGCCAGGTACGCGTCGGCGTTGAAGTCGTCGTCGGCCGGGCTGCCGCCCTCAAAATTGCTGAAGACGATGTCGATCGTCGACGCGTCGCGTCCGGCCTTGTCGAGTCGGCGGCGCAGATCGTCGATGCCGTCGGCGAGAGCTTCCACGGAATCCATCGACGCCGTGCGCGCGGTCTGGGCCAACGCCGCGGGCGCCGCGAAGGGGCACCAACCGTCGCCCTTCTCGGCGACCCGTCGCCGGGCGGCTCCGGTGTTGCCACCGATCCAAATCGGCGGATGCGGATCGCTCACCGGTCGTGGATGCGCGGTGATGCCTTTGGCGCTGAAGTGCGCGCCCTCGAAGGTGACGTCGTCGGTGGTCCAGATGGCCCGGATCACGTCGAGTGCCTCATCGAACAGCGCGGCGCGCTCCTCGAAGTCGACACCGAGGGCGGCGAACTCACGCTTGAGATAGCCGACGCCGACAGCAAGGGTGAACCTGCCACCGGACAACAGGTCCAGCGTTGCGCCGGACTTGGCCACTACGAACGGATTTCGGTACGGCAGCACCACAATGTTCGGTATCAGACGCAGCGTGGTGGTGTGCGCCGCGGCGTATCCCATCGCGACGAACGGGTCCAGCGCGTCGTGTCCGCCGGCTTCGAGCCAGCGCTGACTGGGCGCCGGGTGGTCGGTGAACCCGAAGCCGTGGATACCGGCAGCCTCGGCGGCTGCGGCCACCTTGGCGATGCCGTCGCCCCTGACCAATTCCGGGTTGTACGGGTGGCTGTGCATCGGGTGGGTGATGGTGAATTTCATCTGCCGCTTTCCTTAGCCGAGCGCCGACGACGTGCCTGCAAAATACCGCGTGACATTTATACGATAATCTGTAAAGCCAGCTGGGCAACCTGCTGGTCAGATTTACCGCCGCAAAGGAGCGACGCAGTTGGGCATCGTGACCACGAGCTCGGAAACGGCCTTCGCTCGCTCCGCCCGCGGCGATCGCCCGAGATTGGATGCACTTGATGACGGCAACGGTTGAGGGATTGACCCCGCTGGCGACGGGGTTCTGCTTCGGCGAAGGCCCGCGCTGGTTCGAGGGCCTGCTGTGGTTCTCCGACATGCTCGGCGAAGCCGTGCACACCGTCACCCTGAGCGGATCGATGACCACGCTGCCGCTGCCCGGGGTTTCGCCGTCGGGTCTGGGGTTCCGGCCCGACGGCTCGCTGCTGATCGTGTCCACCGAAGACCGTCGGCTGCTGCGCTATGACGGCGAAACCGTCGACACCGTGGCCGATTTGAGCGCGCTGGCACCGGCCGACCTCGGCGACATGGTCCTCGACAGCCACGGCCGCGCCTACATCGGGTCGCAGGCCTTCAGTGGTGGCGTCATTCTGCGGGTAGATCCAGACGACACGGTCAGCGTGGTGGCGCGCGACCTGGACTTCCCCAACGGCATGGCCATCACGCCCGACCACCGGACCTTGATCGTCGCCGAGTCGATCGGCCGGCGTCTCACCGCCTTCAGCGTCGGCGCCGACGGCGCATTGTCCGATCGACGAGTCTTCGCCGATGGCTTGGACGGGCCGCCCGATGGCATCTGCCTCGACGCCGAGGGTGGAGTGTGGACGGCGATGACGCTGGCGCACCAGTTCGAGCGCATTGAAGGCAGGGGTGGCAAAGGGCACGTGACGCATCGGATCGACATCGGTGAGCGCGCGGCGATCGCCTGCGTGCTCGGCGGATCCGCGGACCGCACGCTGTTCATGCTGTCGAGCAGCGACGCCTACCCCAAACGCCTGATCGGTACCCGGCTGTCCCGGGTCGACACGGTGATCGTGGATACTCCTGCCGCCGGCGTCGGCGTGAAAGGTGAACGATGACCGATTCCTATTACGAGCTGATCGATGACGCCGACCCGCTGGGCGAAAAGTTCACTGCCACAGACCTTGTGCGCAGTACCTGGACGGCGGCCATTCAGCATGCGGCGCCGGTGTCGGCGCTTCTGGTCCGCGCGCTGGAACGCTGCACGGCCCGCGACGACACCCGGCTGAGCCGCGTCGCCATCGACCTGTTGGGGCCGGTTCCCGCCGACGGAGACATGTGGGTCCGCTCGAAAGTCGAGCGCCCCGGTAAGCAGATCGAGTTGATCAGCGCCGAGACGCTGGCCCTGGGCCCCGACGGTCAGCCCCGGCCGACGGCGCGAGCCACCGGGTGGCGCCTACAACAGCTCGACACCACCGACCTGGTGCACGCCGCCGCCCCGCTACCGGCCCCGCTGAGCGAGGCGCGCAGCCGCGATCTAGCCAAAAACTTCGATCGCAACTACGTGCACAGCCTGGACTGGCGCTGGCTGACCAAGCCGCTCAACGACGGCCCCGGAGAATCGTGGATCAAGCCGACGGCCGACCTGGTCAACGGCGAGACGATGACACCGCTGGAGCGGCTGTTCGCGGTCGCCGACTGCGCCAACGGCATCGGTTCCAAAATCGACATCACCAAGTGGACGTTCTTGAACAACGACCTCGTGGTGCATGTGCACCGGATCCCCGACGGCGAATGGGTCGGCATCCGGGCCGAGACCAACTACGGGCCGGACGGCATCGGCACCACGGTGGGCACCCTGTTCGACGAGGCCGGTGCCGTGGGCAGTATTCAGCAGTCGGTGCTCGTGCGCCGACGGCCGGGGTCTTAGTCCGCCAGTCGCAGGGCCGCGGCGGGGCACTGAATCACGGCCTGCTGCAAGCGATCTCGATCCGACGTCGCAGCCTTGTCGTGATCGATGACCAGCATTCCGTCGTATTGCACTTCAAACACGTCCTCGGCGATGGACTCGCAGATGCCGTGGCCGGTGCACTTGTCGACGTCGACTTCGAGCCTCATGGACCCCGGCGCTCCGGCGCCATGGTCGGTGCGGGAACGGGCGGAATCACGTCCACGACCCGCAGATGCGTCCGGTCCGGTGCACATATCGCCGCGGCGATCAGGCGGCCGACGTCGTCGGGCGGCACCTGCCCGGTGGAGCGCACGACCGATGCTCGCACCCCGGTCCCGACGAACTCGGCGTCCAGACCGCGGACCCACGCGTCGAGCATCCGATGCGCGCCGGCCGGTGATGCCCCGATCAGTTCCGGGCTCAGCAGCACCACGTCACCACGGCCGTTGTCGATCATCGGCGTAACGAGTTGTGCCACAAGGTGTTGCGCGCCGACCCAGGATCTGTCAGCAATACCGGCGCTGCTGATCAGGACGTCGGCGGCACCTACCAGGTAGTCGGCGGACTGCATGAAACGATCGATGGAAAGCGGGTCGGTGAGATCCAGGTGGGCGGCGAACACCGCAGCGCCTCCGGACCGAAGGCGGGCAGCGAATTCCTCGCAGATGTGGGTCCGGCGGCCACCCATCAACACCAGGTGCCCACCGGCCGCCAACCGGGCCGCCGTCGCCAAACCGACGGGTGAGGAGGCTTCGGTGATGACGACCGTTCTGGACTCACTCACGACGGACGCCGATCAATCTCGGTCTGCCCGGCTAAACTCTGGTGGTCAACTACCTCGGGTGGGGCCGAAAAAGCCCTGGCCGGGAAACATGGCAGTGGCACGAAAACAGCGTGACACTTCGGGTTTATTTTGTAAAGTTGGTTTATGGAGCAGACGCCCACCCTCGAGGGTGACATCTCGACACAGCAGCGGATTCTTGCCGCCACGGCCGAGGTCCTCGGCCGCAACGGCAAGCGGAAGCTCAGCCTGTCCGATGTCGCTGTTCAGGCCGGGGTGTCCAGGCCGACGCTCTACCGCTGGTTCGCGTCCAAAGAAGACCTACTCTCGGCGTTCTCCAAATACGAGCGGCAGACATTCGAGAGCGGCATGGGCCGGGCCACCGCCGGCCTCAAAGGTGCCGACAAGCTCGATGCGGCGTTGCGGTTCATCGTCGAGTACCAGCATTCCTACACCGGTGTGCGGATGGTCGACATCGAGCCCGAGCATGTCATCACCCAGTTCTCGAACGTCATCCCGCAGATGCGCGATGGTCTGCAGCGACTGATCCCCGGTCCCAACGCCGCGGTCAAGGCGGCTACCGCGATCCGAGTCGCGTTCTCGCACTACATGATTCGCAGCGACGACGCAGACGAGTTTCTGGCCCAGCTGCGCCACGCGGTCGGCATCAAGGGCGCCGACTAGTCGAACAGCACCGCGGCGTTGAGGTATCCGGTGGGGTCGAAGGCCGTCTTCAGCGTTCGCATCGCCGCGATGTCGGCGGCTTCGCGTGACATACCGACGTAGCGGCGTTTGCGGCTGCCGACCCCGTGTTCCGAGCTGACGTTGCCGCCGCATTCCGCGATCAGGTCCATCATCGCGGCGTACAGATCGCGCTCCTGCTCGTCGCTGCAGCGCAGCACATTCAGATGCAAGTTGCCCTCGCCGATGTGCCCGAACAACACGCCGACGGCGTCGGACGCATGCCGGTGCACGAGCGCCTTGGCGTCGCGCGCGAACGCGGGTATCGCGGACAGTGGCAGCGACACGTCGAATTTCACCGGCGGTCCGAACAATCCGACCACCTCGGCCAACGATTCACGAGACCGCCAAAGCCGTTGTTGCGCAGCGAGATCAACGCCTACTGCTGGCTCGCCCAAGGTCTGCACGCCTTCCAGCGCGTCGGCCAGGCGTTCGGTCTGATCGAGGTCGGCCGCCAGTTCCACCAGCAGCAGCCACTCCCCGCGCGCCGGCGGGGTCACCCCCAGATGCTCCTCGGCCAGTGCGCTGGCCCGCCCGTCGATCAGTTCCAGCGCCGCGATGCCGTCCATGTCGCGAAACAACCGGCCGGCGTCGACCAGTGCGGCTAGATCGTCGAAGCCGCAGACGGCGGTCACCCGATGCGGCGGATCCGGGTGCAGCCGCAGGTCGAGCGCGGTGATCACGCCCAGTGTTCCCTCGGCGCCGACGAACAATGCCGGCAGGTCGTAGCCGGTGTTGTCGGCCCGCACCCGCGAATGCCGTCGCACCACCGACCCGTCGGGCAATGCGACGTCCAACCCGATGACCTGGCTGCCCATGTTGCCGTAACGCACCGTGCGCAAACCCCCGGCGTTGGTGGAGGCCATCCCGCCGACGGTCGCGGTATCGCGGGCGGCCAGGTCGACGCCGAACACCAGGCCGGCCGCGCCGGCCGCGCGCTGCACCGCGGCCAGGGTGGCCCCTGCCCCGGCCTCGATGCGGCGTTCGGTGGTGTTGACATCGCTGATGGCGCTGAGCCTTTCGGTCGACAGCAACACGTCGTCATGCTCGGGTACGGTGCCGGCGACCAACGACGTCCGACCGCCCTGGATCGTCACGTGTACTCCGGCGTCGCGGCACAGCTGCAGAACGCCGGCCACTTCGTCGGCCGAACCCGGACGCACCAGGGCGCTCGCGTGGCCGCGGTAGCGGCCGGTGTGGTCGACGCTGCGGCCGGCCAGTACGTCGGGATCGGTGCTGACATAGTTCGCCCCTACCAGCGACGACAACTGCTGCAGCACGCTCGCGGCCATGCCGTGGGTCTATCACATCGCTCGACGACGATGCAGGCCGGAACGGCCTGGGGAAGAGTCGGGCTATCGGATCAGCCGAGTCACCATGCAGGATGGGTGTCATGCAGCGTGAGGATGTCTGGTTCAACTCCGGCAGCGACCGGATCAGCGCGTGGTTGTACCGGCCGGCGAGCGACGGTGACGCACCACTTTTGGTGATGGCCCACGGGCTGGGCGCGGTCCGCACGATGCGACTGGATGCCTACGCCGAACGCTTTCGCGAGGCCGGGTACGCCTGCCTGGTGTTCGACTACCGAAACTTCGGCGATAGCGAAGGGGCACCACGCCAACTGCTCGATATCCGAATGCAGTTGCAGGACTGGATGGTTGCGGTGGCCTATGCGCGGACGCTGCCGCGGATCGATCCGAATCGAATTGGCCTGTGGGGTACCTCGTTCAGCGGCGGTCACGTAATCGCCACCGCGGCAAGGCTTCCGGGAATCGCGGCGGTCGTCTCGCAATGCCCGTTCACCGACGGCGTCGCCTCCCTGGGGACGGTGGACCCGCTGATCAGCGCTCGCCTCACGGCGCTGGCGGCGCGCGACCTGATCAGCGCCCGCTTCGGCGGAACGCCGGTGATGGTGCAGACCGCCGG
>DATDLZ010000073.1:0-13284 GCA_036519055.1 Mycobacterium sp.
GTTCAGCATCGACACCGACGCCCACGCGCCCGGCCAACTCGACTTCCTCGGCTACGGCGCCCAGCGAGCGCTGGACGCCGGCGTCCCCGTCGATCGCATCGTCAACACCTGGCCGGTCGACAAGCTGCTGGAGTGGACGGCATCAGTCGGGTAGGTGCGGCATCTCCAGACCGGGGTCGCGACCGACCAGGACTCCGCGGGTGAGCGCCGAGCGGCCGTAGCGCCGACGCACCTGGTCGACCGCCGCGTCGACGGCGGCGGGCTCGGCCCGCGTGCTGAACGGCAGCGTCAGTTGCTCGGCGCCGTCGCGGTCGATCTCGGAGACCGCGAAGCCGACCAGCGTTAGTCCGCGTTCGGCGATCAGCGGGGCGGCGGCCGCGACCAGCCGTCGCGCCGTGCCGAGCAGGGCATGCGTCGAGCAGGTCGCCCACGGCAGGGTGTGCGACCGGGTGGCTCGGCCAAAGTCGTTGAACCGCAACCGCAATGTCACGGTCCGGCCGGTGCGCCCGGCGGCGCGCATCCGGCTGGCGATCCGGTCGATCAGGCCGATCACCACCGCGTCGATCTCGGCCGCCGACATGGTGTTGCCGGCACGGCCCAACGCGCGCTGAGCCCCCACCGAACGCCGTCGCGCACCCGTCGTAACCCGGCGGGCGTCGACATTGTGCGACAGCGCATACAACCGACCGCCCATCCCCCCACCCACCAGCGACGCCAGCATCGACTCGCTGAGCTCGGCGACGTCGGCCACCGTGTCGATGCCGTGCGCACGCAGCTTGTCGGCGGTCACCGCCCCGACGCCCCACAACCGGCGAACCGGCAGCGGGTGCAGGAAGGCGAGCTCGCGACCGGGCGGAACCAGCAGCAGGCCATCGGGTTTGGCTTCCTGGCTGGCCACCTTGGCCAGGAACTTCGTCCGCGCGATACCGACGGTGATCGGCAGCCCGACCCGGGAGCGGACGTCGCTGCGCAGCCGGGCCGCAATCTCGACCGGCGTCCCGGAGATGCGCCGCAGCCCGCCCACGTCGATGAAGGCCTCGTCCACCGAAATCGCCTCCACCAGCGGTGACGTGTCGCGGAATACCTCGAACACCGCGTCGCTGGCCTGGCCGTAGGCGGTCATCCTGGGCGGGACCACCACGGCCTGCGGGCACAGCCGTCGCGCCTGGGCGCCGCCCATCGCGGTCCGCACGCCGTAGGCCTTGGCCTCGTAGCTAGCCGCCAGCACCACCCCGCCGCCGACGATCACTGGTCGGCCGCGCAGGCCCGGGTCGTCACGCTGCTCGACGGACGCATAGAACGAGTCGAGGTCCGCGTGCAGGATCTCGGCTGATTGGCGGGGCGAGCGTGACACGAACATATGTTCGCATCGATCAGTGACTAGCTAGACCTGTTCGCCGTAGATGCTGCTGACCCAGATGTGGACCAGCGTCTCGAGCAGCCGCTCTCGGGGTACCGACGGGCGATCGTCGGCGAACGAGCTGAGCATCACCTTCTCGTTGAGCAGGTTGAGCGCGGCCGAGAGTTCGTCGGCCGGCAGCGTCACCGGTGCCGCGCCGCGGGCGCGCTCCGCCTCGATCACGGTGGCGATGTGGCCGACCCACTTCTGCATGAACCGCGACCACAATGCGCGCAGATCCGTATTGGTGCGGGCGGAATCGGCGGCCAGTGAGACGGCGCGGTGCGAACCGAACGTCTCGACGAAGACGTTGATGCCGATGCGCCACAGCGTTTTCAGGTCGGCCGGCGGATTGGCGACCATGTTTTCCAGCGCCGAGTCAGCTTCGACGAGCACGCGCTCGAACAAGGTGAGCATGACCGCGTCCTTGGACGGGAAATAGAAGTAGAACGTCGGGCGGGAAATCCCGGCGCCTTTGGCCAGGTCGTCGACCGAGATGTCGGCGAGCGGGCGCTGCTCGAGCAGCTGTTCGGCGGTGGTCAGGATGGCCAGCTCACGGTCGTCGCCGGACGGGCGCGCAGAGCGCCGCCCTCGGGAGCCACGGCTGGAGCTGACGGTCGTCACCTGCGCCACTTTACACGGTGTTGAGTATTTCGACAGGGTGTTGACGCACTCAACACTGTGTTGATAGCGTGTCGCCATGACTGAACATCTCGACGTTGTGATCGTCGGCGCCGGCATCTCCGGCATCAGCGCGGCCTGGCACCTGCAGGACCGCTGCCCGTCCAAGAGCTACGCGGTCCTCGAGCGCCGCGACGACCTCGGTGGTACCTGGGACCTGTTCCGCTACCCCGGCATTCGCTCCGACTCGGACATGTTCACCCTGGGCTTCCGGTTCAAGCCGTGGGAGTCCTCGACGTCGATCGCCGACGGCGCGTCGATCAAGGCCTACATCAAAGAGACCGCGACCGAGAACGGCATCGACAAGCACATCCGCTACCGGCACAAGGTGCTGGCCGCCGAGTGGTCGGACGCCGACAACCGCTGGACGCTGACCGTCGACAATGACGGTCAGCAGCAAGAGCTCACTTGCTCGTTCCTGTTCGCGTGCAGCGGTTACTACAACTACGACGAGGGCTACCTGCCGACCTTCCCGGGCCACGACGACTTCGAAGGCACCACCATTCACCCGCAGCACTGGCCTGAGGACCTCGACTACATCGGCAAGAAGATCGTGGTGATCGGCTCGGGCGCTACCGCGATCACGCTGATTCCCTCGCTGGTGAAGTCGGGCGCCGGTCATGTGACGATGCTGCAGCGTTCACCGTCCTACGTCGGATCGCTGCCGCTGAGCGACCCGTTCGCCGAACAGGCCAACAAGTGGCTGCCGACCAAACTCGCGCACGCCGCGAACCGGTGGAAGTGGATCGCGTTCAGCACTTTCCAGTACCAGTTCTCCCGGAAGTTCCCGCGCCAAATGCGCAAGACCTTGTTGACGATGGCCAAGCGGCGGCTGCCCGAGGGCTACGACGTCGAGAAGCACTTCGGTCCGAACTACAACCCGTGGGACCAGCGGCTGTGCCTGGCGCCCAATGGCGATCTGTTCAAGACCATCCGCAAAGGCCAGGCGGACGTCGTGACCGACACCATCGATCGGTTCACCAAGACCGGGATCAAGCTCAACTCCGGTCAAGAACTCGAGGCCGACATCATCATCACCGCAACGGGTTTGAACCTGCAGTTGTTCGGTGGCGCCGAGATCCGGCGCAACGGCGCAGCTGTCGAACTCAACGACACGATGGCGTTCAAGGGCATGATGCTGACCGACATGCCGAACATGGCATTCACCATCGGCTACACCAACGCGTCCTGGACGCTGAAAGCCGACCTGGTGTCCGAGTTCGTCTGCCGGGTCATCAATTACATGGACTCGAACGGCTACGAGACCGTGGTGCCGCAACACCCGGGGAACTCGGTCGACGAGCGTCCGCTGATGGACTTCACTCCCGGCTACGTGCTGCGGGCACTGGACTACCTGCCGAAGGCCGGCTCGGTGTCGCCGTGGCGGCTCAAGCAAAACTACTTCATGGACCTGCAACTGATTCGGCGCGGCAAGGTCGACGACGAGGCCCTGAGCTTCGCCAAAAAGCCTGCAGCCCTGGCTGTTTAGCTCGGCGATCGAAGGCTAGGCGCTGGAGTTGGCCGCAGCGACGATGACGATACCGTCATC
This sequence comes from Mycobacterium sp., assembly GCA_036519055.1. Taxonomy (GTDB): domain Bacteria; phylum Actinomycetota; class Actinomycetes; order Mycobacteriales; family Mycobacteriaceae; genus Mycobacterium. The sequence continues at coordinate 3,630 of DATDLZ010000073.1, forward strand.
GTCGCTGTAGGCGATGTCACCCGGTACGAACTCCACCCCGCCGAAGCTGAGGGTGACGTCTCGCTCCCCGGCGCCCGTCTTCTCGCTCTTGCGTGGGTTGGTGCCGATCGCCTTGATGCCAATCTCCATGTCACGCAGCGCTGCGGCGTCGCGGACCGCGCCGTGAACGATCAGCCCGGCCCACTCGTTGGACCGAGCCAGCTCCGCGATCAGGTCGCCGACCAGCGCGGTGTGTAACGAGGCGCCGCCGTCCACCACCAGCACGCCGCCGCCACCGGGCGTCGACAGGACCGACTTCAGCAGAGCGTTGTCTTGCGAGCAGCGGACCGTGGTGATCGGCCCGGCGAATTGCGTTCGCGCGCCGAACTGACGGAATTGAACGTCGCAGCTGCGGACGTCGGGCCCGATATCGTCTACCAAATCGGCCGTGGGCCGGAAGATCACAGTCACCGGGCCATGCTAGTCATCGTCGCGGCGGAGCTGGCGGATCAGCAGCACGGCCAGCAGGCTGATCGCGATCGCCACCGCGAGCGGTAGCGGCGACCGGGTGCTCGACGACGGGCCGGGCTGCGCGGGCAGCGGGTTGGCGGCCGTTTCGACGGTCGACTTCGCATGCGCCGCAGCATCTTTGGCTGCCGCGGCGAGCTGACCGTTGGTGTCGGGCGCTACCGGAGCGACCTTCTTGGCGGGTGCCTTTTTAGCAGGCACCTTGCTGGCGGGCGTCTTTTTCGCCGCTGCCTTTTTCGCGGCGGACTGTTTTTTGGCTGCCTTTGCCGGCGCTGCTTTCTTCGCGGCTTTGGCGGCAGCAGCCTTTTTTGCAGGCGATTTGCTGGCAGGCGATTGGCTGGTGGGCGCTTTCTTGGCCGGCGGCTCTTGGGGCTCCTTGGCCGGCTCCTTCGCGTGTGGCGCAGGCTCCTTGGCCGGCTCCTTGGCGGGTGGCGCCGCGTCCGCGGGCGGCGGGGGTGTGCTCAGGGGTGGTTCAGGCGCGGGGTCGGGCGTGTTGTCCGGTTGATCCTGCGGGTCTGCCATCCGGCTGCTCCTTTGCCGTTTCTCGTCGGGTGCACCGGCCCGGTGGAGCCGAATCCATCATGCCAGGGCTGCGTACGCGGGTTCGCTGCCGTAGGTCAAGGCCTGTTTCGGATGGACCACAGTGCCGCGCCGCCAACCAGGACCACCGCGCCCAGGACGAAAGGCCAGATCGGGACATCGTCGGCCGAGTTGTCCGCGGGCTGCGCGGCCGGACCGGGCGTGCCGGTGCCGGCGGCGGTCAGCCGGAATGACCATGACCCCGAGACCACGTGCCCGTCAGCCGAGGTCACCCGGTAGTTGACCGTGTAGTCGCCGGCCGGACCCAACGGACGTACGCCGACGCTGACGACTGTGCCGTGCACCTGCGGGGAGCCTGCCGTCCACAGCTTGCCGTCCGGACCGACAACGGTCATCGCGGCGAACGTGGTCTGCAGATCCTCGTTGAAGGTCGCGCTGACCCGAACCGGGCCGGTGCTCACCGAGGCCTTGTCCGCGGGGTCGGCGGACACCCGCGCGGCGTGGGCGCTGGCGGCACCGGCGGTCAACGTGGGTGCGAACGCGACGGCTGCCAGCAGCAGCGCCACTACCACGGCGTGTGCCCGACGGCTCATGTCTTCCGCACGATCAGCGCGACGCCGACACCGAGGGCGCCGACGAACAGGGCGGCGCCGGCGAGGATCCGTGCGGTGTTGTCCACCACCCGAGACTGCTGTCCCGGTGGCGCCGCTGTGGCGGTCGGGGCGGCGGATTTGGTCGGGGTCGGGTTGAGGGCGGGTGGTGTCGTGCCGCCGGCCAGTCGCAGGGTCGGCGCGGGATGTTCCGGCTCGGCTCCGCCGGGCGCCGGCGCTTGGTCCCACTTCACCACCGCGCCGTCGGCGTAGGTCTGTGTCGTCGGGAAGCTGACCGTATCGGCGTCGGGCAGCTTCGCCGATATCCGGAACACCCCGAATTGGTCTACCGGAATGCCGGTGTCGGGCGCCGCGGTCCACGTCACCGAGCGGACGGCGTTCGTTGCGGCGTCACGGTCGATCTTGGCCGACCACCCCGGCGTGGTCTCGGTCTGGACCGCGGAGACATTGGTCAGGTCGACCGTGACCGCGGTGGTGGCCGCGCTGGTCGTCGACTCGTTGGGCACCTGGAAGCTGACCGTCGCGAAGGCGCCACGCGCGGCGTCCGTACTGGTCGCCTGGACGTGCGCCGACGCCGTCGTGATCGCCGCGGCCGGGCCGAGGTAGAGCAGCGTCGCCACGGCGGTTCCGATCAGGACGCGCCAAACCATCCTGTGTGGAGGTGTCATCGGAATCGCCTTCCAGTCTGCAGAGGGGTCGGGAATCAGGTCAATCCGAGTCGCGCCATCAGGTCGGCGTCGATCTCATCGAGCTGTCGGGAGATTGCGGCGTGGGCGCCACGGCGCCGGGTGGGCGGCATGTTCTCGGCGGCGGTGACAGCGGCCGCCAAGTCTGCGAGCCGCTCGGAAATCGCGGTGACGAATTGTCTGGTCTCGGCGTCCTTGGGCTTGTTCTCCTGCACCGACCGCAGCGACTGCTCGGCGCCGGCGATGCGGGCCGACAGCTGGCCGCCATGCCCGGAGAATTGACCGATCTGGGCCAACGGGACCCCGAGTTGGTCGGCGCGCCGCTGGTCGATCAGCCCGCGTGCGGCCATGGCGACCCGGTAGACCAGCGGCACCACGATCGGAGCAAGCAGCCGAGACACCGTCAGCAGTCGGCGAATCCGCGTCGGCGACAGCAGCGCGCCCTCGCGCACCGCCTTCAGCTGCGTCTCGGCCACCTTCAGCGCTGCCTGGTCGCTGGCGCGCTGCGCCTTCAAATTCTCGCGGAGCGCCTTCGTCTCGGCGCGCTGCGCGGCTTTGAATCGACGCACCTCGTTCTTCGCCGACAGCTTGGCCTCGAGTTTGGCCTTGGCCTTGATCGCGCGAGCTTCGGCGCGGCGCGTCGCGCGGCTTTTTCGCTTGCCGAACAGGCCCATTCGCGCACTACCTCCCCGGGTCTCGTCGACTATCGCGGTGCCAGTGCGGCATCGATGGGCCAACCCTAACCGGGCCGGGCGGACCGACTGCCGTCAGGCTTCCAGGTGTTCCTTTCGCCGTAGCTCGTCGGCGCGGTGAACGATGTCTTCTTGCGCTTCGTGGGACAGTCCACTGACGCGAAGCGCGATCCGCCGGACGCCCTCGTCTCGGATGACCAGCAACCACGACAACTCTTTGTCGAGCTTCTCGTAGTACTCGTCGTCGGTGAAGTAGGCGGGCCTGATCCGGAAGAAGTTCGCCAGGGCAGCCATGGTTGCCGACGACGGGTTGGTGCGGTTGCCAGAGCGTAGCTGCGACAAATACGGAGCCGACATCGTGATTCCTTCAGCCTTGAGCGCCGCGATCACTTCAGCGGAGGTGTGCGGCCCCCGTCCGGGCGGGTAAACCGTGTCGAACAGGCGGTTCAGGCGGGCGGAAAACGTCGTGCTCATCGATATGACCTCCACCGGGTTGGTAGATCGAGTGACTCTCTCTAAGTATTTGCTGATTATCGTAGCCAGACTTATCCCCGCAACCAAGTGCTGACTTTGAGAAAATTAACGGTGAAGGCACTTATGACAGCATGGGTTATTGGCGCGGCGGGCGGGACCCGCTTATCCAGTGAATACACATGATATTTTAAGGGAATTGTGTGAAGTTTCATTGCTTCAAGGACTATGCAGACTTCGCTGGTCGCGAGCGGGTCTACTTATGGCAACCTGCGTAACGCGCCAACCGTACACAATGCCTATTTGCTGTAGAGCGCCATGGAGTCGGCTGTGAACCTGTTTTCGCCGACGTGCCACGCGCAGATATTAGGCACATGTTGGAGCGCCCGTCCAGATTCCCGGTCAACACGGTCGAGGAGTCAGAAAGACACGCCTCGCCGTCCTACGATCGGCTTCCGGCTGTCGGACTAGCTATGCGGCAAGCAGCATTGCCAAGATTGCTGTGTCGGGATGGCTGATCGGGTCGACGCCGACTCGGCTGACCATCGAGGTGATGGTGCCGTCGGCCTCGGCCTCCACCCAGGCCGCGCGGTGCTCGAGTCCCAGATACGGCAGACCGGGCAGCAGCACACACCCCGACGCAGCGCCACTGCATTCCGGCAGCGACGGCATCGTCTCCGACGGTGGATGCAGCATCAACAACGCCGGCGGCTGGTGATCGGCGAAATAGCCTGGCTGAATAGCGGATTCGCCGACCACCGGACCCTCGGCCAAAACCAGGCCCACGGTGCCCGGCGCGGGAGCGTCCGGCAGTTCCTCGCGAACGCCGAATACCGTTGTGGTTGGCAGCAACCCGGGAAGCGACGCCACCCTGACCGCGACCATCAACAATTGTGCCCACTCTTTGGTCGAGTCGGGCCAGCGCCCGGAAATCACGAACCCTTTCAGGGCACCACGGGAATGGAAGGGGGCCACCTCGATGGCCCGGCCTGAGCCAGTTTCCATTTCGCCCTCCGTTCGGGTATTCAGCGATACGCCGGTGGGTCGATCCGATCAGCATGCGGCAGCCTGGCGACGCCTGCAAGCTGACACGGGCAATCAACGGCAACGAAGTCGAAAAGAAACACGGCCGAAATAGCGTTCGGGGCGCCACGCGAAACGCGCGACGCCCCGAGACAAAAGCTTGCGATCAGGCGGAAATCAACCCCTTGGCCTGCGAGGTCGCTGCCGCGTAACGGGATTGCACCTCGTCCCAGTTGATCACGTTCCAGAACGCCTTGGTGTAGTCAGCTTTGACGTTCTTGTAGTCCAAGTAGAAAGCGTGCTCCCACATGTCGAGCAGCAAGATCGGGACGACGCCTAGCGGGAAATTCGTCTGGTGGTCGTACACCTGGAATGTCAGCAGCTTGTCCCCAAGGCTGTCATAGGCCAGCACAGCCCAGCCGGACCCTTGAATGCCGTTGGCGACGGCGCTGAACTGGGCGCGGAATTTGTCGAACGAGCCGAACGCGTCATCGATCGCTGCGGCCAGATCGCCGGTCGGCTTGTCACCGCCGTTGGGAGACAAGATCTTCCACCACACCACGTGGTTGACGTGGCCGGCCAGGTTAAAAGCCAAGTTCTTTTCGTTGAGCAGGATCGTCGAGTGGTCGTCTTTCGACCGCGCCTCTTCGAGTTTCGCGACCGCGTCGTTGGCCCCTTTGACGTAGGTGGCGTGGTGCTTGTCGTGGTGAAGCTCGTTGATCGCTCCCGAGATGTGGGGTTCCAGCGCTCCGTAATCCCAGTCCAAATCGGGCAAAGTGTAATCAGACACGAAGTTCCTTCCTGGTGATGATCGTTTCCGATCTAACTCTTACGCTCGCTCCACTCGCAGGCTGTTCGCGACGCGGGTCTGTCGTAGGTAACCCTGCTCCATCGCCGCGCGCACCGCAAGAACGAGTGCGTCGTGGGGATACCCGGCGGCGGGAGTTCAGAACCAGATGATGACGGCGAGGACCGCCAGCAAAACCAGCGCGATCAACCCGGCGCGCAACCCGGCAAGCAAGTAGGAGCGATTACACGTCGCCGACGTTGTGTACCAGTGCGGCGACGAACTCGCCGACTGTGGTCCGATCGGTTGCGTCGTCATCGAATGTTCCCGGCCTGCCTGTCCAACTGTCCCCCAGTGAGATGAGTCACAAAAGATCTCAGTGATGGCGATCATAGCCCGTTATGTACCCCCTGGAAAATTGAGCGTACTGCGCCGCGCTGACCAGCGTCTTGTTGCTGGAGAAGTTGTTTTTCGTGTGCCGAATAACCGGGCTCCCGATTCTGGGGGCTGACAGCGACGCGCGCAGACGCGCTGTGACTTCCGCCATAGCGGCGAGTATGGCGGAATCGTGAGATTGACTAAGAATTCGCTGAATGCGGGGTCCGGCTGTCGATCACGAAGCGGTAACGGACACGGGTTATCCACAACTGCCCGCCCACCTCGGCCGTGTGACGCGCACGCTTGCGTGTCAGCGCGGCGAGGCGGCCTGTGGATAAACCTGTGGAAACTGTGGATACCCGTTGGTAGCTGGACGCCGGTCTTAACGGCGCCCGTCCACGCATGCCAAGATCAACACCGTGGATGCAGAACCGTCAATCGCACAGATAACCGTCAACGACCTGCCCGCCGAGTTCGGCCCCGGCTCGGTGTTGCTGGACGTGCGCGAAAACGACGAGTGGAATCGCGGCCACGCCGCCGCGGCCCGGCACATCCCGATGGGTGAGGTGCCGGCCCGGCTCGACGAGATCGATCGATCGGCCACGCTGTACGTCATCTGCAAGGCCGGCGGGCGCTCGGCGAAGGTCGCCCAGCTGCTGGCCCACCATGGGTACGAGCCGATCAACGTCAACGGCGGAATGCTGGCGTGGGCCGAAGCGGGCCGCCAGGTGATCGCCGCCGACGGCGGCCCCGGAGCCATCTGACCGGCCGCGCCTTCGCCGCTAGCAGCCGATTTCGACCGCCCGGTTAGTCTGATCGCATGATCCGCGCCGGCGACGATGCAGAGCTCCGCGATGCGGTGGGGGCACCTCCCGCTTGCGGGGGAGAGCGGCGCCAATGATCCAAGTGTGCTCCCAGTGCGGCACACGCTGGAATGTCCGCGACAAACAACGCTCGTGGTGTCCGCGCTGCAACGGCACGCTGTTGGCGCCGTCGGCAACCGGGGCACCCCGGCCGCCGGGCGCCGCTCCGGGCTGGGGCCCTGGACCGCAAACGGCGCCGCGGCTGCCCCTGGGCTACCGATGGATCGCAGTGCGTCCGGGTCCGCCACCTCCACCCCCTCGGCGTCGCCGTCCGCTGGGTCCGACCCCGCGGTATCTGGCGATACCCCGCTGGGGTCTGGTGGACCGGGTCGATCAGGACGGCGGGCCGGACCGGGCTCAGCGGCAGGCGCCGCCGGCCGAGCGGGTGCGTACGGCGTTCTTCATTGCCGCGGTGGCGTTGGGGGCGGCCGCCGTGGTGCATCTGGTGCGGTATCTGCTGCTGGTCATCAACCGCAACACGCTGCTGAACTGGATGGTGGCGGATGCGGCAGCGCTGCTGAGTGTGTTGGCCAGCCTGGCCGCGATCGCGGCGGTGATGAACTGCGCGGTGGTGCTGACGCGATGGTTGATCGCCCGCCGCGCCGCGGCGTTCGAGCACGCCGGTCGGCCGGAATCCCGTTCACGCCGGGCGTTGTGGGCCGGCACGTTGCTGCCGCCGTCGGCGGCGATGGCGCTGGCCATCACGTTCGCCGTTGTCGCCGCGACATCGGGGCACTCGGCCAGCTGGGCGTTGATGGCGGCCTGTGTTGGGTTCTGTTGTCTGCCCCTGGTGGCGGGAGTCTGGTCGCTGGTCTATGTCATCGAGCTGGCCAAAACCGAGGACCACTACGCCCGCTTGCGCCACCTGATCTGGGGCTGGTGGCTGCTGTGGCTGCTCAGCAGCGTGACGTCGGTCTTTGCGTCGGTCACTAGCGGCGCCCAGGACTCGCAGGGAATTGCCAACAACACGGTAGCGATGATCGTCGCGTACCTTCTGGCACTGATCGCAGTGCTGGCAACCGCGAAAGTCTTCGAAGGATTCGAGGCAAAGCCGGTCGAACGGCCCGCCCACCGCTGGGTCGTGGTTGCCGATGACGAACTCGTCGAGACGGAATCTGCTGCAGCGCTTGAGTTGCCGGGTGAAGAACCGGCAGCATAGGGACATGACGTGGGCCGAGGAGGTGGTCTCTCGGCACCCGTTCGTCGTGGCCCATCGCGGCGCCTCGGCCTCTCTGCCGGAACACACCCTGGCCGCTTACGATCTTGCGCTGCGGGAGGGCGCCGACGGCGTGGAGTGCGACGTGCGGCTCACCCGCGACGGGCACCTGGTCTGCGTGCACGACCGCAAGCTCGACCGGACGTCCAGCGGCGCCGGTCTGGTCAGCATGATGACGTTGGCGCAGCTTCGCGAGCTGGAATTCGGTTCGTGGCACGGCAGTTGGCGCGCGGACGGCACCCACGGCGATACCGGCCTGCTGACTTTGGACGCGCTGGTCACGCTGGTGCTGGACTGGAAGCGGCCGGTGAAGATCTTCATCGAGACCAAGCACCCGGTCCGCTATGGCGCACTGGTGGAAAGCAAAGTGCTGGCGCTGTTACATCGCTACGGCATTGCGGCGCCGGCATCCGCCGATCGATCCCGGGCGGTGGTGATGTCGTTCTCCGCGGCGGCGCTGTGGCGGGTTAGGCGCGCGGCGCCGCTGTTGCCGACGGTGCTGCTCGGCAGGAGCCATCGATACCTGGCCAGCAGAGCGGCCAGCACGATCGGGGCCACCGCGGTGGGGCCGCCGATTGCCACTCTGCGCGAACACCCTGAGCTCGTCGACCAGGCTGCCGCGCAGGGCCGGGCGCTGTACTGCTGGACGCCCGACGACTACGAGGACGTCCGATTCTGCCGAGACGTGGGAGTGGCCTGGCTGGCCACCAACCATCCCGGCCGCGTCAAAGCCTGGCTGGAAGACGGCCTCACCGGCGCCGACCCGCACTAATCAGAGGCGGCCTCCGGCGACGGCGGGAGCGTCGGCCACGCTGCGTGCTGAGTCGATTTCCCGGGCGACGAAGTTCTCCAGGTCGAACAGGTTGGCCCCGGCGCGATCGGCGACCCGCACCAGCGAGGTCATCAACGCCATCTCCTCGACCTGCTCCTTGAGGAACCACTGCACGAACTGCTCGCCTAGGTAGTCGCCCTCGTCGCGGGCGACCGCGGCCAGCCTGCTGACCTGCTCGGTGACCAGCCGCTCCTGATCCAGCGCCAGCGCCAGCGCGTCCCGCGGGGTGTCGAACGCATTGCGCACTCCGTCGACACCGGGGATCTCCACCCGCACATCGCGGTCGAGCAGATACTGCACCAGCATCATCGCGTGGTTGCGTTCCTCGACGGCCTGCGCATAAAAATGTCTCGCCAGTTGCCGGAGGTCGGCGCCGTCGAAATAAACGGCCATCGCAATATATTGCTGAGAGTTGGTGAATTCGTGGCACACCTGCTCGTGCAATAACGCGTGAAACTTTGTTTTATGGGCATCGTGATCGGTCATAGCGGCAACGCTACCGCAGCTCAGAGGCCCTGTCATCGAAGGTGATGCTTACTGAGGCCAGCTTTTCCTAAGTTAAGACAGGCTACGTTGACTAAACGCGCCACGCCATTTCAGATGTCGCGGAAAGCGCGGAAATACCGGAGCATTTTAAATGGCTTATGGTTAGTCGCCGATAACGGTCGGCGGCACCGGCTGGTCGGCGGCCAGAGCATCGAACAGCGCGACGGCCTTCTGGTGATCCCACACCACCACCGAGCCGGCGTCGCTGCCGGTGAATTCGCCGATCGGCACGGTCAACGTGGTCGTCGACCGGTGTAGCGCCCAGCCCAACCGGGCCAGGTCCCAGACGTGGTCCTCGCGGTCGACGGTCAACGCGTCGACCGCCGCATGCGGTACCGAGTACCACCGCCACGGGTTGAGCCAGACCGCCGGGCTGGCGGCCCGATGCAGCAGCGCCGCCATGAACCGCCGCTGATCGACCATCCGGTCCAGGTCGGCGCGCGGGGTGGCCCGGCTGCGGACGTAACCGAGCGCGTCGCGGCCCGCCAGCTTCTGACACCCGG
>DATDLZ010000074.1:0-61697 GCA_036519055.1 Mycobacterium sp.
TCGACGCCGCGCGCCGGACTATCGATGACAACTTCGGCTCTCTTGACGGCTACTTCCGCAGCGCTGGCGTCACTACAGCCGACGTGACGCGGTTGCGCGACGCACTGCTGGGCTGAGTTCAGCTTCAGCCCCGCGCTGATATCACCCGCGCCCTCGAACTCGAGAAGGCGCTAATCCTTCAGCCAGGGATTGAAGGGGCTGCTGAACCCTCGTGTGGTTCGAGCGCCCAGTGAGGCAACGGCAGCCGCGGCAACAAAACTTAATTTTCGCCAACGAAAACCTGTGTATTTCTCAGACAACGGCGTGTAATAGGCGTAAAACATATGTTGAATACCTATGCCGCTGGGGTCAGTTAGTGCCCTGACGGCCAAGAGCCCATAGCCCCGAAAGGTCGCACAATGTCAGGTCGCACGCTTCGTCTAATGGGTCTGGGAATGGTCGCCACCGCTGGCGCCGGCTTCCTCAGCCTGGCCGCGATGATGAACACCGGTTATGCCCACGCCGACGGCGAAGACGTCGGCCTGGAGATGGGCGGCAGCGGTCTTCCGATCCCCGGCTCCGATTACGTGCAGGCTGCCACCGGGCTTTTCCTCAACCATATTTACCCCGGTGACATCACGAACTTCTACGGAGCCACCGCAGGCAATCCGTTTGGCGAGGGGCTCTTCACACCGGAGGGCCTGTATCCGCTGACCGGCGTGCACACCCTGCTGCTGAACTACCCGTCCGGTGGTGAACTCGGCCTGCCCACCGACGCCACCTCGGTCGGTCAGGGCATCACGATCCTGGCCAACCAGATCGAAGCCAACGCCTTAAACGGCGATGTCTCAACGGTATTCGGTTACTCGCAGAGCTCCACGCTCGCCGGTCTGACGATGACACAGCTGGAAGCAGATGGGGTGAGCCCGAATGACGTCCAATTCTTGTTGATCGCTGACCCAAGCAACCCCAACGGTGGCTTGCTCTCGCGCTTCGACGGTTTCACCACGACATCGGGCGATGTCCACTCCCTGGAGTTGAACCTGCCGAGCCTCGGCGTCTCGTTCGACGGCGCCACCCCGACCGACGATTACGCCACCTCGATCTATTCGGTCGAATACGACGGCTTCACCGACTTCCCGAAGTACCCGATCAACTTCCTGTCCGACCTCAACGCGTTTCTGGGCATCACATCGATCCACGGCCACTACCTGGACTTCCCACTCGACGGAAGCGGCCCCTCACCGAGCGACATCGCCAACGCGATCCTGCTGCCGGGCTCGGAACATTACGTGCCCGACCCGAACCTCGACAGCCTGACCGATTACTACATGATCACCACGCTCGGCGGGCAGGACGTCACTCCGCCGCTGGTCGCGCTGCTGCCGGCTCCGCTGCAGGCACTGCTGGGCCCGGACCTGACCTACCTGATCAACCTGGGCTACGGAGACGGCTCGACCGGATACTCCGTGGATGTGGACTCGCCTGCCGACGTCAACACCCCATTCGGGTTGTTCCCCGACGTCAGCCTGTCCGACATCTTCACCAACCTGGCCGCCAAGACTCAGGACGGCATCACGGCTTTCGAGGCCTACCTCGCGGATCCCACTCCAGCGGTTACGTCGACGCTGGACTCGGCATCGACGGGAGCCAACTTCACCGAGTTCCTGTCCGCGCTGTCCGCCGACCCGACGGCGACGTTCACCGACTTCGTCAACGCGATCACGACGGCGTCGTCCGCGGCCTACTCCACACTGTTGCCGACGGCGGACATCATCAACGCGCTGGTGACCAGCATGCCGGCCTACGACCTGTCGCTGTTCTCCGCGAACATCGCAACCGGCGACCTGGCCGACGCGTTCGGCCTGCCATTGGCAGCGGACACGGCGCTGTTGACCCTGGCGGCCGGTTTCGAGGTCGAGGTCCTGCAAAACGCAGCCACCGAAATCACCAACGCCTTCTCGGGTCTGTTCTAGTCACGCGGGGTACGGAACGCGCCGCCACCGGTATGGCCGGGGCGGCGCGTTCGGTATCTGCGAGCAGCCAGGCTAGGGCTCTAGTACAACCTTGCCGAACACCCCGCCGTCGGCCAGGGACTGCAGCGCGTCACGGCCTTTCGACAGTGGATACCGCTGCGGCGGTGGAGGTTTCAATCCGGCCGCCACCAGCTGGTTGAGACCCGAGGCGAACAGTCCCGCCGAGCCGGGCACCTGATGGAGGTATTCGCCCCAGGCGACGCCGAGCACGCCGACGTTGCGCAGCAGCAACCGATTGACCTTGACCGTCGGAATGGAACCCGCGGCGAAGCCGATCACCAGCAGCTTGCCGTCAATAGCCAGCACCCGGATCGCGTCATCGAAGGCCTGGCCGCCGACCGGGTCGACCACGATGTCGACGCCGCGGCCGTCGGTATGGTCGCGGACCGCCTTCGCCCAGCCGTCGGTCAGCGGTAGCACCACGTCGGCGCCCAGCGACTCGACGAATTCCGTTGCGCTCGTGCGGTGTACCACCGCGATGACCTTGCTCGCGCCCATCGCCCGGGCCACCTGGATGGCCGCGGTGCCCACGCCGCCCGCCGAACCCAATACCAGCACGCTGTCGCCGCGCCGCATGGCGGCCCGTCGGGCCAGCGCGAAGTACATGGTGTTGTAGTTCACCAGCAGCGACACCGCTTCGGCGTCGTCGAGCTCGGCCGGGCTGCGGGTCACGTTGGCCGTCGGGGCAAGCACCTGCTCGGCGAAGCCGCCCAGCACGCCGAACGCCGAAACCCGGTCCCCCACTTTGAATTCGGAGTCCTCCGGCGCCCAATCGACAACGCCGGCAGCCTCCATGCCGGGGATGAACGGCGGCGGCAGCTTGAGTTGGTACTCGCCCTTGCTCAGCAGCAGGTCCGGAAAGCAGACACCCGCGGCGCGGACGCCGATGACCAAGACGTCGTTGTTTCCGGCGACGTCCTGAACATCGGTATAGACAAGACCGTCCGGACCTGAAAGCTCCTGTACAACACAGGCTTTCATGTAGTCCCGATCAACGGATCGAGAAGTTGGCCGCCTTAGCCGCGGACAAGTCGTCGATCTCGCCCCAGTGCGAGGCGATGTCGTCGACTGACGGCGGCGTCTTGAAGGTGACGCCCTCGTTCTGGAACAGCGCGGTGCGCTGGACCTTTCCGCCACCGACGATGAAGATCGAGCCGGAGTCGGGCACCTCTTCGGTGACCAGGTAAGCCACCACCGGCGCGACGAAGTCCGGCGTGAGGTTCTTCAGCACCTCGGGCGGCAGGATGTCCTCGGTCATCCGGGTGGCCGCAATCGGCGCCAGCGCGTTGGCCTTGATGTTGTACTTGGCGCCTTCCTGGGCCAGCGTGTTGATCAAGCCGACCAGGCCCAGCTTCGCCGCGCCGTAGTTGGCCTGTCCGAAGTTGCCGAACAGCCCGCTGGTGGAGGTGGCGACGAGCACGCGACCGTAGCTCTGCTCGCGGAAGTGCGGCCAAGCGGCGCGGACGACGTTGTAGCCGCCGTAGAGGTGCACCTTCAGCACGGAATCCCAGTTCTCGAACGACATCTTGTGGAAAGTGCCATCGCGCAGGATGCCGGCGTTGCTCACCACGCCGTCGATCTTGCCGAACTCATCGAGAGCGGTCTTGATGATGTTCTCGGCGCCCTCGGTCTCGGCAACGCTGTCGTAGTTGGCGACCGCACGGCCGCCGGCGTCCTTGATCTCGTTGACGACCTCGTCGGCCATGTTGTGTCCGGCGCCGGTGCCGTCGCGGGATCCGCCGAGGTCGTTGACCACGACGCTCGCGCCTTCCTTGGCGAGGGTCAGCGCGTATTCGCGGCCCAAGCCACCGCCGGCTCCCGTGACGACGACAACACGATCCTGCACTCCGGGCATTACGTTCCTATCTCTCGATCCTCAGTGACCAACGGATTCAAACGGGCCGGCCAAGCTAGAACAGCCGACGCGCCAGCTTCCACGCCTTCTCTGTATACGGCGGGTAGATGAAGCTGGCGAGGTCGGGTCGGGTCGGCTTGGTCAGCACCGACTTGCGGTGGCTGAACTCTTCGAAGCCGAACTTGCCGTGGTAGGCACCCAGACCGGACGGCCCGACGCCGCCGAACGGCAGCTTGTGGGTGGCGAAGTGGAACAGCAGATGGTTGACCACCATGCCGCCGGCCGGCACTTCCTTGATCACGCGTTCCCGGACGGCTTTGGTCTTGGTGAACAGGTACGCGGCCAGCGGCTTGGGCCGCGCGTTCACGAATTTGATTGCCTCGTCCAGGTTTTGAACGGTCAGCACCGGAAGGATCGGGCCAAAGATCTCGTCGGTCATCAACGGCTCGTCGGCCGCGGGGTCCACCACCACGGTCGGCTGGATGTTCAGCTTCGACGCATCCGAGCCTCCGCCGATGACGACATTGCCCTGAGTTGCCGCGAGCGCGGTGGTGAGCCGGTTGAAGTGCCGCTCGTTGACGATCCGCTTACCACCGGTGGTGTTCTCCGCCTCGAACCCGGCGACCGCCTTCTGGATCTCGTCGATCAGCTGGTCGCGGATCGGCGCCTCCGCCAGGACGTAGTCGGGCGCGATGCAGATCTGGCCGGAGTTGATCAGCTTGGTCCACGCGATGCGCTTCGCGGCGACCTTGATGTCGGCGTCTTTCGACACGATGACCGGGCTCTTGCCGCCGAGCTCCAGGGTGACCGGCGTCAGATGCGACGCCGCGCCCTCGTACACCTTGCGCCCGATCTCGGTGCCGCCGGTGAACAGCAGATGGTCAAAGCCCTGCGCGATGAGCTCCTGGCTGACGGCGCCATCGCCCTCGATGACGGCGATCGCGTCGGTGTCGAGGTAGCGCGGCACGAGCTCGGCCATCAGCGCCGACGACGCGGGCGCCACCTCAGATGGCTTGAGCACCAAGGTGTTACCCGCGGCGATCGCGCCGACGGCGGGACCCAGCGTCAGCGCGAACGGGAAGTTCCATGCGCCGATGATCAGCACGGTGCCGTACGGCTCGTACTCCACCCAGCCGCGGCCGGGCAACTGCGACATCTCGAGCAGGCGATGGCGGCGCTTCGCCCACTTGCCCACGCTCTTCGCCGCGTACGCGGCCTCACTGCTGGTGCTGGCGACGTCGGCGAGCCAGGCCTCGAATGGCGACCGCCCCAGGTCCTTCTCCAGTGCATCGGCGATCTTGGTCTCGTTCTCGACCATCAATTGGTTGAGTGCGCGCAACTGCTCCTTGCGCCACTCCAGATTGCGGGTGCGACCAGTGGCGAACGTCTGGCGAAGCCGTGCGACCGTCTTGGCCACATCGGAGCTGGCGGCCGGGGCCGCGGGTGCAGCTGGTGCGGTGGTTTCGGTGGCATGGGTCGTCTCGGTGGTCATGGGGATTCCCTTCCTCGACCGGCGGAAACCCAATCCTAATCAACCATCCAGTTGGGCAACAGGTGCCCTCAGCGATCGCAGCCGATCGCGATCATGGCTTTTCAGCGGCGGCGAACACGGTCACCATCGGCCGCTGGTCATGCGCGTTCGGCGGTCACGAACTGCGAGAGCGCATCCCGGTCGTCACCCGACGGCACGCCTTCGACCCAGCGGTCCAGCCGGCGCATCTCGTCGCCGGAGTTCTGGCCGGTAGCCCGCCAGCCGTGGTCGTTGAGCCACGCGGCGACGTCGGCCCGATCGTCGTCCTGGTAGATCAGGTCCTGAATGTCGACGGTCCGCTCGATGCCGAGTTTGGCGGCCACCCGGTCAAGGCGGTCCCGCATCTCCTGGCGACGCTCGTCGGCATGGTTGGCGGCGGTCTCGGCGGCCACCCGGCTGCCCGGTGCGCTCAATTCGGTGATCTGCGTGAACAGCCGGTCTTGAGCCTCGGCGGGCAGATACATCAGCAGCCCCTCGGCCAGCCATGCCGTCGGCGCCTTCGGGTCGAATCCCTCGGCGATCAGGGCAGCCGGCCAGTCCTGGCGCAGGTCGATCGCCACCTCGTGGCGGTCGGCCGACGGGGTCGCACCATACGCCGCCAGCGTCGCCGACTTGTACTCCAACACCTTGGGCTGGTCGATCTCGTACACCGTGGTGCCGGCCGGCCAGTCCAGCCGGTAGGCCCGTGAATCCAACCCCGACGCCAGGATCACCACCTGGCGGATACCAGCTGCCACCGCCCCGGCGAAATGGGCGTCGAAGAAGTGCGTGCGCACCGCCTGATAGCCGCGCATGTGCTCGAAGATCGCCGCCGCCTCGGCGTCGATCTCCTGCACCTTGGAGAGCAGTGAGTCGTCGAGCATCTTCTCCCACACGCCGGTGCCGGCTTCGCTGACCAGCACCCTCGCGTAGGGGTCCTGGATCAGCGGGTCAGGCTTGTTGGTTTCGGCGGCGCGGGCTGCGGCCACCATGACGGCGGTGGTGCCGACGCTGGTGGCTATGTCCCAAGTGTCGTCGTGGCTGCGCAAGGCGCTCATCGCGGTCCTGTCTCCTGCTGAATGTGGTTGGTGATCAATCGGTCGCGCCGAGTTCGGCGCGCAACAGCTTGGTGGTAAAGGCTTCGTCAGCGAGGTCCGCGGGAATCGGCCGGCCCAGCCGTTCCATCTCATCGGCGTTGCTGACCGCGGTCACCTGCCAACCGTGCTCGGTGAGCCACTCCGCGGCGTCGGCCCGATCGCCCTCCTGGTAGGTCAGGGTTTCGACGTTGATGTCCAGGCCGAGACGTTGACGCATCCGGTCGAAGCGCGCCCGCCGCGCGACGCGACGGGCTTCGTTGTCGGCGGCGCCCAGGCTGAATGCTTCGACGGCGAAGCGGCTGCCGGGCGCGCTCAACCCTGTCAGGATCTCGAATAACCGGTCCTGCGCTTCGGCCGGTAGATACGGCAGCAGGCCTTCGGCCAGCCAGGCGGTCGGTTGGCCGGGGTCGAAACCCGCGACCGTCAGCGCGGCCGCCCAGTCGTCCCGAAGGTCGACCTGAACGGTGCGCCGGTCGGCGGTCGGAGCGGCGCCGGCCGACTCCAGTGTGGTCGTTTTGTAGTGGACCACCTGCGGCTGGTCGATCTCGTAGACGGTGGTACCAGCAGGCCAGTCCAGCCGGAAGGCCCGCGAGTCCAGCCCCGCCGCCAGGATCACCACCTGTCGGATTCCGGCGGCGGCGGCCTCGGCGAAGTAGGAGTCGAAGTAGTGCGTGCGCACGGCCTGGTAGTCGACGGCCAGCCGGTGGGCCCGTCGCCCATGGTCGTCGTCGCCGATCCAGTCCAGCGAGCTGGCCAACCGCGCCCATGGCTGCCCGGCCGTAGAGACCAACAGGTAGGCGAACTGGTCGCGGATCAGCGGATCAGCCGCCGCTGTCTCGACGGCGCGGGCCGCGGCCACGCTCAAGGCGGTGGCGCCCACGCTTTCGGTGATGTCCCAGCTGTCGCCGTCGGTCCGGATCGAGGTCGCGTCGTAAACACCAGTCATAACGCCGTCGATGTTACCTAATAACTTAGGCAATCTATCTGGTCGTGGGCTACATCACTGCACTTGGTCGGTCCGCCGGGTGAGGCTGCGGGCCAGCATCAATTTCAGTTGATCGGTGACGGGGTCCAGTTCGTGGCGGCTGCCGATAAAACCGGCATAGAAGCCCACGCCCAATAGCACCGCGAGCAGCATCTCGGTGAGCGCCGCGGCGTCGGTGTCCGCATCCAACTCGCCTCGCTGGATTCCGTCGTTGATCGCCCACAACAGAAACGCCCGGGTGGTGCTGACCGAGTCGGTTCCGGGCCGGCTCAGCTCGGGGTGGCGCTGCGACTCCAGCGTTGCAGTGATCAAGAACGCGGCCGCCGTTGGGTTTTCGATTTCTGTATCGATCGCGCCTTCGATGAATGCGGACACCTGGCGGGTCAACGTCGTCTCAGCTCGCGCCCGCTGCACACTCGCGGCGACAACGGCACTGTTGGTCTCGTCCAGCACCTGCCAATACAGGACGCGTTTGTTTGCGAAGTAGTGATTGATCGCCGGCCGGGTCAGGTCGGCCCGGATCGCGATGGCCTGAAAGGTGGCAGCGTCATAGCCGCGTTCGCTGAACACCTCCCGAGCAGCACGCAGAATGCGCTTACGTGTCTCGGCCGCCTTTGCTGCGGGGGGGCGACCAGGCCCCCGGCTCGCGGGCTGCACCACAGCATGAATTGTGCCACAGCGCACACTGCTGCCCGCCGAGTCGAGAGAACCGCCTGTTAGCCAGCGGTCGCTACGTCGCGCGGTGCGGCATCAATCCGTTGGGCGGGACGCTGCCGAACTTGCCGGCCTGGAAATCTTCGACGGCCTGGACGACCTCGGCCTTGGTGTTCATCACGAACGGGCCGTAATGGAACACCGGTTCGCGGATCGGCCTGCCGCCGAGGATCAGCACCTCCAGAGCGGGCACCCGCGACTCCTGCGAGGCGGCCGCGTTGACCGTGATCCGGTCGCCGGGACCCAGGACCGCCAGCTGACCTTGCTGCAGCGGGTGCGCGATCGGCCCAACGGAGCCACGCCCGGCGAGAACGTAAACCAGTGCATTGTAATCCCGGTTCCACGGGATGTTCAGCCGCGCCCCCGGTTGAATCGTGGCGTGCGCCATAGTGATTGGAGTGTGCGTCACACCGGGCCCGCTGTGACCGTCGATCTGGCCTGCGATGACGCGAATCAGCGCGCCGCCGTCGTCGGAGGACAGCAGTGCGACGTCGGGGCCTTCGATGGCCTGGTAACGCGGTGTGGCGAACTTGTCCTTCTTCGGCAGGTTCACCCAGAGCTGGATGCCGTGAAACATCCCACCGCTCTCGACGAGTTCTGCCGGCGGCGTTTCGATGTGCAGGATGCCTGAGCCCGCCGTCATCCACTGGGTAGCGCCGTCGGCGATCAGCCCGCCGCCACCGTGTGAATCCTGGTGCGCGAAGCGACCGTCGATCATGTAGGTGACCGTCTCGAACCCGCGGTGCGGGTGCCAGTCAGTGCCGCGGGGTTCGCCGGGCTGGTATTCCACCTCGCCCATCTGGTCCATGTGGACGAACGGATCGAGCGCGGCGCTGCTGACCCCGGCGAAGGCCCGGACCACCGGGAATCCTTCGCCCTCATGACCGCGCGGCCCGGTCGTGATCGAGCGGACCGGACGTTCGGTGTCGATAGGGCCCGCCGCGGACACCCGCGACAAGGCCAATGTGTCTGCGGTGATCGCGGGCATCTGTAGCCTCCTTGTGCTTCGGATACCCGATATAACCGGACCGCGGTCCGATTATTCCGCTCAGCCCTTGCTGCGGGCAGACTTCGCCGCCTTCTTCTCGGTCGACGCGCCCTTGTGAGCTAAGCCCCCGCCGGCATTCTCCAAGTGCGCGCGCACGAACCACTGGAACTTCTCCAGCTCGGCCGAGTGGCCGATCAGGATGTCCTGGGTCACCGGATCAGCCTCCTCGGTTTCGTCGATCCCCCTGCGGGTGTCCTCAATGACGCCGTTGTAGACCAAATCGAGTGCGGCCAGGTGCGCCTGCACGGTGTCGCGGCCGACCGAGTAGTCGTCCCAGGTGCGGTCTTTGAGAATCGAGCCCGGGGTGCCCTGCGGTGATCCGCCGAGAGTCGCGATCCGCTCGGCCACTTCGTCGGCATAACCGCGGACCAGGTCCACTTGCGGGTCGATCATCTCGTGCACCCCAATAAAGTTGGGGCCGACCACATTCCAGTGGACATGCTTGAGTGTCAGATGAAGGTCGTTGTAGGTGCTCAACTGCTTCTGCAGCAGGTCAGCGATCTTGGTTCCCTGCTTTTCGGTCAAGCCCGGAACAGTGAATTGGGTCATGGCTACCTCCCTGAGGTCATCCCCTCCGTTCGGCGATGGGTACCCGATGACCGTGGGAAGTAACCCCCGGCAGATCACAGCGCGCGGATGTCCTGCACCGGCAGTCGCGCGCCCCGGCGTGGCTCGTAAGCCAGCCGACTGGCCTCCAGCAACCGGACCACGCGGTGGCGGTGTGGGCGCATCGGTTCGAGAAGTTCGACCATCTCGTCGTCGTCGATCGGGTGTCCCAGCAACGTCCAGCCGATCATCTTGGAGATGTGGTAATCGCCCACCGACAGCGCGTCGGCGTCGCCGAGGGCACGTTGCGCCGTCTCGGCCGCGGTCCATATCCCGACTCCGGGCAGCGAAATCAGCGCCTCGCGGGCCCTCACGGCCGGCCATGACGCGAGTCGCTCCAGCGACGACGCACGTTGCGCGCAACCGACGATGGTGCGGGCGCGTCCGGGATCGACGTTGGCGCGGTGAAATTCCCACGATGGGATGCGGCGCCACACCTCGGCCGACGGCAGCACCCGCATCCGCTCGGGGGCGGGTCCCGGTGCCGGCGTTCCGAATTTGGTGACCAGTAAGCGCCAGGCGCGGAAGGCGTCCGCACCCGGCACGCGCTGCTCGAGGACGGCCGGGATCAGAGCCTCCAACACCTGATCGGTGCGCCCGAGTCGCAGGTGCGGCACCCGCTGGTGCGCGGCGGCGACGACGGGATTGGCCGGTACGAAATCCGACGAATCGTCGTGGGCGCCAAGCATTGCCGGAAGGGCGCCGAGGAACTCCTCGGCGCCGCTGCCCCACGCCGCGCAATCGACTGCATTGGCGGCGGTGCGGCTGATACGCGCCGTGACGGACCCACTGGGCAACAGGCTGGTGCGCCAGATGGCGCCGTCGTCATCGACCTGGAAAGTCGGATCGCCAGGTCCTCGGCGCAGCGGGAAAAGGGTCATGCCCGGGCTCACCACCCCGGGAAACGTCACCGTGCGAGCGCTACTCACCATCTGCTCCCACCGGATACCGCAACTGCTCGATTCCGACGATCATAAGTCCGAATCCCCCCACACATCCTTGTCCAGTGCGTCATTGACCGGCACTGTGTTCCACGTCAGGATGGCGAGGTGGCCACCCCCTTCGACGACCCGCAGGCCGAGCTGGCGTGGATGTTCCTGCAGTGCCTGTCCGAGGGGGACGTCGACGAGTGCTTCGGGCTGCTGAGCGACGACTTCACCTACTGGAACCTTCTGACCCGCAGCTCGGTCGACAAGGCGACATTGCGTGACGAGGTCGAGCGGCGCAAACGCACCGCCGAGCTCAACCTGGACTTCATCCAGTGCTTCAACGACGGCGAAAGCGTGGTGATCGAAGCCGAAGCCGACGGCGAGACTGGCGATGGGCTTCGCTACCACAGCCCCGCGGTCTTCATCTTCGAGACCCGCGACGGGCTAATCGCGTCGTTGCGCGAATACAGCGACACCCAGCTGACCTCGCACTTATTCGGCCCGGCGAACCGCTAAGCGGTTTCGACGCTGACCTCCGCCTTATCGGGGTAGAACGCCACGTGGCCGGCGATCTCCGCCACCGCCGGATACGGCTGCTCGTACGTCCAGATCACGTCGTCGACAGTGCCCGCGGCGGTCGTCACGCTGTAATAGCCAGCCTCCCCCTTGTACGGGCAGTAGGTGCTGGTGTCGGTGCGGGTGAGACGGTTCTGCACGACATCCTTGAACGGGATGTATTGCACGGCAGGGTAAGTGGACTCTTGAAGCTGTAACGCCTCGTTGGTGTCGGCGACCACTTCGCCGTTGACGCGAACCACGACCCGGGTTCCGGTGGGGTTGATTGTGATCGGGTGCTCGGCGGTGGGTTCCAAAACGGGCCGACTGGTCATGATGACGTCTCCTCACGTGCGACTAGCAGGTTCAACACCGCTCGGCGCGCAAGATTCCCGTCGGGGGCTTCTGATTCAGCCGGCGGGCGCAAGCATGTCCTTCCACCCGGAGTCTCCGGTGTGACGCGAGTCCTCGAGCAAGTACTTCGCGCCGTCGGGTCCCACCACTTCGCCGCTGGATGGAAGGTAGATCGCGGCCGGGCCGGCCGGCGTGTAGGTACACGGGTTGGGCTGTTGGCCATTGCACCGCACGGTGCCCGATCCGGGCCGCTGCAGCGGATCGTTGACCGGCGCGGCCGGCGGGGGCAGCCGATCGGCCGGTGCGGGGTTGAGGCCGTTGTTGACCGAGGGCGCCGGTATCACCTTTCCGGGGTCGACCGGCTGGTCGCAGCGAGCACCCGGCGCCGGGCAGTTGCGAACCTGGTTCGGATCGCCGTACCACGGGTTGGTGCCCAGCGGGACGTACGGCTTGTTGTCGCGGCATTCCCGTGGGGTCGCCCTGCGTTTGCCGGGGACGTCGACGCAGGGGTAGTTGCGCGCCCCGCGCACCCCGTTCGCCGGAGTGTCCTGTGGGATCTTGCAGTACGTCCCTTCCGGCAACGGTGCGGTGCTGACGTCCGCGGGTGAGCGCCACTCCGAAGCCGGCAGGAATCCGGTCAGGCATGGCGGAGGATTGTTCAGCGACAGGTTGAGATTCATCAGCACCGATCCAGGAGCGGATGCGATCAAAGTCTGCGCGACCGAACCGACCTCGGGCAGGAATACCAGCAACTGCTCGAGGCCTTTGTTGTATCGCTTGAGCATGTCGGCGACGACTTCCAGGTTCGCCAACGTCTGCGGCAGCGACTCGCGGACGTCATTGAAGACGTCGTTGACCTGATCCGCGGTCGGCGCGGCTTTCGACAGGATGCTTTGCACGTGCTGATCGGTTTGCGCCGTCTGAGCGGTGAGCACCTTGAGGTTGTGCGACCACTGCGCGATCGAGTCGCCGGAGTCGACCTGGCTGTCCAGGATCGGTGCCGCGTTGGCGATGATGTCGTCGACGTCGGACATGTTCGCTTCGAAGTCGCCGACGATGGACTGCGTCGAGTCGACGAGACGTTGCAGCGATGGCCCCAATCCTCCTACTGCCAAGGCTGTTTCGTCGAGCAGCGATGCGATCTTCTTCTTGGGCAGGACGGACAGACCACGGTTGGCCGCGTCGAGGGCCGGGCCTATCTCGCTGGGCACGGTGCCCTTGGTAATCGTCTGTCCGGGCGAGAAGAACTTGCCCGGGCCGCTGGTGGACACCAGATCCAGATACTGCTCACCGATCGCCGACACCGAGTGCACATTGGCTGATGCGTCGACGGGGATCTTGTACCGGCTGTCGATGCTGAGCGTGGCCCTGACACCGTGTGCGGTCGGCTCGACCTTGGTGACCCGGCCGATCTGGATTCCCCGATATGTCACGTTGGACGTGCGATACAGACCGCCCGACGCCGGCAGCTCCGCGACCAGTCGGTATTGACCGACACCGAGCTGGCTCGGGATCCGAAGGTAGTACCAGCCCAGTGCGACCAGCGCGGCTAATGTCAAGGCGGCGAACACAATCAACTGATTGCGAATGAAGCGGGTCAGCATCGGCTACTCGCCTCGCTCCACCGGCGCGTCGGCCGGGTTGGGCGTGTACCGGATGTCCGGAATCATCGTCGACGGGTCGCGGCCCCAGGATTGCTCGAGGGCACGCAAGGCTCCGGAGAAACCGGTGCCGGTGAAGATCGCGTTGTCGACTGTGCTCAGCGTCAAGTCCAGAGCTCCGGAGACGTTGATGTAGTCGCCGCGAACGATCTTCGGCACGCTGTCGACGGCGAACGGCGGTGACAGCAGCAGCATCAGGGCGTCGACCAAATAGGGGGCGGCACGGCCGAGTTGCTTGAGCGGTCGCTGCAGATCTTGCAGGTCCTGATGAAGATCGCCGCGCGCGGCCGACAACGTCTGGCCGGTGACGTTGCTGATCCGGCCTACCGCTTCGACCGTGTTGGCGAACAGATCACGTTGCTGGGCGAAATGATCGACCAACGGCGGGAATTCGGTGAGCACCCGATCGAGGGTGTCGGTTCTGGTGCCCGCGTACGACAGTAGCCGGTCGGTGGAGTCGATGGCGTGGACGATGTCGTCGCGCTGCGCGTTCAGCTCACCCGCGAAGGTGTCCAGCTTGCCGAGGAACTCCCGGATCTGATGGGCCCGCCCGGTCAGGATCTTGTAGACCTCGTTCTGGATGACCTCGAGGTTCGGAATGCCGCCGCCGCGCAGCACCATGGCCAGGCTGGCGAGCGTCTGCTCGGTGGAGGGATAGGCCGACGAGTTGTTCAGCTGGATGGTGTCGCCGGCCTTGAGTTGCTGTGGCGACGGATCTGGCGGTGCGGCCAATTCAATGTGCTGAGAACCCAACAAGCTGGTCTGGCCGATCTTGGCGGTGGCGTTCTTCGGCAGCTTGACGCTCTTGTCCAGGTCCACCGTCAGCGTGGCCACCCAGTTCTTCAAGTCGATCGAACGGACCGTGCCGACGAAGACGTCGGCCACCAGGACTCGGCTATTGCCGTTCAGCGCCATGGTGTTTGGCATCTGGACAAAGACCTTGTAGGAGCCTGGGCCGCTGCCGGGCCCACCGGGCAATGGGACGTTGGCGATGCCGCGCCAGTTCCCGCAGGAGGTCAGCACCACCATGGCGGTCAGCAACGCCAACGCCTGCCAGGCCTTGCGGCTCGCCAGCCGCACGACCCTCACCGACCCGGCCCCGGCGGTGCCTCAGCTGCACCGAGCGGAAGGTCAGGCGGTGGCGGTGGCGCCGCCGTCGGTGACGGCAAGGGCTGCGGGTACCACGGCGGTGGCAGCGGGTTGTTCTCGTCGTAGGCGTTAGGCGGCCCGGTCATGTTGCGCGCCGCCGGTGGCGGCGGGATGTCCGGCCCACCCATCAGCTCACCCAATGACGCCGGCGTCAACAGGTTCGCCGTGGCCGGTTGGACCTTCGTTCCCTGCATGCCGGGCGCGACGATCCAGCCCGGCTCCGAATTGCGATGGGACCACGGGGTGTCCGGCGAGAAGATACCGGGGACGGTGGTGTCCTTGAAGCCAGCTGGCGGCTGCAAACGTGGCTCGGAGTACGCGATGTTCTTCGGCAACGTGTCAGCGCTGCTGAACAGGTTGATGCCATACGGGAAGTAGTTGAACTTGATCGCATCCAGGACGGGCGCCAGGTATTGCGCACACAGTTCCGCCGAGTCCTGATAGCCCAGCCGGCTGCCGGCTTGAATGACGCTGCAAATGAACTCCATTGGGTTGGCAAAGTTGGTGAACGCGGCCACGCCGCTCAGACTGCCGTGAGCGGGCTCGTAGATCGCCAGCACGTTGGCGGCCATGTTCGGCAGGATGTGCAGCGCGGTCTCCAGACCGTCGCGCGGAGTCGGCTGCATGATCGCGGTGGTGACGTCACTCAGGTTGTTGACATCGTGGGTCAGCGCGTCGCGGTTCTCGGTCAAGAATTTTTGGGCGGTGGACAGCAGGCTGTCGGTTTGCTCAATTGCGTTGGCGGCGGACTGATCCGAGCTGGTGAGGTTGCCGGTCAACTGGGCCAGGTCCTTGTTCAGTGCGACGAACTGCTGGTCGTCCTGATGTAGCGCGTTGACGAACATCGCCAAACTGCGCAGCACCGAGAAGAAGTCGCCGCGACCTTCGTCCAGCGTGCTCAGCGCGTTCGACAGGCTGTTCAGCGTGGTGTTGATCTGCTGGCCCTTGCCGGCCAGGCCGTCGGCGAAGGAGTCGATGACGTCACCGAAGGGCCCCTTGGGCTGCTCCTTGGTCGGGCCGAGTTGGCCGATGATGTGAGTGATGCTGTTACGCAAGTCATCCCACTCGACCGGCACTTGTGTGCGCTCGATCGGGATCACCGCGTTGTCGGCTAACTGCGGGCCGCCCTTGTAGGGCGGCTCCAGTTGGATGCTGCGCGAGGCCACCAGCGTCGGGTTGAGCACCACCGCCGACGCATCGGCCGGCACCTTGTATTTGTTCCGGTAGTGGAACGTCACCTTCATCTGATCACCGGTGGGTTCGATCTTGTCGATTGCACCGACGCGGATACCCATGATCTGGACCTTGTCCCCCGCGTAGAGGGCGTTGGTCGCCGGGAAGTAGGCGACCACCGTGTTGTTGGTCAGCTTGTCGTAAAGCTGCCACCCCACCAGCGCGGCAACGAGACCGAGCGCCACGACGAGCGACCCGATGATCACCGCGGCCTTGGACAACTGCGGTAGCCGCAGTTTGCGGATGTCGAAGATCGTGCTCATTGGCTACTACCCCCCGTCCCCGCCGGGCGTAACGAATGGAACCGGTAGCTGCGGACCCGGGCCCGGAGGTGCGGGCGGTCCGGGCGGCAAAGCGGGCGCGAAGGTCGACGGCGGTGGAGGCGGGCCGGCCGGCAGCAGGCTTTCCCGTCGCGCCCCCGGCGGAGCGTTCGGCGGCAGCGGCACCGGCGTGCCCGGCATATTCGGCGGCGGTGCCCCGGGCAGGCCGGCATCCGGAATCCCCGGCGCCGGTGGCCGACCATTCGGATTGGGCGGCGACGAGAGCACGTCGGGCAGCGCCGGATACGGCCCGTTGGGCCCGAACGGACCCTGTCCTTGATCGACGCCCGCGCACGGCATCGGGTTGCCCGGTCGCGGCGACATCTCCGGCGGCGGCGCATACGCGCACGGCGACCCCGGCACCACAGCCGGCCCCGGGTGATCCGGGGTGCCCTCGAGTACCGGCGGCGCCGGTGGCGGAGCGCCGTTGGAGAAACGGGTTCCGTTCGGGTCAGGCCACTTGAAAGCGGGCAATCCCGCACTGCGCCAGAAGTTCTCCGGGTCGATGCCGCGCTTCTTGAACGCCGCATCCACCCACGGCTGCAGGATCTGGTAGGGCACCAGGTTGCCGATCATCACCTTGAAGTACGGCCCAGAGCCGACCGCCTCACTCAGCGCCGCGGTGTAGTTGCGCAGCGTACTCAGCACGGAGACAAGGTCGTTCTTGTGCTCGACCAGAACATCGGTGACGCTGTGCAGCTGGTCGAGCAGATGGTGCAGATTCGGGTTGTCGTGGATCAACCCCTGCACCTGCGTGGAAAACGCCGACACGTTGGCCAGTAGCGCCGCGATGGCCTTGCCACGTTCATTGAACGCGGCAAGGAGCGACTGAGTGTTTCGCAGCAGCGCGTTGATCTGCTTACTGCGATCACCGAGTACGTTGGCCACTTTCCGGGCCTCGGTCAGCAGGTGTTTGAGCTCGTCATCGCGTTTGCCGATGATGTCGGAGAACTTCGCCACCCCGTCGAGCGCTGCGCTCAAGTGTGGGTAGGTCTGGTTGATGGTGTGCGACAACACATTCAGTGACTGCTTCACGGTATCGATGTTCCAGCCGGCGGCGGCCTTGGTGACGTCGAAGAACGCGTCGTACACCTGGTATGGAGTGGTGCTTTGGCCGAGCGGCAGCACATCATTCGGTCGCATCCGCTTGGCACCGCGCGGTTCGATCTCGAGCACCTTCTTGCCCAGCAGCGTGTCGGTCCGGATCGCCACCCGGCTCTCGGTGCCGATGGTGTGCGTTCCGGTGGTGAACTTCATCACGACGTGATCGCCGTCGATCGAAAGATCCTGCACCGTGCCGACATCCATCCCAACGATGCGGACTTTGTCACCTTTGCTCATTCCACCTGAGTCGCTGAACTGCGCGTAGTAGGTCGCGGTCGCGAACAGCACCGGCAGGCTGCCAAAGCTTTGTCCCACGCCGACAATGAGGACCACCAGCGCGATGGCCAGCACCCCGACACGGACCCGGTTGGCGGGCTGAAGAGTTCTCATCTCAGCGTGCACCTACCCGACGGCTGTTGGAAAAGTTTCACCGATCGAACAGGTCCGCCCGGCTGAAGCCCGTTGACCTTGAGCGACAGGTCGCACAGGTAGAAGTTGAAGAAGTCACCGTAGATCCCGCTGGCGCGGCCGATGATATTGAACGCCGCGGGCACTTTCCCGACCAAATCCCCGACTCGGTCGCGCTGCTCGACAAGCGGTCCGGCAAGGGTTTCTAAGTGGTTGACCGTGTCATGCAGCAGGGCCCGGTTGTCGGCCAGCAGGTCGGCCACCGTTCCCGCGGCGTTGCTGATGTGCGCGGTCCCGTCCGCCAACGGGGTGGCACGGTCCTTCAGGCCGGTGATGAGCACCTCGAATTTGTCGATGGTCGCGTCGAATTGATCGCGGTGCCGAACCGTGGTGTCCAGCACGGTGTTCAGGTTGTGGATCACCTCGCCGATCGCCTGGTCGCTTTCCGCCAATCGGTCGGTCAGCTGTGCGGTCTGGTCGAGGATGTCGTTGATCGTGCCGCCTTCACCCTGAAAGACGGTGATGATCGACGAGGCGATGCTGTTGACCTTCTGCGGATCCAGCGCCCGAAACAGCGGCTTGAAACCACCGATGAGCGCGTCGAGGTCCAGCGCGGGCTGGGTCCGCGACAGTGGAATGAATCCGCCTGCCGGCAACACTCTTTCAGCGTTCTCTCCGGTACCCCGGCTGATTTCCAGATACCGGTTGCCGATGAGGTCCTGATAGCGGATCTGCGCGGTCGTCGACTGGTAGAGCTGCACCGTGCGGTCGACGGCGAAGTCGACGCGAATCCGCTTGTCCCCGTCGACCAGTTCGATTTTCTTGACCTTGCCCACCTCTACGCCTGAGGCGCGGACGAACTGGCCGGCACGTAAGCCACTGGCATTGCTGAACTCGGCGGAATAGCTGTTGGTGCGGTCGAAGCGCACTTGGCCGAAAACCACGACGATGATCGCGGTGAACAGCAGCTGCACGGACACGACGGCCGCCAGCCGCACGACAGTACCGGTGATCCTCATGGGTTGATCGTGTTCTCCCCGTACTGACGCCCCCAGACGTACTCGTTGGCCAGCGGCTGGCCCAACTCGAAGTGGTTGTAGGGCGCAATGCTGTTGCCGGAGTCCATCACCAGATACGGTGCCGGCCACAGGTCGCGGGTGATCGGCGCCCAGCAGCCGGCTTTGCCGCCGGGTCCGCCGCGACCGTTGACCCTCGGCAGGTTGTCCGGATACACGTAGGGGTTCTCGGTGCCCGCGATCGCCACGCCGAGTTGCGCCGCATAGTGGTTGCCGCTCTCCAGCTGCGCAACTTTTGGAGCGACGTCGGCGAAATTCCGGATGGTGCAGAACACCTGCGGGCTGTAGGTGTCCAGTAGATGGGCGGTCGGCCGTAGGTCGGCGGTAAGGCGTTCCAGGTACGGTTTGCTGCGAGTGAAGACGTCGTTTCCGGTGTTGGCGAAGCCAATTGCGGCCAGCAGGGCCGCGTCGAGCTCGGCCTGATGCCGGTTGAGGGTGCGCGCGGTGGTCACGGCATTCTCCAGCGCGTCAAACAGATCCGGTGCGGCTTTGGCGTAGACATCACCGAGTGCGGCGAGCCGCTGGAGGTCGTGGCGAATCGCCGGCATCCGGGGGTTCAGGTCGCCGAGGATCTTGTTGCCGTTGACGATCGACTGCCCGAACTTGTCACCCAATCCGGTCAACGCCTGCGCCGCGGCGCCCAGCGTGAGGTTCACCTTGACCGGATCGACATTGTCGGCAAGCTCGACCAGCGTCTCGAACACCGTGTTGAACTCCGTCGTGATCGACGTCGCATCGATGACCGATGACGGTGTAATCCGCTGCGGTGTCGGCTCTTTGGGCGAAGTAAGCGACACATATTTGTTGCCGAACACGGTGGTCGCCTGTATTTTCGCGATGACGTTCACCGGGATGAGGTCGACGTACTGCGGGTCGACGTCGAGGGTGAATCGGGCCGCCGGCTTGCCGCGATGCTCGACCTCGGAGATGCCGGCCACCCGGCCAATGCTCACGCCGTTGTAGGTGACCTTCGAGCCTTGGTCCATCACCAACCCGGCGCGGGCGGCCAGCATCGTCAGCTTGGTCTTGGGCGTGAAGTCTCCGTGAAACTGCCCGTATATCAACGCCAGTAGCAGCGCACACGCCGCAAACAGCCCGATACCCGCCGCGGTGTCCGGCCAGGTCCGGGTTCTGCGCTCCTTTGTCGGGGTCGTCATCGCCGGTTACACCGTGAGGTTGAAGTTCGGGTCGACGCCATAGAGCGCAAGTGAGGTCAGCAAGACGACGATCACCGTGGACACCAACGAAAAGCGCATCGACCGACCGACGGCCTCGCCCACCCCGACCGGTCCGCCGCTGGCGTTGTAGCCGTAGTAGCAGTGGGTGATCATCACGATCACCGCCATCACAATGACCTCACCACCCGACCAGAACACGTCCTCGGTGCGCAGGAAGGTCCGGAAGTAATGCTCGTAGGTGCCTTCCGATTGGCCGTAGAACAGCGTGGTGACGACCTGCCCGGACAGAAACGACATGACCAGCGCCATCGCGTAGAGCGGGACGACCACCACCAGCCCCGCCATCAGTCGCGTCGAGACCAGGAACGCCACCGACTTGATGCCCATCACCTCGAGCGCGTCGATCTCTTCGCTGATCCGCATCGCGCCCAGCTCCGCGGTCGCACCCGCTCCGACCGTGGCGGCCAGCGCGACACCGGTCACCACCGCGGTGACGACGCGCACGTTGGCGAGGGCGGCGAAGAACCCGGTGAACGCCTCGACGCCGATGTTGCCGAGCGACGCGAAACCCTGGATGGCGATCAACGAGCCACCGGACAGCGTCACGAAGCCCACGATCGCCGCGGTACCGCCGACGACGGCCATCGCGCCGGTGCCCATGCCAATCTGAGCGATCAGCCGCAGCGTCTCCCTGCGGTAGCGGCGCACCGCCCATCCGATCGACCAGGCGCCGATGATCGAGAACCGGGTGAGGTGCCCGGCCTTGTTGATCCCGCGGATGGCCCCGCCGCCGTAATGGTCGACACCGGCGGCCATGCGCGGAAAACGCGCACGAATTACCGCTGCGGTCGTCATGTCAGCGACCCGTCCCGAACCGGACGCCAATGGTGGTCAGCACCACGTTGACCGCGAAGAGTGCGATCACGCAGAGCACCAGCGTCTCGTTGACGGCGACGCCGACACCTTTGGGACCGCCCTTGGTGGTCAGGCCGCGATAGCAACCGACCAGTCCTGCGATCGTCCCGAAGATCGCGGCCTTGATGGTCGCGATGAGAACTTCGGGTAAGCCGGTGACCAACGTCAGGGTCGCGAGATAGGCCCCGCCCGAGACGTTTTGGAGTTTGACGCCGAAGAGGAAACCGCCGACCAAACCGATGGTGATGACGGTTCCGTTGAGCAGCGTGGCGACGACAGTCGCGGCCGCCACCCGCGGTACCACCAGCCGGTGAATCGGATCGATGCCGAGGACCTCCATCGCGTCGATCTCTTCGCGGATGGTGCGTGCGCCCAGGTCGGCGCAGATGGCGGTCGAGCCGGCACCGGCGACCACCAGCACGGTGGTCAGGGGGCCGAGCTGGGTGACGGCGCCCAGTGCTGCGCCCGCGCCCGAGATGTCGGCGGCGCCGAAGGCCGACAGCAAGGTGTTGAGCGTGAAGACGATCAGCACGGTCAGCGGAATCGAGACCGCAATCGTGGGCAGCAACGCGACCCTGGTGATGAACCAGGTTTGGACGATGAACTCGTTCCAGTGAAAGGGTCGGCGGAACAACGCTTTTCCGGCCAGCGTGCACATCCGCGCGAATCCACCGACGGTCGCCAGCGGTGGCGTGAGTTGGTCACGCACGTAACCAACGAGCCCGGCGGGCGTCGTCGCGGTCACCGCTGCGCTACCGCCGAAATGAGGCGGTCATCGAACGGCGCAGGGTGACGTGTTTCAGCGCGGTGCCACCACACATCCACCATGCGTCACACTATGTAACAAAAATCACTTCGGTTACCCGAGACACGCGGAGGATCGGACGTCGGAAGTTAAGCGTGATTCCGACCTACTCGGACGACGCAGCCTTGCTGTTTCGCTTGGCATTCTTCATGTTGGCCCAGAACCGCGCGGCCTCCCGAATGGACTCCTCGACCGGCCTTGGCTCCCAGCCCAATTCGCGAGTGGCCTTGCTGTGGTCGACAGGAGCTTCGGCACGCATCATCCGCACCGACTTCATGCTGAGTTCGGCGTCTTTACCCGTCAACCGGGCCCGCAGGGTTCCCATCGCTCCCAATCCGTACAGCACCGGCACCGAGATCGATCGCCGCGGCGGCGGCACGCCTGCCTCGTCGGCCGCGATCTCGACCACCTCTTTCAGCGGGATCATGCGCTCGGAAATCAGATAGCGCTCGCCGACGCGGCCACGCTCGGCCGCCAGCAACATGGCCTGCGCCGCGTCGTCGACACCGACGACCTCAAGCTGGATGCCGTTCATCGAGAACGGCAGCTTGCCGAAGACGGCCCCGGCGATGAATGCGCCGTGCGGGGTACGGCCCCAGTCGCCGGAGCCATAGGTCGTCGAAACGCACATGGCGACGGCGGGCAGCCCGGCTTCGGCCGCGTACTGCAGCACCAGATCCTCGGCCTGGACCCGCGAGTCGACGTAGGGGGTGAGGTTGCGGCGGTCGATCGGGTCGTCCTCGGTGGCTACGTGGCCATGACGACGACCCACCGTCGCATACGTACTGGTGAACACGAACCGCTTCAATGTGGACGAAATCGGTTCTGCCACAGCTACATCCATGACACTGCGCACACCTTCGACGTTCGTGTGGAACAGCGGAGACGGGTCTTGCAGCCAGGCCCGGGTGTCGACGACGCAGTAGTAGACCTCGTCGCAGCCCTCCATCGCCTCGCGCACGGTAGCCCTATCGAAGACGTCGCCGCGGAAACGGGTGACGTCCAGGTCGTCGATGCTGCGGGTATTGGCGGTCGGGCGGACCATCGCGCGCACGTCGGCGCCGGCGGCGATGAGTTGGCGGGTGACATGCGAGCCCAGGAAGCCGTTGGCGCCGATGACCAGCTTGGGGGCGCTCACTGTGACCCTCCGAAAGTCCCGCCGTATGTCTGCAGCCAGCGGGCGGCGTCATCGTCGAGCGTGCCCAGTGCCTCGGCTTTTTTGCACCACTTGATTCCCGCCTGCAGAAAGCGCAGCGGGTTGTAGATGTCTTCTTGTCTGCACCATTGGCCGTCGCCCGCGTAAGTGATGATCGAGATGTTCGTCGCGCTGATGATCGTGCCGTCGCCCGGGTCGACCATCGGATTGTCGAGCTCGCAGATGATCCGTCCGCCTGCCTCATCGATCACCGACCACAGCGACGGGAAAGCCGTCATGTGGCTGCCCGGGAAAGTTGTCATCGTCTTGCGGATCCAGGTGAGCACCTCGTCGCGGCCCTTCATGGTGCCGGCGGCGTGCTCGATGTAGTCGACATCCGGGGTGTAGTGCTGCACCCAGCGGTCCCAATTCTTGGTCTCGGCCGCGTGGGCCACGGTCTGCTCAACCGTGTCGAACGCGGCGGCGAGCTCGTCGCGGGTAAAAACCTGGTTCACGCAAGAAACTAGAACACGTTCTATTGCGGTTTGTCGAGGAAGTGGATAATCGGGGAGATGACGGACTACAGCAAGGCAATACTGGCCGGTGGCTGCTTCTGGGGTATGCAGGACCTGATCCGCAAGCAGCCCGGAGTGGTCTCGACCCGAGTCGGCTACACCGGGGGCGACGTGCGTAACGCGACGTACCGCAATCACGGAACCCATGCCGAAGCCATCGAGATCACCTACGACCCGGCGGTCACCGACTTCCGCGCAATGCTGGAGTTCTTCTTCCAGATCCACGACCCGACCACCAAGAACCGGCAGGGCAACGACGTCGGAACCAGCTACCGCTCGGCGATCTTCTATGTCGACGACGACCAGCAGCGCGTCGCGCTGGACACCATCGCCGACGTCGAGGCCTCAGGTCTGTGGCCGGGCAAGGTGGTGACCGAAGTCAGCCCCGCCGGCGACTTCTGGCAGGCCGAGCCTGAACACCAGGACTACCTGCAGCACTACCCCAATGGGTACACCTGTCACTTCATCCGGCCGGGATGGAAGTTGCCACGACGGGCCTCAGCCGAGACGTAACGGCTAGGTGCGGTTGACCTGTCCCAGCCCGGGATCTGCCGTCAGCTGAAATGCCGCGCGCATCGCTTCGATCGCGGCGGCACTGCCCTCGAACTTCCACCGCCGCAACGCGGCCTTCCGCTCGGCGGCGGTGCCGCCAAGACGCGCGGTGATCAGGTCGGCCGCAGTCGCGGTCACGGTGACGGCCGGTGGGTCCTCAGCGCCGGCCAGTCCGTGGCGAGTAGCCGCGAATCCGAAACGGCGACCGTCGATTTCAACGCTGTAAGACGTCGACACATCCGGGGCCCGAGCTGGGTCGAAGCCGAGCAGGATTCCGGCGAGAAATCCGTTGAGCGGTGTCAGCACGCTGTCGGCGGGTTCGAGCAGATCCAATCCGAATGTGGCGACGGCCTTGATCACCGGCGGTACTTTGCCCCACCCCTCTTCGCTGAGCGTGTACACGGTGCGGGCAACGGGCGGCGGTAATTCGCTGCGACAGATCAGGCCGGTCTCTTCGAGTTCACGCAACCGGTCGGCGAGCAGGTTAGTGGCGATGCCCGGAAGTGCCGCACGCATATCGCCATAGCGGCGGGCCCCACCGATGAGCTCGCGCAGGATCAGCAGCGTCCACCGCTCACCGAGGACGTCAAGCCCGCGGGCTATCGGGCAGTTCTGGTTGTAACTCTTGCGACCGGCCACACCAGCCACTCTACCGCATCGACTCGTTAATAAAGTTAATGCTTGATTTTCTTGTCTATTGAGTTTACGGTTCTGTCCATGCGCAACTTCCCCCGCCCGCCCGTGTTCCGTGATCATCCGATCGCCGCACTGGCCGCCATCTGCATCAGCGTGTTCGTCATCAGCGTCGATGCCACCATCGTCAACGTCGCTCTGCCGACACTGTCCCGAGAGTTGAACGCCGATACCGCGCAATTGCAGTGGATCGTGGACGCCTACACCCTCGTTATGGCAGGCCTGTTGTTGTCGGTAGGCAGCCTCAGCGACCGATACGGCCGTCGGGGTTGGCTGAGTGGCGGGCTTGCCGCGTTCGCAATGACATCTGTTGTTGCGGCGCAGGCGAACTCGGCGGACGCCTTGATCGCGGCCCGCGCCGCGATGGGGGTCGGCGCGGCGGTGATCTTTCCGACCACCCTGGGTCTGATCACGAACATCTTCACGGATCCGGTGCGGCGGGCCAAGGCAATCGGCGTCTGGGCGGCGATGGTCGGTGTCGGCGTCGCCGTCGGACCGATGGCCGGCGGCTGGCTGCTTGAGCACTTTTCTTGGGGGTCAATATTTTTGGTGAACGTGCCGGTCGCAGCTGTGGCCATCGCGGGTGGGATTCTGTTCGTCCCGACGTCGCGTGATCCGGCCGCACCGAAGGTCGATATGCCCGGGCTCATCCTGTCCAGCATCGGCGTGACGGCGTTGATTTACACGGTTATCGAGGCCCCGCAGTGGGGATGGGGTAGCCCGCGGACTCTGGCGGGCTTTGGCATCGCCACGATTGTTCTCGCCGCCTTCGCACGCTGGGAGTGGCGCAGTTCGCACCCGATGCTCGATGTCTCTGTGTTCGCGAACCGGCGATTCTCCGGGGGGAGCCTGGCGGTGACCGCAGGCTTCCTCACCCTGTTCGGCTTTATCTTCGTGATTACCCAGTACTTCCAATTCATCAAGAGCTACAGCGCATTCGAGGCGGGCGTACGGTTACTGCCCGTCGCCGTCTCGATCGCCGTCGCCAGTGTGCTGGGACCGCGCATCGTGGAGCGGGTCGGCAGCACAGCGGTCGTAGCGGCGGGTCTCGCGATTTTCGCAGCTGGGCTCGCATGGGCCTCCACCGCCGATGCGGCCACACCCTACCTGCAGATCGCCGGGCAGATGGTGCTGCTTGGCGGCGGCCTAGGCCTGACCACCGCGCCGGCCACCGAAGCGATCATGGGCTCGCTCTCCATCGATAAGGCCGGTATCGGTTCGGCCGTCAATGACACCACGCGCGAGTTGGGCGGCACCCTCGGCGTCGCGATCGTTGGCAGCGTGTTCGCATCCGTCTACTCCAGCCGCATCGGCTCCGCGTCGGCTCTTACGGCACTTCCAGGAGACGTCCGGTCCACAATGGAGCACTCAACGGCCGCCGCGTACAAGGTCATTGGGCAACTGCCCGCCGCGCAGGCCGCCGGTGTGCGCGATGCCGTCAACCACGCGTTCCTGGGCGGCATGCAGATTGGCTCCCTGGTGTGCGCGGCTATCGCACTGGCCGCGGCGGTCGTCGTCGCGGTTCTGCTGCCCGCGCGGGCACACCGACCGGCGACCGAGACCACTGAGTCGGCTGAATCAGAGGCGGTGATCGCCTGAAGACGATTGCTGCGCAACGCTTTTCCCGGAGCCAAATCGAGTCAACAAAGGAGCAACGCTGATGAGCACACAACCTATAACCCTGGTGACCGCGGCAGCGGGCAAGACCGGCCGTCATACTGCGCTGGCGTTGCTGTCACGAGGCCTTCCGGTTCGCGCGATGGTCCATCGCGAAGACGCGCGCTCCGCGGCGCTGCGCCGCCGCGGAGCCGAGATCGTCGTCGGGAATGTCAGCGACGTGCACGATGTGCGCAACGCGCTGGACGGCGTGCAGCGTGCCTACTGGACGGCCCCTGTGATGCCGAGTGCATTGGAAGCCGCCACCCTGTTCGCTGCCATCGCCGAGGAGAAGCGGCTCGAGGTCGTGGTATCCATGAGTCAATGGCTGGCCGACCCCGGTCACCTTTCGGCGCAGACCCGCACCACGTGGCTGGCCGACCGGGTGTTCGACTGGATGCCGACCGTCGGGTCGATCACGGTTAATCCGGGCTTCTTCGCGGAGAGCTACACCTACACGCTCGACTCCGTGGCGCAATTCGGGGTGTTGACACTCCCCTTCGGCGACGGGCTCAACGCTCCGCCGTCCAATGAGGACATCGCCGCGGTCGCCGCCGCTCTATTGGTAGATCCCGCACCGCATCTGGGCCGCAGCTACCGTCCCACCGGCCCGGAGTTGCTCACCCCCGGCGGCTACGCCGAAATCCTCAGCCGGGTGTTCGGCCGCACGATCCGCTACCTCGATATCCCGTTCACCGTGCTGGCTAAGTCGGCCCGCTCGATCGGCTTCGACGAGTACACCCTCATCCAAATCAAGTGGTACGTCGACGAACTCAAACGAGGCACCTTCGCCATCAACGCGCCCACTGATGCCGTCGAGCGGCTCACCGGCCGGCCGCCCGAGGACATGGAAACGATCGCTCGCCGCTATCTCACCACCATGCCCGGCACCACACGTGGCCTCTCCGGGATGGCCCGCGCCATGCGCCTGCTCGCGAAATCGGTTATCGCCCCTGCTCCGAACCGCAAGCGTTACCTGCGCACGTTCCAAGACGGCGCGTCCATCGGAGCACTGTCGATCGACTCCGATCTCTGGCAGAACACCCACGACCCCGACCGGATCCGCCACGCGCAACTGCCGCGGATCGGCGTGACTTCGGCGGTCGCACGATGACCGGCCAGCCTGCCGTCGGTGCGGCGGCGCAGTACGCCGTCGGAGGGGTACGCGAGCGTATCGAGGCCGCGCTGCGCGCCGCCGGAAAGGATCTCGATGCGCTGAGCCCCGCCGACTTAGCCAGCGGCCTCGCCTCCTTCGAGCACTTCCACTCTCTGGGCCGCACCGGCACCACGGCGCTGCTGGAGGCCGCTCACGTCACCGCAGCCGATCACGTCCTCGACGCCGGCAGCAGCATCGGCGGAACCGCCCGCCTACTGGCCGCCGAGCACGGCTGTCGGGTGACGGCGATCGATCTCACCGCTGAATACTGCGACACCGCCCGGTGGCTGAACGGCCTTGTACACCTCGAAGATCGGATCGAGGTGATCGAAGGAGATGTCACTGACCTGCCGTTGCCGGATGCCAGTGTCGATGTCGTTGTCAGTCAACACGTTCAGATGAACGTCGCCGACAAATCGCGGCTGTACCGCGAAGCGCGCCGCGTTCTGCGCCCCGGTGGCCGACTCGCCCTCTGGGACGCCACGGCAGGACCCCGAGAGCCCCTGATTTTTCCCGTGCCGTGGGCAGACATACCCGAACGCAGCCACCTCATCACACCCGATGAGCTCGCCACGACGCTCAAGGATGCTGGGTTCGAGCTCGAGGTGTGGAATGACCTGACCGAGTTCGCCGTCGCGGCCATGACGGCGATATTTGAGTCACCCACCGACCCGCTCGGACTCCAACTCGTCGTGCCCGATATCGAGACCAAGGTGATGAACCTGCTGAAAAACGCCCGCGAAGACCGCTTGCGGCTCATCCAAGCTGTCGCGCTGGCCGTGTAACGCGGGCCCAGCCTCGAAATCGCCTCCAAGGCTGTGATTTTCGCGAGATCGCAGCCGTGACTGCCGTTTCGCTCGACGGGACGGCTACTTGCCGATCGCGCGCAGCTGATATAGCCCGCGGGTGGTGGCGACCGTCTTGCCGTCGGCGTCGGTCACCACTGCCTCGAGAGTGAAATCGGACTTACCCCGTTCGGCCGCTTCGGCTTCGATTCGCGCGATCGTCTCGTCGTCGAGGCTGGCCTGCGCCCGCAGTTCGGACCGGGCCATGCCGACGAAGGAGATGTCGACGTTTTTGACCAGTGGAAAGTACGTGGAGCTGTCGAAAGTGCTCAAAGCGATGATCCCGCCGAGGATTTCGGCCACGGTGAACTGAACACCCGCGTAGATGACGCCGAAGTGGTTGCCATTGCCCTCCACCGGAACCGTGGCTGCGGCAAAGCCGCGCCGCGCCTCCACAACTCGGACGCCCATGTTGCGCGCGGTCGGGATGGTGGAGCCCAGGGCGCCGTTCATCAGCTCGACGAGCTGGCTGTCATCGGTCATA
Organism: Mycobacterium sp.; assembly: GCA_036519055.1. Classification (GTDB taxonomy): domain Bacteria; phylum Actinomycetota; class Actinomycetes; order Mycobacteriales; family Mycobacteriaceae; genus Mycobacterium. The sequence continues at coordinate 28,614 of DATDLZ010000074.1, forward strand.
GCGACAGATCTTAACGTCGACGGACCACGATCTTTCCGCCGTCCTTCGGGGTGTAGGCCACACCGCGGGAGTGCAGCTTCTCCCCCGGCGCGTTCGTGGTTTCGATAGTGAAGTGACGCAACACTGTTCGCAGCACCACGTCCATCTCCATGTTGGCGAACGCGGCCCCCACACAGCGTCGGGAACCGCCGCCGTACGCCAGCCAGGCAAAGCTGGGCGGCTTGGTTCCGACGTAACGCTGTGGGTCGAATCGGTCCGGATCGGGGAACAACTCCGGGTCGGCGTGCAGCTTCGAAATGCTGACGATGATGGTGTGCCCTCGCGGAATGGACCATTCGCCGAGTTCGAAGACCGGCGCGTGCACGTGTCGGCCGGTGGCATCGATGACGGTTCGGATTCGCTGCACCTCGAGGATGGTCGCCTGCCGAAGCTCGTTGTCGTCGGTCTCGGCCTCGGCGACCAGCGCAGTCAGCACTTCAGGGTGTCGGCTGAGCTGTTCGAATGCGAAGCCGAGCGTCGACGCGGTGGTCTCGTGCCCGGCCGCGAGCAAGGTGAGTAGCTCATCGCCAATGTCCTTGCGCGACATCGCCGAACCGTCCTCGTAGGTGCTGCGCAGCATCATCGCCAGCACATCGGTGCGATGCTCGAAGTTCGGGTCTGACCGCTCGGCGGCGATGAGCTTGTCGAGAACGGCGTCATAGCGGCGTCGGTACTCCGCCAGTCGGCCCCACGGCGAGTAGCGACCGTAGGTTCGGGAGGGTTTGGGCAGCGTCGCCAGCCGCGAACCCAACGTCACCCACGGCGGCAGGATCTGCCGAAGCTCATCGAGTTCGGCGCCCTCGGCACCGAACACCGCCCGCAGGATCGCGTTGAGCGTGATGCGCATCGTGGACGGCAGGGTGGCGAACGCCGTCCCCTCCGGCCAGTCGGCGATCTCGCGCAGCGTTTCCTCTTCGATGATCGACTCGTAGTTCTTGATGCTCTTGCCGTGGAAGGGCGGCGCGAGCAGTCGGCGGCGCTGCCGGTGATCGTCTTTGTCCAGCGCGAACACCGATCCGGATCCGAGCAACCGGCTCAGGTTGGGCTGAATGTTGCCGAGCACTTCCGGGCTGGCGGTGAAGACCTGTTTGGCCAGCTGCGGACTGGCCGCCACCACCAACGGGCCGTACACCGGCACGTGCAGCGAGAATGCGTCGCCGTAGCGGTGCGCCATCTCGTGCATGAACCGTCGCCGAACAAACGCGAAGGCGATCCCTTGCAACGCTTTTGGAATTCGGGGCCCAGGGGGCAACGTGCTGGCGGCCATCGTCGAAGCCGCATGCGTGTCGATGGTGCTCATGGTGGTGCACTCCCAACATCGATATGGTACTGCGCCGTACCACTACTCATTACGGTACGGTACCGTGTGGTACCAAGTGCTGGCAAGGGTTGAGATGACGCTGGTTTGACACAAGGAGGCGCCGATGGCGACGACCGTCGCGAAAGATGCTTCCTCGGCTGACCCCACCGAGCTCGACCCGTTTCGACAACGCCTTCTGGATGGCCTCGCGGCGTCGATCACCGAGCGCGGATACCGTGCCAGCACCGTCGCCGATATCGTCCGGCACGCGAAGACGTCCAAGCGCACGTTCTACGACCAGTTCCCCAGCAAGGAGCAGTGCTTTCTCGAGCTGCTGCACGCTGACGTCGGAAAACTGGGCGAGGGCATTCGCGACGCCGTCGATGCCGACGCCGAATGGCAGACCCAGATCCGGCAGGCCGTCGAGGCTTACGTCGGCCACATCGAGTCGCGTCCGGCGCTCACGCTGAGCTGGATCCGCGAGCTGCCGTCGTTGGACGCCGCGGCGCGCCCGTTCCAGCGTCGCGGTATGCAACTCCTGACCAGCCTGCTGATGAACCTCAGCGGCAGCCCGGGCTTTCAGAACGCCGGCCTGCCGCCCCTGACCCAGGCGAAGGCGGTAATCCTGGTGGGCGGCCTACGCGAACTGACCGCTCTGGCAGTCGAAGACGGGCACACTATGCGCGAGATCGTCGAACCCGCGGTGCAGGCCTCGGTCGCGATGCTCGGCTATCGCCACTGATCAGATTTTGAGGAAGGCGCGCAGCCGGTCCAGCACCAGATCCGGGCGCTGCTCGACGATCCAATGGCCCACGCCGTCAACCAGCTCGACCTCGAAATCGCTGATGTGCTTGGCATATCCGTCGATCAGGTCTGGCGTGAGCACCGGGTCTGCGGTGCCACTCAGCCAGCGGACCGGGACGTCGATGCGCACGTCGTCGAATTCACCCCGCAGCCAGCGCAGCATCTCGGTGCTCTGAAAAGTGCGGTACCACCGCGAGCCGGCGACGGCGTGTCCGGGCTGGCGCATGCACTCGAGGTACATCGCGACGTCGTCCTCGGGCAGCAGGAATCCGCCGCCGACCCAGGAGCCCAGCATCCGGAAAAACCGTCCCTTGGGATCACCGAGGACCCGCGGGCCGATCACCGGCAGCGCCATCGGAATCTGGTACCAGAACCGCCAGGCATTGCGCATTGACGATAGATCGCGCTGCACATAGGGCGCCGCGGTGTTGAGTCCGAAGAAGCCGGTCACCTTCGCCGGATGGCGCAGCATCATGATGAACGCGACCGGGCCGCCCCAGTCGTGAGCCACCAGTTTCACCGGCCCGACGCCCAACCGGTCCAGCACAGCCGCCAGGTCGTCGGCCATGTCGTTCTTCAGGTAGCGCGAGCGCGGTGCCGAACTCCAGCCCGCACCACGCAAATCGGGGCACAGCACGCGGTAGCCGTCGGCGGCCAGTGGTCCGATCAACTCGTGCCACTCCCACCAGTTCTCCGGGAATCCGTGCACCAGCATCACCGGCGGCCCGTCAGCGGGTCCGGCGTCGGCGACGTGAATCGTCACACCATCCCCGAGATCGACGTACTTGTGGTCTAGACCGTCGAGGGCGGGCAGAGCAACCATGCGTTGCAACGTAGCCGATCAACGCGTCGAACCGGAACCACTTGTGCGTGGTCCCGGTCCGACGTAGCTGCGCCGCTCAGGCAGCGACCAAGTCGCGTTCCTTCGGCTTGACGTCGCTGCGGTCCTTCGGCGGCACGGCCAGCCTGATGATCTTGCGCACGACCGTGCCGAACTGCTTCGGTAGCGAGCCCGAGTTGTACGGGATGCCGTAGCGCCGGCAGATTTCCTGCACCTCGGACGCGATCTCCGAGTACCGGTGGGCCGGCATGTCCGGGAAGAGGTGGTGCTCGATCTGGTGCGACAGGTTGCCGGACAGCAGGTGAAAGAGCTTTCCGCCGGTCAGGTTCGCCGAGCCGAGGATCTGGCGGAAATACCACATGCCGCGCGACTCGCCCTGAGTCTCTTCGACGGTGAACTGCTGTGTGCCGTCCGGGAAGTGGCCGCAGAAGATGATCATGTACGACCACACGTTGCGCATCAGGTTGGCGGTCATGTTGCCGGTGAACACGAACGGGGCGAACGGTCCGGCCAGCAGCGGGAATGCGACGTAGTCCTTGAGCACCTGCTTGCGGGTCTTGTGCCAAATCTCCTGCAGAACATCGCGTTTGTCCGCCAACCGGATCTCGCCGGAGGTGATGCGCTCGCTTTCCATTTCGTGCAGCGCGACGCCGTACTGGAACAGCACCATCAGCAGGAAGGCGTAGATCGGGTTGCCCAAGAAGTAGGGCTTCCACGGCTGGTCCTCGCTCATCCGCAGGATGCCGTAGCCGATGTCGCGGTCCATGCCCACGATGTTGGTGTGGGTGTGGTGCATGTAGTTGTGCGAGTGCCGCCATTGGTCGGCCGGGCACGCGGTGTCCCACTCGAATTCCTGGCCGCGGATCGACGGGTCACGCATCCAGTCGTACTGGCCGTGCATGATGTTGTGGCCGATTTCCATGTTGTCCAGAATCTTTGAGATCCCGAGCATCGCGGTACCCGCCAGCCAGGCCGGCGGAAAGATCCCGGCGAATAGCAGGGCGCGGCCGCCCACTTCGAGTCCGCGCTGCGTCTTGATGACGCGACGGATGTAGTCGGCGTCGCGCTGGCCGAGGTCGGCCATCACGCGTTCTTTGATGGCGTCGAGTTCAGCGCCGAATGCATCGGCCTGCTCGGAAGTCAGATTGATCTTGGGCTGCGACATGATTGGAGCCTCCAAATCTCTAGCGGGTTTAAAGGGCGATGTCGACGTCACCGACGGGAACGGACACACAGATCTGCACGTCCTCGTCGGGTGCTGTCGACACCGCACCGGTGGTCAGGTTGCGCACGACACCGCTGGTCTTGCGGCGCGTGCAGGTGTGGCAGATGCCCATCCGGCATCCGCTGTTCGGGTTCAGGCCAGCCGATTCGGCCTGCTCCAGCAGCGGGCGACCATCATCGACGACGTCAATGCTGCTGTCCGCGAACGTGACCCGCCCACCCGTTGGCTGCGCGGGCAGATCGAACGACGGCGCCACGAAGCTCTCCGAGTACACGTTCTCGCAGTGCTCACGGACGGCCTCGACCAAAGCGGTTGGACCACAGACGAAGACCGCGTCAGGTTCCGGCATGGCCGCCGTCAGGTGGCCGGGGCCGAATCGGCCGTCGAGATCGCCGCCGGCCGATCTGGTGTAGCCGTGCAGCACTCGCACACCCGGCATCGCGGCAAGCTCGTCGCGGTAGCACGCCTCAGCGCTGTTGCGCGAGTAGTGCACGAAGGCGATCTCGCCCGCATGGTCCTCGTTGACCAGCGTGCGCAGCATTGCCATGACGGGCGTGATCCCGCTGCCGCCGGAGACGAACAGGATGCGGCGGGGTCGCTGCGCCGGCAAGACGAAGTCGCCGCCGACACCGGTCAGACCGACCACCATCCCGCGACGCGCGCGCTCGTACAGATAGGTCGAGACCAGTCCGCCGTCGTGATGTCCGATGGTCAGCTCGACATGCGAGGAGCCCTCGGCGTTGGCCGGTGAGTAGCACCGCGTGTGCCGGCGTCCGTCGATCTCGACGCTGAGGTTGAGGTATTGCCCGGCCTTGATGGTGTCGGTGAACGCCTCGTTGGGCGCCAGCACCAGGGTGACGCTGCGCGGGGTGTCCCGTCGCACGTCGACGACCTTCGCGCGGCCTTCAGCCAGCGTCCAGGTCCGGTCCACCTGCTCGGTGTACCGGTCGACGCCGTGCGGGCCGGTCAGCAGGTTGACCAGGTCGGAGCCCAGCACCCGCGTCTTCAAAGTTTGAGTGAACATGTGTATACCGTGCGCGCACATAGCCCTGTTCGTCAAGGGTTTTCCCAGGTCTGTGGTACGGTTCACATGGTGAACAGTCGTGCTCCTAGTTCACGGCCGCACCGGTCGAGCCGCGGTCGTAGCCGCGAGGGCCCGTCCCGCGAGGAGCGCAAAGAGGCGACTCGCCGGGCCATTGTGGCCGCGGCGCTCAAACTGCTCGACGAGCACAGTTTCAGCGGATTGAGCCTGCGTGAGGTGACCCGGGAGGCCGGGATCGTCCCGGGAGCGTTCTATCGCCACTTCGAATCGATGGAGGCCCTCGGGCTGGTCCTGATCGACGAGTCGTTTCGGACCTTGCGTGACATGTTGCGCGGCGCGCGCGCCGGCAAGCTCGACCCCAACCGGGTGATCGAGTCCTCGGTCGAGATCGTGGTCGCGAGCGTCACCGAACGTCGCGAGCACTGGCGTTTCATCGGACGCGAACGCTCCAGCGGCGTCACCGTTTTGCGGTATGCGATCCGCACCGAATTTCGGCTGGTGACGTCGGAATTGGCCACCGACCTCGCCCGGTTCCCGGGTCTCAACGCCTGGAGCACCGACGACCTCAACGTGCTGGCGAGTCTGTTCGTCAACTCGATGATCGTCATCGCCGAGGCACTCGAGGACGTTCAGGGCGCCGATGCGATCGAGGAGATCCGCATAACCGCGGTCAAGCAACTGCGGATGATCGTCGTCGGCGTTACCGGCTGGCGCAGCAGCCCCTAAGCATCTTCGACGTTCTCTGCGCAGCGCAGTAACACTTCGGCAACGGTTCGCCGATCGCGGGCCGAAACACGTTGCAGCATCACTGCTTCCACGGCGAATACCGCGTCATGAGCAGCGCTCAGGCGGCGCGCTCCGAGGCGAGTCAAGGCCAACGATCGGGATCGGCCGCGCGGCGGCGCGTCAGCAGTCTCGACCAAGCCATCAGCCCTTAAGCCGGCCAATACGTCCTGCAGCGACTGCCTCGTCACGAAACACAGCCGGGCCAACTCCGCCGCCGAGGCATCGGGGTGTTCATGCAGCGCCCGCAACGTCGAGTACTGGGCCATCGACAGACCGGTCGGCTTCAGCGCGCTGTCACATCGGCGCCGCAGGCCCTGCTGAACCCGTTTGATGAGGTAGCCGACTGAGCGTTCGGCCTCCGACGGTTGCATGACAGGAACCTTACACTCATGCTATGGTTTCGTCAGGAACCTGACAAAGGAGAAAACCATGTCGACCATCACCGCACACGCCGACCACGCGACATTGATCAACGTGTTCAGCGTGCAACCCGAGCGGGCTCGAGAACTCGCCGATCTCCTGACGGCGGCCACCGAGGACGTGATGCAGCACATCGACGGGTTCATCTCGGCGAATATTCACCTCAGCACCGACGGCACCCGTGTCGTCAACTACGCGCAATGGCGCAGCCCGGAAGCATTTCAGGCGATGCTGAGCAATCCCACGGCCCGCCAACACATGGGACAGTGTGCGGACTTAGCCGACAGCTACGAACCGCATCTCTACACCGTCGAGTCGGTGCATTCCGCGCCATGATGGTGCCATGGGCAGCTGTGAGTGACTCGTCACATTGGCCGAACCGGCTTCACCCGCTCGTCGTGAGATGCATTGGAGGTCAATGAGGATCTGTGACATGCACCATCACAGCCGAGGAGACCATCATGACAAATCTAGACCCGCAGACCACGGACGACTTCTGGGATGCATATCTCCGCGCCGCCGGCGCCGATACCAAGCTGGCGCAGGTCAGCCGCACTTTTCCCGATGCCCCGCACGAACTCTGCTCTCCAGTTGGCGGGCCGGTGTCATTCGTGCCGAGAATTACTACTGCGCCAATAACATTCGCCTGGGACCTCGTTGTGCTGCGGGCTCCGATCGCCGTGGACGCGCCACCTAGGGTTGCGTAAGCGGCTGAGTAGAGCGGCGAGAAGTTGGGTGAGCCAGGTTGGTCCTTGCGCCACGACTCATCGGCCCTCCTGCTCGGCGCTTGGTCCTGACTGCCTTCACAAAGCCGTGTCCTGGATCTGTATTCAGCGCGGCGGCCGCCACATCGGCCACAACGTCGGGCCGCCATCGGGGAGGGTAATTTCTCCGGTGACCTCGAAACCGAACCGCTGGTAGTACGGCACGTTTTCAGCCTTGCTGGATTCGAGATAGGCGGGTGCGTGCTCCGCGTCGACACGGTCGAGGCGCGACTGCATCAGCGCCTGCCCGTAGCCTTTGCCCCGCACCGAGGTGTCACTACCGATCACCGCGAGATACCAGTGCGGTTCCTCCGGGTGCTGTGACTTCATCTGCTCGAGCAGTCCACCGAGCCTGCGGGCCGTTGTCAGCCGCGGACCGAACCCGAGGATGAATGACGGCAGCATCATCAGCTGCTCGCGGCCCGATTGCTTCCATCGGCCCGGGGGATCCCAGAGTGCCGCCGCGCCGATGGTCGACCCGTCGGTGGCGACCTCGACGCCGCCACCGGCGAGGTGGTGGTGGCGCGTGACGGTCGCGAAGAACTTCCGCAGGTGCGCCGCCCGCGCCTTGGGGTCGGGCATGATCCAGACCGATACCGGGTCGTCGTAGAAGGCGCGGCCAAGTGCGTGCGATAGCTCGGAGACATCGGCCTTGTGCCCAGGACGCGTATGGATTGTCATTGACCGCCAGAGTAGTAGCGTCGGATATCGTGTGGGACTTCGAGACGGACCCCGAATACCAGCAGAAGCTGGATTGGGTCGAAGAATTCATGGTCAACGAGCTCGAGCCGCTGGACCTGGTCGCGCTCGATCCGTACGACAAAAAGAATCCCGAGACCATGGCGGTCCTGCGTCCCCTGCAGCAGCAGGTCAGGGATCACGGCCTGTGGGCGGCGCACCTCGAACCCGAACTCGGCGGCCAAGGCTATGGCCAGGTCAAGCTCGCGCTGCTGAACGAAATCGTGGGCCGGTCCCGCTGGGCCCCGTCGGTGTTCGGCTCGCAGGCACCGGACTCGGGCAACGCCGAGATCCTGGCCCTGTTCGGCACCCCCGAACAGAAGACGCGCTATTTAGAACCGCTGCTCGCCGGCGAGATCACCTCGTGTTACTCCATGACCGAACCGCAAGGCGGTTCGGATCCGGGCCTGTTCGTGACCCGCGCCGAACGCGACGGCGACTCATGGGTCATCAACGGCGAGAAATGGTTTTCCACCAACGCCCGGCACGCCACGTTTTACATCGTCATGGCGGTCACCAATCCCGACGCCCGTACCCGCGACAAAATGTCGTTGTTCATCGTCCCCGCCGGAACACCGGGCGTCGAGATCATCCGCAACGTGGGCGTCGGCACGGAGTCGCATGCCACGCACGGCTACGTCGGTTACACCGACGTCCGGGTGCCGGCCGACCACATCCTCGGCGGCGAGGGACAGGCCTTCGCGATCGCACAGACCCGGCTGGGCGGCGGGCGCATTCATCACGCCATGCGGACCATCGCGTTGGCCCGGCGGGCATTCGACATGATGTGTGAGCGAGCGGTCTCCCGCCAGACCCGGATGGGTCCGCTATCGAATTTCCAGATGACCCAGGAGAAGATCGCCGACAGCTGGATCCAGATCGAGCAGTTCCGGTTGTTGGTGCTGCGCACCGCCTGGCTGATCGACAAGCATCACGACTACCAGAAGGTCCGGCGCGATATCGCCGCAGTCAAGGTGGCGATGCCGCAGGTGTTGCACGACGTCGCTCAGCGCGCGTTGCACCTGCACGGCGCGCTCGGGGTCTCCAACGAGATGCCGTTCATCAAGATGATGATCGCCGCGGAGTCGCTGGGGATCGCCGACGGTGCCACCGAGCTGCACAAGATGACCGTGGCTCGCCGCACGTTGCGCGAATATGAGCCGGTGTCAACGCCTTTCCCGTCGCAGCACCTGCCGACCCGGCGCGCCGAGGCGCAGGCCCGGTTGGCCGAGCGCCTGGAGCACGCGGTCGCCGAGTTCTAACCGCCGGCGGTGACGCGGTCGATGTGGGCAAGAAAGTGCGTCAGCACCGCATCAGGTGCCTCGAGTTGCGGCCAGTGCCCGATGTCGTCGGCGAGCACGATCACGTCGGGGTTGGGGATCACCTCGGCGTAGCGGCGGGCCATGTGCGCACCGGAGTTGGGGTCGATCGGTCCGTCAATCAACCGCATCGGAACATCGGTCTCTCGCATCGCCCGCACCCACCGGTTCCGGTGTGTGTGGCGGTCTTTGATGAAACGGCCGACCTTGTGCAGCACGCGCCGGCCGTCGTTGTAGTCCAGGATCTGACTGAACACGTCCATCATGTGCCGTGTCGGTTTGGTGTTGGGACCGAACATCTCCCGCAACGTCGGCTCCAGCAGCCGACGCGACAACGGACTGTTCTGTACCGGACTCAAGATGTCGCCCAGCGGCGTTCCCGACATCAGCTTCTGTGCCGCCCGCGGCGTGTAGGTCTCGACGAACATGCCGCCGTTGAGCCAGGTGATCGAGTCGATGCGCAGCGCGCCATAGGCGTGTTGACGAAATTCGTGACGGGCCAACAATTCCTGGCCGACTGAGTCGCCGATGTCATGGGCCAGGATGTGCGCGTTGCTGATGCCCAGGTGAGCCAGCAGCGCCTCGTGCATGTCGGCGTGGTCATGCACCGAGTATTCGTACGCGACGGGCTTGGCCGAGAAGCCCATTCCCATCATGTCGGGTGCGATCACCGTGAATCGCTGGGTCAGCGTCGGCCAAATCGGCTCCCAGTCAAAGGAATTGAATGGGTAGCCGTGGATCAGCAGCAGCGGAGGACCGCTGCCCTCCACCCGATAGAAGATGTCGAAGCCGAGATAGTCGAAGTACAGTCCTTCATCCAGCCAGGAAGCCAGGCCAGCGTCCATGACCCCGCCGCCCTACGCGATGTAGCGAACGACGCTCTCGGCCACACACGCCGGTTTGTCCGAGCCCTCGACCTCCACGGTGGTCGACACGGTGGCCTGCACCGCACCGTTGCCCAGGTCCTCGACATTGACCAGAGAACTCTTCGCACGGACGCGAGAGCCGACCGGGACCGGCGCGGGAAAGCGGACCTTGTTCAGTCCGTAGTTGATTGCGAGCTTGATGCCGTTGACGGTGTACATCTGGTGTTGCAGCCGGGGCAACAGCGCCAGCGTCATGAAACCGTGCGCGATCGTCTTGCCGAACGGACCCTTGGCCGCCCGCTCCGGGTCGACGTGGATCCACTGGTGATCGCCGGTCGCATCGGCGAACAGATTGACGTCTTCCTGGCTGATCGTCACCCACTCGCTTTCTCCGATGCTTTCACCCTTGATCGCGGCGAGGTCGGCGACTGATTCGAAGGTGCGCATAGCGTTTCTCTCCTTTGAGTCGGCCCGACGGCTAGGCGGGCGGCGCTGATATGCATCGTGCCACTCGCCCGTTGCCAAGCGACCGTCGGCCCGCACCGATCCGGCGGCCTGTTGCACGATGGCGGGGTGAGGTTGCTCCTTCTCGCCGATACGCATGTGCCGCGCCGGGCCCGCGATCTACCGACGCGCGTGTGGGACGAGGTGGCGCAGGCAGACGTCGTCCTGCATGCCGGCGACTGGGTGGAACCCGAGCTGCTCGATGAGCTGACGGCCAGGGCCGCGCGACTGGTGGCGTGCTGGGGCAACAACGACGGGCCGGTACTGCGTTCACGCCTGCCCGAACGTGCCGACGTCGTTTTGGACGGGCTGCGCTTCACCATCGTCCACGAGACCGGGGCCACCGCCGGCCGGGACGCCCGGATGTCACGTCAATACCCCGACACCGACGTCCTGGTGTTCGGCCACAGCCACATCCCCTGGGACACCACGACCAGCACTGGCCTGCGGCTGTTGAACCCGGGCTCACCGACCGATCGCCGTCGGCAGCCGTACTGCACCTACATGACTGCGCGCGTCGACAGCGGTGCGCTCACCGACGTTGTGCTGCATCGTTTGGAGAAGTAGCTCGCTGCTAGCTCGGACATAGCGTCCACACATATTTAGCTCGTAAACAGATACAAGTGAACACACTCATCGACCCCGTCACCGAGGTGTCGCGGGTCATCGGCAGATTCCGTCGGCAACTTCGCAGGTCGACGGGGCGTGGTTTCGAGTCGGTACGGCTCACCGAATCGCAGTCGGAATTGCTGTGGCTGGTCGGCCGCCAGCCAGACATCTCGGTCAGCGCTGCCGCGGCCGAGCTGGGGCTGGTCGCCAACACCGCCTCGACCCTGGTGTCCAAGCTGGTCGACAAGGGGCTGCTGGTGCGGACCGCAGGTCAAACCGATCGCCGCGTCGGCCAGTTACGACTGACCGGAGCCGCCCAGCAGATCGTCGATACTTCGCGCGCGACCCGAAAGGCAGCGCTGGCCGAGGTACTCAACGAGCTCGACGACGCCCAGATCGATTCTCTGGCAAAGGGGTTGGAGGTTCTCGACACAATGACCCGACGACTACAGGAGCGACCACAATGAGCGGAGCACTGCCGATGGCGGTCGACGCCCGCAATCTGACCTATCGCTACGGCAGTTTCACCGCCGTCGATGACGTGACGTTGCAGGTGCGGCCGGGCGAGACGATGGGCCTGCTGGGACCCAACGGCGCCGGCAAGACCACGGTGGTGCGGATGCTCACCACGCTGACACCCGTGCAGCACGGCGAGCTACGGATCTTCGGCCTGGACGCCCGCGATCAGACGATCGATATTCGCAGCAACATCGGCTATGTGCCGCAGCAACTTTCGATCGAGCCGGCGCTGACCGGCCGGCAGAACGTGGCCTGGTTCGCCAGGTTGTACGGCGTGCCGCGCGCGCAGCGATCCGAGCGGGTGGATGAAGCGTTGGACGCCATGGAGTTGCTCGACGTTGCCGATCGTCCGGCGGGAACCTATTCCGGCGGGATGGTCCGGCGACTGGAGGTGGCGCAGGCGTTGGTCAACCGCCCGTCACTGCTGGTACTCGACGAACCGACGGTGGGGCTGGATCCCATCGCGCGCGACCGCGTCTGGGCGCACGTGCTGAACATGCAGGGTCAGTTCGGCATGACCGTGCTGCTGACCACGCATTACATGGAAGAGGCCGACGCCTTGTGCGACCGGGTTGCGCTGATGCATCACGGCAAGCTTCGCGCCGTCGGGACGCCGACGAAGTTGAAGTCGACCGTCTCGTCGTGCGCCACGCTCGAAGACGTCTTCCGGCACTACACCGCGTCGGACTTGTCGAAGCAGGCCGATGGCTCGGGGTTGTTCCGTGAAATCCGTTCCAGCAGAAAGGTTGCCAGCCGTGCCGGTTGATATCGCTATCAAGCCCACGCCGGGGACGCTGACCCTCGTGCCGCGCGGATGGCAACGCGTGCCCGCGACGTTGAGCCGCGTCAGCGCATTCGCGATCGTGGAAATGCAGAAGCTGCGACGCGATCGCACCGAGCTCGTCACGCGGATGGTGCAACCGGCGCTGTGGCTACTGATCTTCGGCACCACCTTCAGCAAGCTGCACGTGATCAACACCGGGCCGGTGTCCTACCTGGCGTTCCTGGCGCCGGGCATCATCGCCCAGTCGGCGCTGTTCATCTCGATCTTCTACGGCATCCAGATCATCTGGGACCGCGACGCCGGCATCCTGGCCAAGCTGATGGTGACACCATCGCCCGCCGCGGCGCTGATCTCCGGCAAGGCGTTCGCAGCGGGCGTGCGATCGGTGGCCCAGGTCGTCGGCGTGTTGGCGCTGGCCTATGTGATGGGCATCGGGATGACGATCAACCCGCTGCGGATCCTGGCCGCGACGGCCGTCGTGATGCTGGGTTCGGCGTTTTTCGCCTGCCTGTCGATGACGTTGGCCGGGTTGGTGCGCAGCCGCGACCGGTTGATGGGAATCGGCCAGGCGATCACCATGCCGCTGTTCTTTGCGTCCAACGCGCTGTATCCGGTCGACGTCATGCCGGCCTGGCTGCATGTGCTCAGCACGGTCAACCCGCTCAGTTATGAAGTCCATGCCCTGCGGGCGCTGCTGATCGGCACACCGTTCAACCCGCTGGACGTCGTGGTGTTGGTGGTGGCGGCGATTCTCGGAATCGCCACGGCGTCAACGCTTTTGCGGCGTCTGGTCAGATAGATCACGAATATGTAACGCCCCCTGCTGAATTCGATTCGGCAGGGGGCTATTTCGTCGTCGGGTAGCTCCGAGTCGGAATCGTTATCTGCGGGTAACGCTTCGAGCCTCAATCGTTAGCGAACCGCGATCGCACACCCCGAGGTGACTAACAGGCTTGTAGTTACTTGCGTGTTTGACTGCCACAGACAGCTATTCGACCGCTTGTGCGGCAGATGAAAGTTGGGATAGGAGCTATGAAGTTCGCAGAGAAGTTCCGCGGTGCGGCGTCGCGTTTGCCGCGCCGGCTGGCAATCGCGACCATCGGGGCAGCACTGCTGGCCGGTGTGGTCGGCGCTATCGGCGGCTCGGCGACCGTGGGGGCGTTCTCCAAGAAGGGCCTGCCGGTCGAGTATCTACAAGTACCGTCTGCGGCGATGGGCCGCAGCATCAAGGTCCAGTTCCAGGGCGGCGGACCGCACGCGGTCTACCTGCTCGACGGGCTGCGCGCCCAGGACGACTTCAACGGCTGGGACATCAACACTCCCGCGTTCGAGGAGTACTACCAGTCCGGCCTGTCGGTGATCATGCCGGTCGGCGGGCAGTCCAGCTTCTACAGCGACTGGTACCAGCCGGCCTGCGGTAAGGCGGGCTGCCAGACCTACAAGTGGGAAACTTTCCTGACCAGGGAGCTTCCGACGTACCTGCAGGCCAACCGGGGTATCTCTCCGAACGGCAATGCTGCCGTTGGTCTTTCGATGGCCGGCGGTTCGTCAATGATCCTGGCCGCGTACTACCCGCAGCAGTTCTCCTACGCGGCGTCGCTGTCCGGTTTCCTCAACCCCTCCGAGGGTTGGTGGCCGACGCTGATCGGTCTGGCGATGGGCGACGCGGGCGGTTACAACGCCACCAACATGTGGGGCCCGACCAGCGACCCGGCCTGGAAGCGTAACGACGCGATGGTCCAGATCCCCCGCCTGGTCCAAAACAACACCCGCATCTGGGTGTACTGCGGCAACGGCACTCCGAACGAGCTTGGCGGCGACAGCATGCCGGCCAAGTTCCTGGAGCAGTTCACGCTGCGTACCAACGAGCAGTTCCGCGACAACTACACCGCAGCGGGCGGCCGCAACGGCACGTTTAACTTCCCGCCCAACGGAACGCATGACTGGGGCTACTGGAACCAGCAACTGGTCGCCATGAAGCCCGACATTCAGCGGACCCTGAGCGGTGGTCAAGGCGCCACCTGACATCTCCACCCACGCATCGGCAGCAGCGCTCCCCCAGCGCTGCTGCCGATGTATTTGTCCGGGAAGCTAATTCAGTAAGGCGCGGCGATCCTGGTGAAAGTACGTATAGGCGGTTGCCAACGCGCACATCGCCGAAGCGAACACCAGCATCCCGGTCCCGTTGACGAGCGTGCTGATGAGGCCACCCACCGTGGCACCCAAAACGAAGCTACTGAACAGCAGGAAGTAGCCGAGCCAATCCGACAGGTTGCCGCCGGCGATGTGCCGTTCGATGCCCTGTCCCATCTTGACCAGCGTGCCGGTCACGTAACTCAACGGCACCGACACTTCACCATCCCTGACGAACGACGTGTTCAGCGCGCCGATAGCGAAGGCCAACAACATGATCGGCGGGAAGTCGAGCTGACCCTCTTCCCAGCCCTCGTCCAAGACGTCCACAAATGTTGCCGCTATCAAGCTAAACGTCGCCAGCACCGTCGGGCCGTGCGGATGTGCGACCCAGAAATGCCGCCGACACACCGACGAGATCACCACGCCGGCGACGAAGCTCAGCAGCAGCAGACCTGCCGTCACCGACAACACCACGTCGCCGCGGAAATAACCCAGCACCGCGCGTTGCGCGTTTCCGGTCATGAACGTGACGAAGTACCCGGCCGAGTGGGTGAAAGCCGTCGCACCGAGCACACCGGCAAGCCCCGCCAGCACCCACGACAAGCGCGCTTCACTGTCGAACGTCTCAAGAAGCATGAAACCTATGCTTTCAAAAAGCTACGCCGATGACAGGGCGGGGACGGCCATTCAGGTGACACTCACATCAATCTGCTACAAACTTGGCGATCGACCGCAGCGGAATGGGTAGCCAACCGGGCCGGTGCCGAGACTCGTAACCCGCCTCATAAACCGCCTTGTCCAGCTCGTACGCCGCCAGGATCAGCGCCGAATCACGCGGGTCGACGCCGGATGCCGCCGCATAACCGTCACAGAAGGCAGTTCGGTTGCGCTGCACCCACTCTCGAGCACGCGCGGCCAATTGCTTGTCGGCGGACTGGTCGACCAGCGGTCCGTAGGCGGCGTACTCGAACGATCGCAACACCCCTGCCACGTCGCGCAGCACGGAGTCCGGTGCGCGGCGTTCGGCCAGCGGCTGGCCCGGTTCACCCTCGAAGTCGATCAGCAGCCAGGACTCGGGCGTGCGCAGCACCTGTCCCAAATGCAGGTCGCCATGCACCCGCTGCACCGTGATGGTCTGCTCGGCCAACTTCTGGAACCGATGCTCGATCGCCGGCGCGTACTGCTCGAGCTCGGAGACCGCGCCGGCCGCCGACGACAACCGGGCCAGCATGGTGTCGACCGGGAACGGGGCCTGCGAGGTGCCGAGCGCCTCGGCGAGCCCGCCATGCACCGACGCGACGGCTTCGCCCAGCCGGTAGGACTCGCCGGCGAAGTCACCGCCGACCTCGTACGCGTAGAGGTCGCCCTCGGCGAACAAGTCGCGAACGCTGGCGGTGGCCATCGCCCAGCCCTCGGCCGCGTTGCCTTCATACTCGGTCGCCATGCCCAGCGGACAGCTGGTGTCGGTGTCCGAAGCGGTCAGCTCGTAGGTACCCAGCAGGCGTGCCACGTGCGGGTTTCCGGCCCGGCCCAGGACCCGGTTGAGCTCGATATCGGGGTTGACGCCCGGGCTGACGCGGCGAAACACCTTCAAGATCGCATCGCGATCGAAGATCACGCTGGTGTTGCTCTGCTCGGCGTCCGACACGCGTGGATAGGCGTCCAGAGGCAGGGTGACGTCCGGCTCTTTGCCGAACGACACGCCCTCCCGGGTGGCCGACGAGTCGACCAGCGACAGCAGAAATGCCGCGGAGTCCGGATCGTAGAGCGCGTCGAAGCCGGTGCGATCGCGATCGGCGCCGATGGTGGCGACGGTGTTGTACTCGGTGGGCGGCTCGGAATCCCAGCCGACGATCACCTGGTAGCGCTCGGTCGAACCGTCGGTGTACGTCACGTCCACCAGCACGAGATCCAGATTGTCGCGCAAACCTACGACGAGACCAGGCTCGGCGGTTGCCAGTTCGCGGCTACGCCCGGCGTACCAACGCTGCTGCGGTAGCCAATCCGACCACGGCAAGTTCATTGCGACTCCTCAGACCCGCACAACTGGAACCAGTAGAACCCGTGGCCCGGCAGGGTCAGCAGATAGGGCAAGTGACCGATGCGCGGGAACTCGACATGCCCAGTGAGCTCGATCGGCGTGTGACCGCTCCAATGTTGCAGGTTCAACTCGAGGGGCTGAGGGAAACGCGACAGATTGTTCACGCAGAGCACGACGTCGCCGTCATCAGGCGCCTGACGCAGGAACGCCAGCACCGACGGGTTGGAGCTGCCAAGCTCCTCGAAACTCCCGATCGCGAAGGCGTCGTGCCTGCGACGCACCGCCAGCATCATCCGGGTGAAGTTGAGCAACGACGTCGAGGTGTCGCGTTGGGCTTCGACGTTGACGGCCTGGTACCCGTAGACGGAATCCTGACTGGGCGGCAGATACAGCCGGCCCGGGTTGGCTTTGGAGAATCCGGCATTGCGGTCCGGGGTCCACTGCATCGGCGTGCGCACCCCGTCGCGATCACCCAGCCAGATCACGTCGCCCATGCCGATCTCGTCGCCGTAGTACAGCACCGGCGATCCAGGCAGCGACAGCAGCAGCGCGGTGAACAGTTCGATCTGGTTGCGGTCGTTGTCCAGCAGCGGCGCCAACCGCCGGCGAATCCCGACGTTGGCCTTCATCCGCGGATCCTTGGCGTACTCGGAGTACATGTAGTCGCGCTCTTCGTCGGAGACCATCTCCAGCGTCAGCTCGTCGTGGTTGCGCAGGAAGATTCCCCATTGCGCCATGTCCGGAATCTCCGGCGTCTGCGCCATGATTTCCGAGATCGGGAAACGCGACTCGCGCCGCACCGCCATGAAAATGCGCGGCATCAGCGGGAAGTGGAACGCCATGTGGCATTCGTCGCCGCCGGTGCTGGCTTCGCCGAAGTACTCGACGACGTCGCTGGGCCACTGATTGGCCTCGGCCAACAGCACCCTGCCCGGAAACTCGTCGTCGACGACCTTGCGTACTCGCTTCAGAAACGCGTGGGTCTCGGGCAGGTTCTCGCAGTTGGTGCCTTCTCGCTCGAATAGGTACGGCACCGCGTCCAGCCGGAACCCGTCGATCCCGAGGTCCAGCCAGAAGCGAAGGACGTCGATCATCGCTTCCTGAACAACCGGGTTGTCGTAGTTCAGGTCCGGCTGATGAGAGAAGAACCTGTGCCAGTAGAACTGGCGGCGCACTGGGTCGAACGTCCAGTTCGACTCTTCGGTGTCGATGAAGATGACTCGGGCGTCGGTGTACTTGTCGCTGGTGTCGCTCCACACGTAGAAGTCGCCGTAGGGGCCGTCGGGGTCGTGGCGCGACTCCTGAAACCACGGGTGCGATTCGGAGGTGTGGTTCATCACCAGGTCGGTGATGACCCGGATGCCCCGCTCATGCGCGGCGTTGAGCAGCGCGACGAAGTCGTCGACGGTGCCGAACTCCGGCAGCACCTTGTAGAAGTCGCGAATGTCGTAGCCGCCGTCACGCAACGGTGAGTCGTAAAACGGCGGCAGCCATATGCAATCGATGCCGAGCCACTGCAAATAGTCCAACCGCTGCAGCAGCCCACGCAGGTCACCGGATCCGTCTGCGTCGCCGTCCAGGAAGGCCCGCACCAGTACCTCGTAGAAGACCGCGTGCTTGAACCAGGTGGGGTCGGCGGGCAGCGACTTGGCTTCGGTGAACTCGTCTGCGTTGGGATGCTCGACGACACCGTCTTCGACGCGGCTTCCCTCCGCGGGGTCATGTTCGGACGTGTGTTCTCTGTCCCTGGTCAAGTCCACGACGTTACACGTACCCGGGGTGTGGCATCGAAAACCTTATGCGCCAGACGAATTGAGCACAGCTGCATGAGCTGCGACGTTGGATCAGCCCGGCGGGCCGTCCCCCAACGCCACATTGACTTCCCGTCCGCCCAACCCCACGCTGACGCCCTCGCCGGGGTGGTGCTGGTCGAGAATTCTCGTCAGTGCGGTAGCCGAGTTCACCGGCTGGCCGTTGATCGAGGTGATCACGTCACCCGGAGCGAGACCGGCCCCGGCGGCGGGACCGGTCGGAATCACCTGCCGGATGATGGCGCCTGCGCCGCCCGGGGCGTCGTTGACTCCCACTCCGAGGAACGCGGTCGGCCCGATGTGCACCGTCGCCGACGAAGCGCCGGACCGGATCTGTCCGGCGATGGCCATCGCCTCGTTGATCGGGATCGCAAAGCCCTGGCCGCTGCCCAGGTGGAAGTTCGCCGTTGCGGCGGTGTTCATGCCGATCACCTGGTTGGCGGCGTTGACCGTTGGGCCACCCGAGTCACCCGGGCGGATGTTCGCGTTGACCTGGATCAGGTTGCTAAGGCTCTCGGTGCTACCGGTCAGCGCGTCGCTTGCCGACACCGTCTGGCCCAGCGCACCGATCCGCCCCTCCTCCACGCTGGGCGCACCGCCCGCACCGCCGGCGTTACCCAGCGAGACGACCGGATCGCCCACCTTCACCGTGTCGGAGTTGCCGATATTGGCCACCGGTAGGCCGCCTCCGGCGAGTTGCAGTACAGCGATGTCGTGCTGGCGGTCGAAACCGATCACCGTCGCCGGGTAGGTCTGGCCATTCGCGATGGACCTCGCGGTGAGGTCGGTCGCGCCGGCGATCACGTGGTTGTTGGTGAGGACCACGCTGGGGTCGATCACGATGCCGGTTCCGGCGCCGATCGCGCTCTGGAATCCAAGCTTGGCGTCGATGTCCACGATTTGCGGACCCACCTGCGCGGCCGCGGCCGCCGCGTCGCGCGGGGCAGGCGTCGTCAGCGGTGACGCGTGCGCGGGCGCCGTCGCCAGAGCCAGGCCTGTCGCTGCCAACAGACTGAGCAAGCGCAGCGACCCCCGCGGTGTGCCGCGGTGCGATCCGCTCATCCCCATTTACCTCCTGCGTAAGTACCAGCCGAATTCAGCCCGAATGTCGCAAGATTATGATCTTGACGACACAACTTTGTTCATCTAACCGTAGCCTGCGTCGCTCGGCCAGGCATATCGATGTCGGGTTTTCCCGGTCCCGCCGGAGGTTGATCCACCGGCACATTGCAAGGCGGTAGCTTCATAGCTTCGGCTGAACGGCAACTCGACAGCAAAGGTGTCTTGCGCATGGGCGTGCTTGATTCATTCCGGCTCGACGACAAAGTCGTGATCGTGACCGGCGCTTCGTCCGGGCTGGGTGTGTCGTTCGCCCAGGCATTCGCCGAGGCCGGTGCCGACGTCGTGTTAGGCGCCCGACGCGTCGACAGGTTGGCCGAGACGGCGTCTCTCGTGGAGGCCGGCGGCCGCAAGGCACTGACCATCGCGACCGACGTCAGCGAGCCCGAGCAGTGCCAGGCGCTGGTCGATGCCGCGATGCAGACCTTCGGCCGGGTCGACGTGTTGATCAACAACGCCGGCGTCGGGACCGCGCACCCAGCGACCCGCGAGACACCCGAGCAGTTCCGCTCGGTGATCGACGTCAACCTCAACGGCGCGTACTGGGTGGCACAGGCCTGCGGGCGGGTCATGCAGCCCGGAAGTTCGGTGATCAACATCGCCAGCATTCTGGGGATCACCACCGCCGGACTGCCGCAGGCGGCCTACAGCGCAAGCAAGGCCGGGATCATCGGGCTCACCCGGGATCTGGCGCAGCAGTGGGGCGCGCGCAAGGGCATTCGGGTGAATGCCCTCGCTCCGGGATTCTTCAAAACCGAGATGACCGACGAATACAAACCCGGCTACCTGGAGAGCCAGTCGCATCGACTGATCCTGGGCCGACTGGGCGATGGACGCGAACTCGCGGCCACCGCGGTCTGGTTGGCATCGGCGGCCGGCGGATACGTCACCGGACAGACGATCGTCGTCGACGGCGGCCTGAGCATTACCTAAATCAACTCCGGCACCTAGGCTCAGCGACGTGGTCGAATTCGACCCCCAGGCCCGCTTCGCGCACGCACCGGTAGCCCGGTTGGCCAGCGCCGCCCTCGACGGCCGGCCGCATCTGGTGCCGGTGGTCTTCGCGCTGCACGACGAGGTCATCTATACGGCCGTCGACGCCAAACCCAAGACGACCCATCGGCTGCGCCGGCTCGCCAACATCGAGCGCAACCCGCAGGTGAGCCTGCTGGTCGACCACTACGCCGATGACTGGACGCAGTTGTGGTGGGTCCGCGCCGACGGTGTTGCCGCGATCCATCACGACGGCGACACCATGCACGTCGGACGCGATCTGCTACGTGCGAAATATGCTCAATACCAATCGGTTTCGCTGGATGGCCCGGTGATCGCCGTCGCGGTCCAGCGCTGGAGCAGTTGGCACGCCTGAGCCCGCTGGCTCCCTTAATTCCCTTCACCGCCCGTTCACCCTTGTTTTGCGCGGACGCTAGGAGAAAAGTGACCTGCATCACGATGACGGGGACCGCGAGGGAGTGACGTCATGGCAGACAAGTCCCACAGTTCGAACGGCGCAGGAGCAGCTCCCGCCGTAGACGATCCGGCCGCCGTCCGGAACGTGGTGCTGGTAGGCCCGTCCGGCGGCGGCAAGACCACCTTGGTCGACGCGCTTCTTGTCGCGTCCGGCGTGTTGTCCAGACCCGGCTGTATCGCCGACGGCACCACGGTCTGCGATCACGACGAGGCCGAGATCCGCCAGCAGCGTTCGGTCAGTCTCGCTTTGGCGTCGCTGTCGCACGACGGCGTCAAGGTCAACCTCGTCGACACCCCCGGCTACGCGGACTTCGTCGGCGAATTGCGGGCCGGGTTGCGCGCCGCGGACTGCGCGCTGTTCGTGATCGCGGCCAACGAGGACGTCGACGAGCCGACGAAGTCACTGTGGCAGGAGTGCAACCAGGTCTGCATGCCCCGAGCCGTGGTGATCACCAAACTCGACCACGCCAGGGCCAACTACCAGAATGCGCTCGCGGCCGCGCAGAATGCGTTCGGCGACAAGGTTTTACCGCTCTATCTCCCTACCGGTGACGGCGTGATCGGTCTGTTGTCGCAGACGCACTACGAATACGCGAACGGCAAGCGGACCGCCCACGCGCCCGACGCCTCCTACGCCGATCAGATCGAGGAAACCCGCGGCACGTTGATCGAGGGAATCATCGAGGAGTCCGAAGACGAATCGCTGATGGAGCGTTACCTGGACGGCGAAAAGATCGACGAAGCGGTGCTGATCGACGATCTGGAGAAAGCAGTCGCCCGCGGCTCGTTCTTCCCGGTGATTCCGGTCTGCAGCGGCACCGGCGTCGGCACCCTGGAACTACTGGAGGTGGCCACCCGCGGATTTCCGTCCCCGGCGGAACACCCACTGCCCGAGGTGTTTACGTCGCAAGGTGCCGCGTTCACGAAGGTGACTTGCGGCTCCGAGTCGCCGCTGCTGGCCGAGGTGGTGAAGACGACGTCGGACCCCTATGTCGGCAGGCTCAGCCTGGTCCGGGTGTTCTCCGGGACCATCAGGCCCGACACGACCGTTCATGTGTCGGGCCATTTCTCGTCGTTCTTCGGCTCGCCAGACGACGCCGGCCCCGATTCTTTGGCCGGCCACGTGGACCACGACGAGGATGAACGCATCGGTGCGCTGTCCTTCCCGCTGGGCAAGCAGCAGCGGCCGGCATCGATGGTGCTGCCCGGCGACATGTGCGCCATCGGACGTCTGAGCCGGGCCGAAACCGGCGACACACTCTCCGACAAGGCGCAGCCGCTGGTGCTCAAGCCGTGGATGATGCCGGAATCATTGCTGCCGGTGGCGATTCAGGCACATGCCAAGACCGACGAGGACAAGCTGTCGGTCGGGCTTGGACGATTGGCCGCCGAGGACCCGACCCTGCGGATCGAGCAGAACCCGGAGACGCATCAGATCGTGCTGTGGTGCATGGGCGAAGCCCATGCCGGTGTGGTGCTGGACGCACTGGCCAACCGCTACAGCGTCTCCGTGGATACCGTCGAGCTGCGGGTACCGCTGCGAGAAACCTTTGGCAGCAAGGCGAAAGGCCACGGCCGGCACGTCAAACAGTCCGGTGGACACGGGCAGTACGCGGTGTGTGACATCGAGGTCGAACCGCTACCCGAAGGCTCCGGGTTCGAGTTCCTCGACAAGGTGGTCGGCGGCTCGGTGCCGCGCCAGTTCATCTCGAGCGTCGAGAAGGGTGTGCGCGCTCAGATGGAAAAGGGTGTGCACGCCGGTTATCCCGTCGTCGATATCCGGGTCACCCTGCTCGACGGCAAGGCGCATAGCGTGGATTCCTCAGATTTCGCCTTCCAGATGGCCGGGGCGCTGGCGCTGAAAGAAGCCGCGGCCGCGGCGAAGCCGGCGCTGCTCGAGCCGATCGACGAGGTCTCCGTGCTGATACCCGACGACCTGGTCGGCGCCGTGATGAGCGACTTGTCCGGGCGTCGCGGCCGGGTAATGGGGACCGACACGGCCGGCAACGACCGCACATTGGTGAGATCCGAAGTCCCACAGGTTGAGTTGACCCGTTACGCAATCGATTTGCGCTCGCTCTCACACGGCGCGGCCTCGTTCACCCGCACCTTCGCTCGGTATGAACCGATGCCAGAATCCGCTGCCGCGCAGGTGAAGTCCGCGGGCTGACGCCGCGGGGCGCACACGGCCAACGCATAGCCGGTGCAATTTCCGCTTGCCACACCGCGCCCAGCGTAAGACTTCGATATCACTCTCTAGGGCATATTTGCGGCGTGAGCAGCGACGATACCCGAAACGCGCGTATATCGATCGCGACTTGCGCAATTTATAGTCTGTTTGCTGAGCGCCAGATAGGGCATATTAGAGTTACGGAATGCGAGCGCTTCGGGCTTGCATCGTCTCGGAGGGGTGGACACCGTGGTGAGAGCGATTCGAATGGGATGGCTTGCGGCCCTGACCGCAATGCTGGCCGTGGCGGGATCGGTGGCCACGGGCACGGCGGCGATCGCACCGCCCAACCTGGCCGCGGGCGTGGCATCGATCCAGCCGGCCAACGGCGCCGTGGTCGGCGTGGCCCACCCGGTGATCGTCACGTTCACCGCTCCGGTCACCAACCGCCCGGCCGCCGAGCGCGCAATCAAGATCACCGCACCGAATCGCATGACCGGGCGGTTCGATTGGCCCCAGCCCAACGTTGTCGAGTGGAAGCCGGACGGTTACTGGCCGGCCCACAGCCACGTCGGCGTCGAAGTACATGCGCTGTCAACCGGTTTCGACACCGGTGATCAGGTGGTGGGCGTGGCCAGCATCTCCGCGCACACGTTCACGGTCAGCCAGAATGGCGAGGTGCTGCGCACGATGCCGGCGTCGATGGGTAAGCCCACTCGTCCAACACCGATGGGAAATTTCGCTGCGCTGTCCAAAGAGCGCACGGTCGTTATGGACTCGCGGACCATCGGGATCCCCCTCGAGTCGTCGGAGGGATACAAGATCACCGCGTCGTACGCGGTCCGGGTCACCTGGAGCGGCGTGTACGTGCACTCGGCCCCGTGGTCGGTGGACTCTCAGGGCTATTCGAACGTCAGCCACGGCTGCATCAACCTCAGCCCGGACAACGCCGCGTGGTACTTCGACACCGTCCACATCGGGGACCCCATCAACGTGGTGTCCTGATCCCGGTATCTGCAGCGGCGTACGTCGCTGTGACGGCGGTCACACCGCTATGTCGGAAGACATCACCGGGCTGCCTCTGTTGCGCCTACCGGAGGCTGTAACGCATGGGCGATCGACTCGGTACGCCTAATCACCGTCAGTTGTTCAAAGTCGCTGCAGCCGAGAGATTTTCGCAACGAAAAGCAGGGAGATCACGATGGTAGCCGCACAAGCGCGAGCAGTCCGCTTCGACCGTTACGGCGGGCGCGAGGAGTTGTACGTGGCCGATATCGATCGGCCGTCGCCCAGTGCCGGCGAGGTGCTGGTCGAGGTTCGCGCAGCCGGCATCAATCCCGGTGAGATCGGCATTCGCAGCGGGGCACTGCACGAACGATTCCCGGCCACCTTCCCGTCCGGCGAGGGCAGCGATCTGGCCGGCGTCGTGCTCGAGGTCGGCGACGGCGTCAGCGATTTCGCCGTCGGCGACGATGTGCTGGGTTTCAGTTTCCAGCGCTCGAGCCACGCCACCCACGCGAAAGTCCCGGTCGACCAGCTGATCCACAAACCTGCCGAGCTGAGTTGGGAGGTCGCGGGTTCGCTATACGTCGTCGGCGTCACGGCCTACGCGGCCGTTCGCGCTGTCGCGCCGCAACCGGGTGAGACCGTCGCGGTCTCCGCCGCGGCCGGAGGCGTTGGCAGCCTGGTGGTCCAGCTGTTGGCCCTGCGCGACGTGCGGGTGTTGGGTATCGCATCGTCGGGCAATGCGCAGTGGCTCCGCGCCCACGGCGTCGAGCCGGTCGAATACGGCGACGGGTTGGCACAACGGCTGCAGCAGGCCGCACCGGACGGCATCGACGCCTTCATCGACCTGTTCGGACCGGACTATGTGCAGCTGGCGGTCGACCTCGGCGTACCACCCGAGCGGATCAACACCATCATTTCCTTCGAGAAGGCCGCCGAGGTCGGCGCGAAAAGCGAAGGCAGCGCTGAGGCGTCGACACCGGCGGTGCTGACCGAGATCGCCGATCTGGTCACTTCCGGCGCGCTCGACTTCGATGTCGCCGCGACCTACCCGCTCGACCGGGTCGTCGACGCGTTCGCAGAACTCGAGCAACGACACACGCACGGCAAGATCGTTCTGCTGCCTCAGGTTTCGTGACGCTGGTTAGGACGCGGTGGCCTGGCCGGCCAGGCCGCGGTGCTCGTCGACGGCGCTGACCAGTCTGGCTTTCTGCGCGATCCGGCTCCGGTAGTACGACCACGGCTGACGCTCCTCTACCGGAACGCCGACCATCTGGTCGAGCAGGTTGGTGGCTTGCAGCGCATCGGCGAGATGGCGCTGCAGCCTACCCAGATCGCTGAGCACTTTGAACGTGTCGTCGCTGGCGGTGGTGGGAATGCTGCCGTCCGCGAGGAGCTCCAACGCACTGAACAGGGCAGCGCGGACGTCGCCGCAGGCTCGATGAATCTGACGCTCGGGGTTGGGACGCATGATCGTCTCCTCAGGGGAAGCCCGACCCATCGCTGTAGGCGAGTCCAGCCACCGCCAATTGTAGGTCGGCACAACAGAACCGACATCCGGGGAGGCTCAGGCGACGGCGGGAAGACCGCTACCGGATCGGGACGAAATGGATTTCCAATATGGATGCGGACTATCGCTCGGACTCATATCGCCCTCACCTCCTCACGGCCAGGACACACGGGGGTGTCACCACAGCGCACGCATGACAGGGGGTTGGCGCCTGACGGCGACGCACCCCCATCGTCGGAGCTTCGGCACTGCACGGCGTATCCGGTGTTGCACCCGGAAGCCACTTGGGCTCAACCCTTAGGTCGGGAAGAGCTGTCCTGACCCGGGGCGTCTCTCGACGTTCGGGGTCAGTGGCCTGTATCCGCGCAGACGCCTCACCTACCGAGGTGCTTGCCGGTCCATCCTCGCACCACTATCAATGCTCGTCAAACATGGTAGAGGCCAATTCTCAGGGCCGCCTGGCTAGGCTCGACGGCATGGCCACCACACTGCAGGATCCTCGAGTCGCCGAAGCCCTTGAACGGATGTATACCGAGTCACGCGAACAGATGTCGTTGCTGCGCGAGAGGCGCCCCAACATGTCCGCGGCCAGAACCGTCCAGGAACGCGCCGACGCCATGAGCGAGTTCTACATTCCCGTGACGCCCGAGTCCGGCCAGCTGTTGTACTCGCTGGTGCGGGCAACCCGTCCGGCGACCGTCGTGGAATTCGGTATGTCGTTTGGCATTTCGGCGCTGCATCTGGCGTCAGCGGTCCGCGACAACGGCACTGGCCGCGTGGTAACGACCGAGATCAGCGACACCAAGATCGCCGCCGCCAAGAAGACGTTCGCCGAAACCGGGTTGGATGACCTGATCACCGTGCTGGAAGGCGACGCGCTGAGCACGCTTGCGGATCTGGACGGACCGGTCGACTTCGTCCTGCTCGACGGCTGGAAAGAGCTGTACCTGCCGGTGATCAAGCTGCTCGAGCCGAAACTGTCTCCCGGAGCCCTTGTCATCGCCGACAACACCGAGAGCGCGGACGCACGGTCTTACCTCGACTACGTCCACAACAGCGAGAACGGCTACGTGAGTTTCAATTTCGCCGTGCGGGAGAGCGACAGCATGGAACTCAGCTGCCACGCCGGCGTTTAGTCACCGCGGGCGTAGCGATTGCTCGAGCCAGGGCGTCAGCCACTGCACGCCTTCCTCGGTCAAGTGCACGCCGTCGCTGCGGACCTGGATGCCGTCGACTTTGGCGGTGTACGTGCCTTCAGGACACAGCTTCTTTTTGAAGTCCAGTATCCGCACGTCCGGACGATTGCCAATGGTCTTGCCCAGCATGGCGTTCCATTCGTCCACCCGCTCAGGCTGATCCTCGGGATACAGGCTGCCGTCCGG
Organism: Mycobacterium sp.; assembly: GCA_036519055.1. Lineage (GTDB taxonomy): Bacteria > Actinomycetota > Actinomycetes > Mycobacteriales > Mycobacteriaceae > Mycobacterium. The sequence goes on from DATDLZ010000074.1 coordinate 55,818, forward strand.
CCGTTCACCGCGCCTGCTGTACGGCAAGTTCGCGACGGTCAACGGCGCACCGCTGAAGCTGAGGATGTCCACCGCACGCCGCAGCTCGGCGCTGATGTAGGAGTCAAAGGCCGGATCCCCGATGTGAGTCCAGCGTCCCTCATTGACCCGGTTCACGGTCTCCCAGCGGCCGATCACCAGCAGGACGGCGTCGGGCTGGTCGACGGTGATCTGCGATGTCCACCGGCCCGGCCATGATTCGCACTCGCTTTTCTGGTCCAGGGTCTGGCCGAGGTAGCTGTACGGGCCGCCGCGCACCAGGCTGCAGCCGATCACGGTGTGGTCGATGAATTGGAACCCGGGGGTTTGCGGCAGGAAGTGCATCATTGTCCAGCCGATCGAGTCGCCGAACACCGAAACGGTGAACGGCCGCCGCGGATCTCGCTTCGCGACGGACCGTGCGGGCCGGACTCCTTGTGGAGGCGACGGCGAGACGACCGCGACCGGCGACACCCCGGGAGGAAGGCTGGCGTCGAGTGCGCTGACGCCGGGCTTGTGCACGACCGGAACCACCAGCAGCGTCACCGCCGCGGCAGTTGCCGCGGTCGCTCCGGCCAGCGGCAGCAGCGGCACCCGCACCGGTCGCCACTTTCGGACCGGCTGCTCGATCGCCCACCACGACACCACCGAGACCGCCAGCGTGGCGGCGCACCGGACAGCGAACAACGAGAGCCCGTGCCATCCGGTTCGCTGACCGTTGAGCACCAGAAAGACCGGCCAATGCCACAGGTAGACGCCGTAGGAGACGCTGCCCAGCCAGGCCAGCGGACCCCAGGCCAGCACGGTGGCGACAGGCCCGCGCTGATCCAATGCCACCGGCGCGATCACCAACACCGCCGCGACGGCGACCACGATCAGCAGGCCGCTGCGGAATTCGCGGGCGCTGCCGGTCGCGTAGTGAACGGCCACCCCCAACAACACCAGACCGATCACCGGAAGCCCCCGGGCGATCCACCTGCCCCACCGCGAACGGATCAGCGACCATCCGCGATTCAGCGACTCCCAATCGTCGACCAGCAACGCCGAAGCCGCGGCGCCCACCAGCAGCGCCTGGGCCCGGGTATCGGTGCCGAAGTAGACCCGATCGCGTGTTGCATCGGAGGCGAGCAGGATGGCGGCCGCGGCAGAGCCCAGCGCTCCCAGCGCGGCCAGCACGAACACCGTCAAGCGGACGCCGCCGAGGGTGGCCCGTTTGTCCTGCCGACGCGCTCGCGCCGCCAGCACCACCGCCACCGCGACAAGCACCAGCGGCCAGACGATGTAGTACTGCTCCTCCACGCCGAGCGACCAGGCGTGCTGCAGCGGCGACGGCGGCGCACCCTGGGCGAAGTAACCGGTCTTGTCCGCGACGAACATCCAGTTCGCCACCCAGAAGAATGCGGCGACGGCATCGTCGCGTAAGCCCACGATCGCTTCGGGTGAGAAGAGCTGACGCCCGATTGCCACGGTCAGCACCATCAAGACCAGCGCCGGCAGCAACCGGCGGGCCCGACGAATCCAGAAATTCGCCAGGTCGATACGACCGCTGCGGCCCAGCTCGTCCAGCAGCAGCGAGGTGATCAGGAATCCACTCAGCACGAAAAACACGTCGACGCCGAGGAACCCGCCCGCCATACCGGGGATGCCGCCGTGGTCGGCCAGCACCAGCGCGACCGCCACCGCGCGCACGCCATCCAGCGCACGAATACCCGGACGGCGCTCTGGACGGTCACCGTTGTCGCGCGCCCTGCGGGTGGGCAACCGGCTCGCCGGCGGCGCCGCGACCCAACGGGGCTTCCCAGCAGAATGAACCGGCACGGGGTACGCCCCGGCCGGTTCCATGTTCACCTCTCCAGCGCGCCGACCGGTTTCCTGGTCGGTGGCTTTGTTGCCGCCGATACTCGGGTGCCCCTCCCTGCTGATGCAGGCGTCAGTTTAGGTGCGCGCAGACCGCATCAGCGGCAGACACGGCGCGGCGGAAACCGAAATATGCTGCCGCGCGGCAACTCCGCGTGCGGCAAGAGAATTGGCTCTACGCCGAGCCCGAGTTCGGTTCCGACGGGGGTCGAACATGGCATCGTTGGCATGCTCGACCGAGATGAACGATGCCATGGTTTCGAACATCGCGACTTCTACTTGTTGACCTTCGCCGGTTTTTCCCAGCGAAGTGGCGCCATCAGGCTGGTCTACCGCGCCGCCAGACCAGCGACCGGGTCCGCCACGATCGTGCCCGCACGGTTGCTAGCTGCTGGCGAAATCGATGATTCCGCGAATGTTGCGGCCCTCGCGCAGATCCGCGAACGCTTCGTTGATCTGGTCGAGTTGGTAGTGCTTGGTGACCAGTTCGTCGAGCTTCAAAGCGCCCGCCTGGTACAACGACAACAGCATCGGCACGCTCGTGCGCGGATTCATTCCGCCGTAGAGCGCTCCTCTGAGTTGCTTGGCCGACAGCGTCATCTCCTGCAGGACCATCGGCACCGGAGGCTCGGTGAACGGGGTGATCCCGGTGAGTACGCAGATGCCGCCTTTGCGAAGCAAGGCCATCGCCAATGGGATCAAGTCCACGTGCACGACGCCGGGGCAGATGACGACGCGATCGGCCATCAGGCCGTCGGTGATCTCCCTCACCAGCGGCACCGCTTCCTCAGCGGATGCTGCGCTGTGCGTGGCACCGAAGATCTTTGCTGAATCCCGCTTCGACTCAACCGGATCCACCGCGACGACGTATTTGGCGCCAACGGCGCGCGCCCCCTGCAGGGCGTTCATCCCGACGCCACCGGCGCCGATGACGACCACGGTGTCGCCGGGTTCGGTGCCTGCTGACACCGTCGCGGAGCCCCAACCGGTACTGACGCCGCACGACACGAGCGAGGCGGCGTGGAACGGAATCGCTTCGTCGATCTTGATCACAGACCGTTCCGATAACACCGCATATTCAGCGAAGGTGCCGAGTTGTCCATAGGCCAGGAGGTTTTCGTCGCCGAGATGCCGGCGACATGTGCCGTCAGTCGGCATTTCCCGGACGAACAAGCTGGCGCCGATGTCGCAGATGTAGCTCTGGCCGTTGACGCAAAACCGACAACTACCGCACGCGGGGATGAATGACAGCGCAACGTGGTCTCCCGGCTGCACCGCCGTCACTCCCGGACCGACCTCTGCGACTACACCAGCTCCTTCGTGACCACCAAGCAGCGGGAACCAGTCCGGCGCGGGCTGACCGCTCGCGGCCAGCACTTCCGGAGTTGGCACCACGTCGCCGGTGAACAGGTGGTCGTCGGAGTGACAGATCCCGGCGACGGCCATCCGCACCAGGACCTCACCGGCGCGGGGCGGATCGAGATCGATTTCATGGATCTCCCAGTCCATGCCAACCCCGCGAATCACGGCGGCACGACACTTCATTGCGCGGCCTTGTCCGGCGCGAAGCCCAATACGCTTTTTACTTCCAAATACTCGTGGAACCCGAACTCACTCCACTCTCGACCGTTGCCGCTGCGCTTGTAGCCGCCGAAGGGCGTATTCATGTCGAATGCGTGATTGATGGTCACCCAGCCCGCCCGGATCCTGCGAGCAATCTGACGCGCCGTGTCGAGGTCGGCCCCGGAAACAAAGCCGGCAAGGCCGTACTCGGTGTCGTTGGCGATCTCGATAGCCTGGTCGATGTCGTCGTAACCGAGGATGCACAGCACCGGCCCGAAGATCTCTTCACGTGCAATCGTCATGTCGTTTGTGACATGGGCGAAGACGGTCGGCTTGACGTAGTAACCCTTGTCCAAATCCGCGGGTCGGCCCGGGCCTCCCACGACCACGGTCGCGCCCTCGTCGACGCCCTTCTGGATCAGGCGCTGCACCTTGTCGAACTGCGCCCTTGAGGCCACCGGCCCGATAGTCTTCCCTGCGTCTGGCCGGCCCACCGTGACCTGCTCGGCCGCCTCCCGCGCGATGGAAATAGCCTCGGCCATACGGGAATTCGGGACCAGCATGCGGGTCGGCGCGTTGCAGCTCTGCCCGGAGTTCGGCATCATGTTGGCCACGCCGGCGCTGACGCTCTCGGCAAAGCCGCTGTCGTCGAGGACGATGTTGGGGCTCTTGCCGCCAAGTTCCTGGGTCACCCGCTTCACGGTCGGGGCGGCAAGCTTGGCCACCTCAACGCCGGCGCGGGTTGAGCCGGTGAACGACACCATGTCGATGTCGGGATGGCTCGCCAGGGCCACGCCCACGCCCGCGCCGTCGCCGTTGACGAGGTTGAACACCCCGGGCGGCACGCCCGCGGCATCCAGGATCTCGGCGAAGATATAGGCCGAAAACGGGGCCACCTCGGAGGGTTTGAGGACGACGGTGCAGCCGGTGGCCAACGCCGGGTAGACCTTCACGGCGATCTGGTTGATCGGCCAGTTCCACGGAGTGATCAGCCCGCAGACACCGATGGGCTCCTTGGCGATCAGGCTCTCGCCCTTTTGTTCCTCGAACGAGAAGTTCTTCAGCACATCGATCGCCTTGGCCAGGTGTCCGATGCCGAGGAAAACCTGCGGCCCCGAGGCCAGCGACGCCGGCGCGCCGATTTCGTCGGTGACCGCCGCGGCGAGGTCGTCCGCGCGCTTTTGGTATTCGGCGAGGATGGCCTGCAACAGATCTAGGCGCTCTTCGCGGGTGGTCCGCGACCAGCCGGCGAACGCTCGGCGGGCAGCTTTGACGGCCACGTCGACGTCGGCCGCCGAGCCCAGCGAGATCTTCCCGGACACCTGCTCGGTTGCCGGGTTCTCCACGTCGAAAGCATTGGGCTGCAACGGGTCGACCCATTGTCCGTCGATATAGAACTTCAAGTATTCGCGCATAGCCTGCACTCTTCCTTAGTCGTGGCGCTTACTGGGTGCCTTCGGCATACCAAGTGCGGAATCGGTCGTATTTAGGCATCTCCTCGGAGTTGGCCTTCGGGTCGATGCACACGTGCACCACACCGACTTTGCCGCTGGCGTAGGCGCGGGCGATGGCCGGTCCGATCTCGTCTTCCTTCTCGACGTACTCGCCGTGGCAGCCGAAGCCCTCCGCGACCTTGTCCATCCGCACGTCCTTGCTCCAGTGCACGCCGGGTTGCGGCGACGGCTGCTCGAACGTGCGCTTGTACACGCCCACTTCGAGACCCCACTGATGGTCGACACCCACTACGCATACCAGCGGAAGCTGCAGGCGCGCGGCGGTTTCCAATTCAGCGATGTGGAAGAGAAACGCCGAGTCACTGGTCAGCAGCATCACCGGCCGCTTACCACCCTCGGCGACCGATGCTCCGACCGCGTACGGCAATCCGGTACCGAGGTGGCCGAAGTTCTGGTTCCAGATGACGTCCCGCGGCTTGGACTGCGAGTAGGTCCACTGGAAGATGACGGTCGCGCCGCCATCGCGGACCAGGATGCCGTCCTCGAGATCGTTGAACGCCTTAGTGGCCTCAACCACATAGCGCGCCGGATGAATCGGCGAACGTCCCGACGGCGCACTCACGGCAAGCTGCGCGAGTTCCTCGGCGTCGGCGTTGACCAACTTCTCGAGGTTGGCGGACGGGGTGCGCGGCGTATCCCGAAGCGCGTCGACCAGCTGCGGCACGACGCCGCGCAAATCGCCCACAAGCGGCACGTCGAACTGGCGGTTGACGCCGATGGCGGCTGGGTCCTGCTCGACATACACCCACTTGCGATTCGCATCGTTGTCTGCCCAATGCTGGGTCCGGCCGTAGTGCATGGGCTCACCTAGTTCGGTTCCCAGCGCGACGCACAGGTCGGATTCCTCGACTGCCTCGTTGGCGGCCGGGGAGAACAGGTAAGGGAATGTTCGATCCTGCAGACCCGGGATGTACGACGTACCCCCGGA
>DATDLZ010000075.1:0-18271 GCA_036519055.1 Mycobacterium sp.
GCTGTGTTGCCGGCGTCGTCGCCGTGCGTGCCCGACCACCGCGCGGACAGCACACCGGGCATGCCATTAAGCGCAGCCACTTCCAGCCCCGAATCGTCGGCGACGGTCGGCAATCCCGTCGCCGCGAACCCGTCGCGAGCCTTGGCCAGAGCGTTATCCTCAAACGTTGCACCGGTTTCCGGGGCTTCGTCGAACGGAGGAACGTCGTCGAGTGACACCAGCGTCAGCCCTGACAGGGAGGCTGCGTCCAACACCCGCCGCAACTCGGCCAGCTTCTTAGGGTTTCGGCTGGCGACCAGCAAGCGGGTCAACTGTCGATCCAATCTGTTGAGGCCACGAACGGTCAGCTAGTCATCGTAATTCAGCGCTGCACACCGCAAGCCACACGGCGGCAGATGCACAAAATGGGTCAAATGCCCCATGCTTTCTGCAGCCGTTAGGCGCAGAATCCGCTGAAGGTGGCCGTGCGAGGCTGCCATTAACAAGGGGCATCGCAACATGAAGACCAATCGCACCCTCAAACGGGCCATCGCCGGCGTACTGCTGACCGGCGGCATCGCGGTCGGCGGCCTGGGGCTGGCAGGTACCGCCGAGGCGCACAAACCGCATAATTGGTGCCCAGGGCAACCCATGAATTACCCGACGGGGCCGGGTCCCGGCTACAGCTGGGACATGAATATCTGCCACACCTGGTTCTGGGTACGCAATGGAACAGGCAATGTTCCCTACAACGGCCGAGTGCCCAGCACGCTATGGGACGGAGAAGTTCCACCGCCCGACTCCGAGCCTCCCTGCGGCACAGACATGTTCACCGGCATCCCGGGCAATTGTTAAGGGTTGATTGTCGCCGGCAGTCGGGTCAGCTTCCGAACGCCTTCTGCGGCGTGCCGCCCTCGGGCAGCACACCCGGATAGGGCAACGCCAACGCCTCGTTCTGCGCGACGAACAGCTTCTCGCAAGCCCCTTGTGCGGCATCGAGCAATTTGTCCAGCGTCGATCGCGGGAAGGTAGCGCCCTCGCCGGTGCCCTGCACCTCGACGAGCGTCCCGGTGTCGGTGGCTACGACGTTCATGTCCACCTCGGCGCGGGAGTCTTCCTCGTAGGGCAGATCGACGCGAACCCGACCGTCCACGACGCCAACGCTGATCGCCGCGATCGCACAGGACAGCGGCCGCGGATCCGACAGCTTGCCGGCCGCCGAGAGGTAAGTCACCGCATCGGCCAACGCGACGTACGCCCCGGTGACGGCCGCGGTCCGGGTACCGCCATCGGCTTGCAGCACGTCGCAGTCGATCGCGATGGTGTTCTCCCCCAACGCCGCCAGGTCGATGCAGGCACGCAGCGACCTGCCGACCAGCCGGCTGATTTCTTGCGTGCGCCCAGACGGCCGGCCCTTCACAGATTCCCGGTCGCTGCGCGTGTGAGTGGCCGACGGCAGCATCGCGTATTCGGCGGTGAGCCAACCCAAGCCTGATCCCTTACGCCAGCGGGGCACGCCCTCGGTGACGCTTGCCGTGCACAGGACCTTGGTCTGGCCGAATTCGATCACCACCGAACCTGCAGGGTGGGAGGTGAATCCGCGGGTGATGACAACCGGTCGAAGCTCTTCGTCGAGGCGGCCGTCTTCTCGTTTTGACACGCCGCCAACCCTAGCGTGCGGTCAGCCGCTCAGGAGCGCCCAACGTTGAATGTCTCGCCGCACACCACCGCGTGCACCGGGCCGTCGAATTCGGCTTTGGCCTCGCTGATCACGTCCTCCCGCGAGGTCCACGGCGGGATGTGGGTCAACAACAACTCCCCCACCCCGGCTGCGGTCGCGATGCGCCCGGCCTCGGTGCCGGACAGGTGCAAGCTGGGCGGACGGTCAGGCGCATCCGTCCACGAAGCTTCACAGAGGAAGACGTCAGCATCGCGGGCCAGGTCGATGATGGTCTCGCAGTAGCCGGTGTCGCCGCTGTAGACGAACGACGCGCCGGCCGGATTAGTGATCCGCATGCCGTAGGACTCGGTCGGGTGGCACACCAGCCGGGGCACGACGTTTAGCGCGCCAATTGTCACGGCCTCACTGTCAACCCAGTGGTGCACGTCGAAAATGTCCGAGCAGTCGTCGATCTCGCCGCCGAATGGCGACGACGCCGCGCCGAGGCGCGACCAGGTGTCGCTCGGGCCGTACAGCAACGCTTTCCCTTTGGGCGGCGACGGATGGTAGCGGCGCCAGACGAACAACCCCGGCATGTCGAGGCAATGATCGGCGTGCAGGTGCGACAACAACACGTGAACCGAACCCGGATCGGCGTGCCGCTGCAGCGCGCCCAGCACGCCACCACCGAAGTCGATCACCAGGGGCGGCGTATCGGGTGCCCTCAGCAGATAACCCGATGCCGGCGAATCCGGGCCAACGACGCTCCCGGAGCAGCCCAGCACGGTGATTCGCACGGTCAATACTCTGCCATGCCCGGTACCACGATGGAGAAAACATGGCCGCATTGGGTGATCAGAATCATCCGCATACCTAGGAAACGTTGGTGTGACGAACGGGTTCAACGGCGGTGACCGTTGGGCCGAGAAATCGAGCCGCAAGTTTGGTAAATGCCTCGGGGTCGCCGGTGGCTTCGAAGACCCGGGTGGCGGCCGAGGCATCATGCGGATGCAATAGAGCACGCTCGGTCAGCACCCGAAGCAGCTCTTTCGCCGTCTCCTCCGCGCTGGATACCAGGGTGACCGCGTCGCCCATCGCCAACTGGATCAACCCGGACAGCAGCGGGTAGTGAGTACAGCCGAGCACCAGCGTGTCCACGTCAGCACGCTGAAGCGGCTCGAGGTAACCCTCGGCCAAGCCGAGCACCTGACGGCCGCTGGTGATGCCGCGCTCGACAAAGTCGACGAACCGCGGGCAGGCCACGGCGGTGATCTCGGTGTCACGGGCCGCGGCGAAGGCGTCCTGGTAGGCGCCGGAGGCGACCGTGGCCTGGGTACCGATCACGCCGATGCGACCGTTACGAGTGGTGGCAACGGCCCGGCGGACGGCGGGCAGGATCACCTCGACCACCGGCACCTCATAGCGTTCGCGGGCATCGTGCAGGCAGGCCGACGAGGCCGAGTTGCAGGCGATCACCAACGCCTTCACGCCGCGGTCGACGAGGTCGTCACCGATAGTCAGGGCATGCGTGCGGATCTCGGGAATGGTGAGTGGACCGTAGGGGCCGTTGCCCGTGTCGCCGACATAGATGATGTCCTCGTCGGGCAACTGGTCGATGATCGCTCGCGCGACCGTCAACCCGCCCACGCCGGAGTCGAACACCCCGATGGGCGCTAGTGCGTTACTCATGTCGGCTCAATTATTGACCGGACCGCTACGGCCCTTTGCGGCGACGCTCGCGAGCTTCGCGTTCGGGTCTGGATAACAGGTACGCCGCCAGCACGCCGGCGATGCCGCCGCAGAGGTGGCCCTGCCAGGACACCCCTCCGCAGACGTTGAGCACTGGCACGGCGCCCCACAGAACTCCGCCGTACACAACCAGCACCACCAGCCCGATGACGATCTGCCAGCCCGAACGGGTGAAGAACCCGAACACCAGCAGGAAGGTCAGCCAGCCGAAGATCAGGCCGGAGGCGCCGATGTGGTCAGTCTCGCCGCAGGGCGATCCCAAGTTGCCGATCAGCCAGGTGCCGAGCCCGCCAACGATCCACACGATTGCCGTCGCCCAGAGAAATCTCGACAGACCGGCCAAGGTCACCAGAAAGCCCAGCACCAGCGCGGGCCCGGTGTTCGCGGCCAGGTGCGCCCAGTTCGCGTGCAACAGCGGGGCGAACAGAATTCCCCACAGGCCGTCGGTCTCCAGCGGGCGGATGCCGTTGTCATCGAACCGGTGCCCGTTGAGCTGATCGAACGCCTCGACGATGTACAGCAGCGTCACGAAGCTGATGATGGTGGCCCCGCCGACCACCATCGGCGAACGCTTCTTCGGCTGCCGCGCCGATGTGTGAGTCTGGTTTGTCATCGCCGTAGCTGCCTTTCCACAGCAATCCCCGCTTCGTCCAAGCTACCGGCGTTGCTCGAATGCGCCAGGCAACAGGCCCCGGTAGGTCGGTATTTCGGCCACGGCGTCGGCGGCGATCACGGCTTCGATCACCGCGCGCGCCAGACAGTCGGCTGCTGCCACACCCACGGCGCTGGCCAGCGCGGTTTCCGGTGAGAACGCGGCCGGCACGTCGGCCGGTGGCGCCACCTCGATGGCGCCGGTGGCCAGCGCGAACACCGTATCGCCGTCAACCGCGGTGTGCGCTGGTCGGATGCTGCGGGCAAGCCCATCGTGAGCAGTGCTCGCGACGTGCCGGCAGGCCGCCGGGCTCAGCGCGGCATCGGTCGCGACCACCGCGATCGTCGTGTTCAGCGAGCTCAGCGGCGATTCGAGCTCGGCGAGGGCGGCGACTTGCACGTCGGGCGGCGCTGTCAGACCGAGCTCGGCGACCAGGTAGCTCAGCCACGGCAAGCCGGTGCTCTGGTCGACCACATTGCCGGCGGAGTTCACCACGACCAGCGCCCCGACCGTCACCCCGGACAGCAGCGTCGTCGACGTGGTCCCGACGCCGCCTTTGAGCACACCCGCGCACGCCCCCACCCCGGCGCCGACCGTGCCGACGGCCACATCGGTTCCGGCCGTCTGGCAGGCGGCGTAGCCGAATTCGGCGGTGGGCCGGTTACCCCAGGCGCCGACCTCGAGATCGAAGATCACCGCTCCCGGCACGATCGGCACGACCCCACCGGTCATCGCCACGCCGCGGTCGTGCTCCTCCAGCCAGCGCATCACCCCGTCGGCGGCGGCCAACCCGTAGGCGCTGCCACCGGCGATCAGCACCGCGTCGACGTAGCGCACGCTGTTGGCCGGGTCCAGCAAATCGGTTTCCCGAGTGCCGGGCGCCCCGCCCCGAACGTCGACGGCGCCGACGGTGCCGGGCGGCGTCAGGACGACGGTGACCCCACTCGCCCAGCCCGCACCCATCGTCGCGTCCGGGTCGAGTCGATGGTGCTGGCCGACCAGGATGCCGGCGACGTCGGTGATCGCGTTCATCACGACCCCATCAGCGCCAGCACCAGATACTCCTGCAGCACCGTCAGCCACTGGTAGACGTCGAGGTGCGGGGCCATTGGGTGGTCGTCGGGCAGGCGATCAGGGCCGTCTGGGCGGATGTCGAGCATGGTGCCCAGGGCCAAGCGCAGATCGTTGACGGCCGCGATCCAGGCGTTGGCCACTTCCTCGGTCAGCTCAAGTTTGCCGCCGTCATTCGGAAGTGTGTCCAGTAGTTGTTGTGCCGCAACGCGTTTAGCGTCGATGATCGAGGGCTCATGCAGGCTGCGCAAGGCGGCGTTCAGGCTATCGGTGGCCTCAGCCGCGGCGTCGTCCGGCTTGGAAAAATCGGGCAGCAGCCGCTGCAGGGTCACGTTGTCCGGCGGCTCGGAGTTGCCGGTCTTCATGCCGGTGATTTGTTCGAGTTCGTCTTGCGGAGAAGACGATTCGCGTTCCTCGAGCAGTCCGATCATCGAGACGACCAGATTCTTCAGTAACGCCGCCTCGTGCGCGTCCAGAGCGGACCGAAATCGGGCGCCGTCGGCGGTCTCAACCCGCTTCCATTTACGCACTCGATCTCAGTGGTCCTGCTGCATGGTGGCCCATAACCCGGCCGCGTGCAGCTTCGTTACGTCGACCTCCATGGATTCCCGGCTGCCCGCCGACACGACGGCCTTACCTTCGTTGTGCACTTGCAGCATCAGCTTGGTGGCGTGCGGCTCGCTGTAGCCGAACAGCTTCTGGAAGATGTACGTCACGTAGTTCATCAAGTTGACCGGATCGTCCCACACGATGGTCACCCAGGGAGCGGCCGTGGCTTCAACCGAGTCCGCTTCGCGCTGCCCGGTTGTTCCCGGCTTTGCCGGGGCTGACGCAACCATGGGTTCCAGGATACCGAGCCGCCGTAGCGCAACCGATACCGTTGCGGTGTGAACAACTCGGTTTACGCCGGGCTGCTGACCGACAGGTACGAGCTGACCATGCTGTCGGCGGCGCTGCGCGACGGCACCGCACACCGCCGGTCCACGTTCGAGCTGTTCGCTCGCCGGTTGCCGGATGGACGCCGATACGGTGTGGTGGCCGGGACGGGACGGTTTCTGGAGGCGTTGCCCGAGTTCAGGTTCGACGACGTCGCGTGCGAATCGTTGGCGGAATTCCTCGATGCGGACACGTTGGCTTACCTGCGCGATTTTCGGTTCAATGGCGACGTCGACGGCTACGCCGAGGGTGAGCTGTATTTCCCTGGCTCGCCGGTACTTTCGGTAACCGGCAGCTTCGCTGAATGTGTGGTGCTCGAGACGCTGGCGCTGTCGATTTTCAACCATGACACCGCCGTGGCGTCAGCGGCTGCGCGGATGGTCAGCGCCGCCCAAGGACGGCCGATCATGGACATGGGCTCGCGCCGCACCCACGAGCGCGCCGCCGTCGCAGCTGCGCGCGCCGCCTACCTCGCGGGATTCGCTGCGACATCCAACCTCGAGGCTCACCGCCGCTACGGCGTGCCCACCGAGGGCACCAGCGCGCACGCCTTCACGCTGCTGTACGACGGCCCGGACGGACCTGACGAGCCGGGCGCGTTCGCGGCACAGGTCGCTGCCCTGGGTGCCGGCACCACGCTTCTGGTCGACACCTACGACGTGACGACCGGCGTGGCCAACGCGGTGGCGGCCGCCGGCACCGGACTCGGGGCGGTGCGCATCGACTCCGGCGACCCGGGCGTGCTGGCCCGTCAGGTCCGCGACCAACTCGACCGGCTCGGGGCCAGCCGAACCCGCATCGTGGTCTCCGGCGATCTCGACGAATTCGCCGTCGCAGGATTGCGAGCCGAACCGGTGGACAGCTACGGCATAGGCACCTCGCTGGTCACCGGCTCGGGTGCGCCCACCGCGAACATGGTCTACAAGCTGGTCGAAGTCGACGGCATGCCCGTCGAGAAACGCAGCGTCCGCAAGGAATCCCACGGCGGCCGCAAAGCGGCGCTGCGGCGATCCCGTTCGACCGGCACGATCACCGACGAGATCGTGCATCCCATCGGCCAGCGGCCGCCGCATGCGCAGCACACCGAGCCGTCGCGGATACTGACGATTCCGTTGGTCCGCAGCGGCAGGACGGTGATCGACGTGGGAGCCGAAGCTCTGGGCGTGGCACGCGAGCTGGTGGCGTCGGGCTTGCGAAGCTTGCCGTGGGAGGGTCTGATGTTGTCGCACGGCGACCCGGCGATTCCCACGACCCAGATCCCGGCCCGACGCCCGCCGACCGACACGCAGGAGTAGCCACGACCGACGACGCGCCATCGCCCGTCACGCAGCTGCTGGCCACTGCGGTGGCGGCACTGGGCGGCAGCGAACGCAGCGGTCAGCTGGAGATGGCCGACGCGGTGGCCCGCGCCTTCGAAACCGGCGAGCATCTGGCCGTGCAAGCGGGCACCGGCACCGGAAAGTCGTTGGCGTACTTGGTTCCGGCGATCAACCGGGCGGTGTCCGACAACGCCCCGGTCGTGGTGTCGACCGCGACGATCGCCCTGCAACGCCAACTGGTCAATCGCGACCTGCCCCAGCTGGTCGACGCGCTCAGCGATGCGCTACCCCGCGAGCCACGCTTCGCCCTGTTGAAGGGTCGACAGAACTACCTGTGCCTCAACAAGATTCACAGCGGCGCCGCAGCCGATGCAGATGACGAGCCTCAGGAACTCTTCTCGCCGCAGGCAGCCACCGCATTGGGCCGCGACGTGCAGCGGCTCACCGCCTGGGCGTCGACGACGGAGTCCGGCGACCGCGACGACCTCAAGCCCGGCGTCGCCGACCGGTCGTGGACGCAGGTCAGCGTGTCCGCTCGCGAATGCCTTGGCATGGCCCGCTGCCCGTTCGGCACCGAATGCTTCGCCGAAAAAGCCCGCGCCTTTGCCGGTCAGGCCGATGTTGTCGTCACCAACCACGCGCTGCTGGCCATCAACGCCGTCGCCGACTCGGCCGTCCTACCCGAACATCAGCTACTTGTCGTCGACGAGGCGCACGACCTGGTGGACCGGGTGACCGCGGTGGCTACCGGCGAGCTGTCGGCGACCGCGCTCGGCGTCGCCTCGCGGCGCACAGCCAGGCTGATCGAGCCTGAGCTCATGCAGCGATGGGAACGGGCATCCGCCAACTTCATCGCGGCCATCCAGGACGCTTCGGCCGGCCGCATCGACCACCTGGACGACGAGCTCACGACGTCCCTCGCGGCGCTGCGGGACGCGGCCACCGCCGCGCGGTCAACCATCGACACGTCGCCCACCGACGCCAAGGCAGCGTCGGCGCGGGCCGAGGCGGTCGCCAGCCTCGCCGAGATCGCCGACACCACAACGCGCATCCTGGTGTCCTTCGGACCGGCGATCCCGGACCGCACCGACGTGGTCTGGCTGGACCACGAGGACAACCGGGGATCGAAGAGAACCGTGCTGCGGGTGGCGCCGTTGTCGGTGTCCGGACTGCTGCGTACCCGGTTGTTCGCCGACTCGACTGCGGTGTTGACCTCGGCGACGTTGACCGTCGGCGGCTCGTTCGACGCGATGGCCAAAGCGTGGGGGCTGGCTGATACCGAAATGCCTTGGCGCGGAATCGACGTCGGGTCACCGTTCGAGCACGGCAAAGCCGGAATCCTGTACGTCGCAGCCCATCTGCCGCCGCCGGGCCGCGAGGGCACCGGCTCGGCCGAGCAGCTGACCGAGATCGCCGAACTCGTCACCGCCGCGGGCGGGCGCACGCTCGGGCTGTTCTCGTCGATGCGGGCCGCACGCGCGGCCGCTGAGGCGATGTCCGAACGGCTGTCGACGCCGGTGCTGTGTCAGGGCGACGACAGCACCCCGACGCTCGTCGAGCAGTTCGCCGCCGACCCGGCGACGTCGCTGTTCGGCACGTTGTCGCTGTGGCAGGGCGTCGATGTGCCCGGCCCCTCGTTGTCGTTGGTCATCATCGACCGCATCCCGTTCCCGCGGCCCGACGATCCGCTGCTGTCCGCCCGGCAGCGGGCGGTCGCCGCCGCCGGGGGCAACGGTTTCATGGCCGTCGCGGCCAGTCACGCCGCGCTGCTGCTGGCCCAGGGCGCCGGACGGTTACTGCGTGGCATCCACGACCGTGGCGTGGTCGCGGTGCTGGACTCGAGGATGGCTACCGCCCGCTACGGCGGCTATCTGCGCGCCTCGCTGCCGCCGTTCTGGGCGACCACCGATGCCGCGGCGGTGCGCGCTGCGCTGACCCGGCTGCGGAGCGCAAGCGACGCCCCGTGTGCGTGACGTGTGCGTGGAGCAAAATCGCCCGAATGGCATGCGGGTGTGCTTTGGTAAGGCCCCGTCGCTGAACCAAGCCTCCCAGGTCGCCTGCGCGCAGAAGGAACATCCCAATGAACAAATTTCTAGCGATTCCGGCCCTGCTGGCAGTCGGCATCGCCTGCGCCCCGGTGGCGCAGGCCTACCCCGGTGATCAGGCCGATGCAGAACAAGCTGTGACAGCGATCTACAACCGGGTGCAGCGCGGCTGCACGCCGAGCATGCCACCGTCGTTGCAGTCGATCAGTTGGTCGCGGTTCAATCCGGAAAGCGGCGGCGAAGGCCGCATCGTCGATGCCCGTCAAGGCTTGGGTGGCCCGTTCATTGTGACGTACTGGAACCCGAAAGTCGGCCCCGCCCAAGACTCCCCGCCGTACCGCGCGTACGGGCAGTGGGGTGTCAACCTTGAGTTCTGTTGAGGGGCAACTGGATCAAGCCAGCGTCACCAAACCCAATTCGGCCGCCGAGGCCAGCATCGGGTTATTCGGCAGCACCCGCACGGTGTAGCCCACTGACCCGGCGACCGGCAACGGCGTCGTCGTCGAGAAGATGTGGTCACCACCGGCCGCGGTGCCGGTATAGGGCATGTCGACGGTGATCGGATCGACCAGCGCGTCGCCGGTGTCCACCCTGCCGACCACTGCCTGGACGGTGACCTCGTCGGGCCGGAGCCCGGCCAATTGCACGGTCGCGGTCAGGGTGAGCTTCGATCCAAGCACCGGAGTGTCGGGCAGCCCGGTGCTGTCGACGTCGGTGATGCGAATGTGCGGCCATTCCTCGAACGCGCGCCGACGGTAGCCCGCCAGCTCGCGAGCAGGATCGAACGCGGACTGGCCGTCGCCGTCCACGCTGACCGTCCTGCGCAATGACTCCGCCGCCGGCAGATAGTACCCCTCGGTGTAATCGCGAACCATCCTGGAGGCCAACACTTTCGGGCCGAGCGTCTGCAACGTGTGGCGCACCATCTCGATCCACCGGCGCGGAGTTCCGTGCTCGTCGCGCTCGTAGAACTTCGGCGCCACCGACTTCTGCAACAGGTCGTAGAGCGCGGCCGCCTCCAGGTCGTCGCGACGCTCCTCGTCGGCGACCCCGGAGGCCGAAGGTATCGCCCAACCGTTCTGGCCGTCGTACCACTCGTCCCACCACCCGTCGAGGATCGACAGGTTCAGCCCACCGTTCAGCGCGCTCTTCATTCCCGAAGTGCCGCAAGCCTCTAGCGGCCGCAGCGGGTTGTTCAGCCAGACGTCGCAACCCCAATAGAGCAGCCGAGCCATCGACATGTCGTAGTCGGGCAAGAAGGCGATCCGGTGACGCACTTCGGGGCGGTCGGCGAACTGCACCACCTGCTGGATCAGCGCCTTACCGCCGTCGTCAGCGGGATGGGACTTGCCGGCGACGATCAGCTGGATCGGCTTTTCTTTGTTGAGTAGCAGCTGTTCGAGCCGTTCCGGGTCGCGCAGCATCAACGTCAGACGCTTGTACGTCGGCACGCGCCGGGCGAACCCTATGGTCAGCACGTTGGGGTCGAATGCGGTTGATATCCAACCTAATTCACCCTCTGGCGCACCACGTTCCAGCCAAGAACGGTGCAGCCGCGCCCGGACATCCTCGACCAGCAAGGCCCGCAGTTGTGACCGGATCCACCACAGATGACCCGCGTCGACCTCGTTGACCCGTAGCCAGACGCCGGGGTCGCTGAACGAGTCCGACCCGAGCAGTTCCTGGCCTAGCTGCAACCATTGCGGCGCCGCCCAGGTGCGCGCATGAACGCCGTTGGTGATCGACCCGATCGGCACCTCGTCTGCGTCGAAACCGGGCCATAGTTCGTTGAACATGGCCCGGCTGACCTCGCCGTGCAGCAGCGAAACACCGTTGGCGCGCTGGGCAAGTCGCAGGCCCATGTGGGCCATGTTGAATTTCTCCGGATCGTCTTCGGCACCGAGCGCCAAGATTCTGGCGACCGGCACGCCGGGCAGCAGCACCGAACCGGCGGCGATGCCGGCGGCGTCTGCGGTGTTGCCGGCGAAATACCGCTGCACCATCTCTAGCGGAAACCGGTCGATGCCGGCGGGCACCGGGGTGTGCGTGGTGAACACCGTGCTGGAGCGCACCACGGTCAAGGCGGTGTCGAAATCCAAACCGGCATCGACCAGTTCGCGGATCCGCTCGGCGCCGAGGAATCCGGCGTGGCCCTCGTTCATGTGGTACACCTCGGGCGCCGGCAGGCTTTCGATCGAGGTGTACGCGCGAATCGCCCGTATGCCGCCGATCCCGGCGAGGATCTCCTGCTGCATGCGATGTTCTTGGTCGCCGCCGTAGAGGCGGTCGGTGACCCCGCGCATCTCGTGGTCGTTCTCCGGGATGTCGGAGTCAAGCAACAGCAGCGGTACCCGCCCGACTTGGGCGACCCAGATCCGGGCCCGCAGCCGATCGGAATTCGGCAGTGCGAGCTCAACCAGCGCGGGCGTGCCCGCACTGTCGGTGAGCAGTCGAAGCGGCAATCCCTGCGGATCCAGCGCCGGATAGGTCTCGTGCTGCCAGCCGTCCGCGGTCAGCGATTGCCGAAAGTAGCCGGAGCGGTAGTACAGGCCGACCGCGATCAGCGGCAACCCGAGGTCCGACGCGGCCTTCAGGTGGTCGCCGGCCAGGATCCCCAAACCGCCGGAGTAGTTCGGCAGCACCTCGGCCACGCCGAATTCCATCGAGAAGTAGGCGATGCCGTTGGGCATCGGGGTGCCGTTGCTCTGTTGCTGCTGGTACCACAGCGGACGGCTCAGATAGTCGTTGAGTTCAGCAGCCAATGCATCCAGCCGGTCCAGGAAGCCGCCGTCGAGGGCCAGCTCGTCGAGCCGGACCGGGCTGACCGCCCCGAGCAGGGCAACCGGATCCCGACCGCACTGGCTCCACAGCGTGGGATCGATCGCCGCGAAGAGTTCCTGGGTGGGTTTGTCCCACGACCATCGCAGGTTGATCGACAACTGTTCGAGCGCCGCCAGGCGTTCCGGGAGATGGGCACGGACCGTGAACCGACGGAGGGCTTTCACGCGTCACTACCTTACTGACGCCGGGGCAGGTTTCGCCTCCCGAACAACCTGCTCCACCCGACCTCAGGTGTGGCTCGACACTACGGTGGGTATTGGGCGCAGAGAGATTCTCGAAGAGGCGCAGGTAGCGGAATCGACGGCGCCCAGGACGACAACCGACTAGCGACTCGCAAAGGAGTAGCAGTGCCCGGTCGTGTCGAGATCGATGACGTCGCGCCCGTCGTGTCGTGCGGCGCCTACCCGGCAAAAGCCGTCGTGGACGAGGTGATCCCGGTACGCGCGTCGGTGTGGCGCGAGGGCCATGACGCGGTGGCGGCGACGCTGGTGGTGCGCTACCTGGGTCCGCGCTATCCGCAGGTGGGCGAAACCCGGCGGCTCAAGGCGGTGCAGGCGCCCGCATTGGCCGAACCCGCCGCCGACCCGGTCGTTAAGGTCAAGCCGCTGCATGTCCCGATGGCTCCCGACGGCGTCGAGCCTTTCGTCTTCCACGGGGCGTTCACACCGGACGCCGTCGGGCTGTGGACGTATCGGGTGGACGGCTGGGGCGACCCGATACACACCTGGCGGCACGCCGTCGAAGCCAAGCTGGACGCCGGCCAAGGCGAAAGCGAACTGTCCAACGACCTGCTGGTCGGGGCGCAACTGCTGAAACGCGCCGCCACCGGGGTTCCGCGGAGCAGGCGCGAGCCGCTGCTGGCCGCCGCGGCGGCCCTGCAAGCTCCCGGCGATCCGGTGTCGCGCGCCGCGCTGGCGCTGACCGCCGACATCGACGAACTCCTGACCCAGTTTCCGCTGCGCGAGCTGGTCACCCGCGGCGAGCAGTACGGGGTGTGGGTGGACCGGCCGCTGGCCCGCTTCGGGTCCTGGTACGAGATGTTCCCCCGTTCGACCGGCGGCTGGGACGCCGACGGCCATCCCGTGCACGGCACTTTCGCCACCGCGGCGGCGGCGCTGCCGCGGATCGCGCAGATGGGCTTCGACGTCGTGTACCTGCCGCCGATCCACCCGATCGGCAAGATTCACCGCAAGGGCCGTAACAACACCGCGACCGCGGCGCCCGGTGACGTCGGATCGCCGTGGGCGATCGGCAGCGACGAGGGTGGCCACGATGCGGTGCATCCGCAGCTGGGTACGATCGCCGACTTCGACAAGTTCGTCGCCGCGGTTGAGGACCTGGGCATGGAGGTGGCGCTGGACTTGGCTCTGCAATGCGCGCCTGATCACCCGTGGGCCAAGCACCACCGCGAATGGTTCACCGAATTGCCGGACGGCACGATCGCCTACGCGGAGAACCCGCCGAAGAAATACCAGGACATCTACCCGATCAACTTTGAGAACGACGCGGCCGGCCTCTACGACGAAGTGCTGCGCGTGGTGCGGTACTGGATGGAGCACGGGGTCAGGGTCTTTCGCGTCGACAACCCGCACACCAAGCCGCCCAACTTCTGGGCCTGGTTGATCGCTCAGGCTAAAGCCGCCGATCCGGATGTGCTGTTTCTGTCCGAGGCGTTCACCCCGCCGGCCCGCCAGTACGGGCTCGCCAAGCTGGGATTCACGCAGTCGTACACCTACTTCACCTGGCGCACATCCAAGTGGGACCTCACCGAATTCGGCCAGCAGATACCGGAAATCGCGGACTACCGACGTCCCAACCTGTTCGTCAACACCCCCGACATCTTGCATGCGAGTTTGCAGCACAACGGACCGGGCATGTTCGCGATTCGTGCGGTGCTGGCGGCGACCATGAGCCCCAGCTGGGGGGTGTATTCCGGCTACGAGCTGTTCGAGGGCCACGCCGTCGCCGAGGGCAGCGAGGAATATCTCGACTCGGAGAAGTACGAGTTGCGGCCACGAGACTTCGCCGGCGCGCTAGCGGCCGGGCGCTCGCTGGAGCCATTCATCGCGCGGCTGAACAGCATTCGCCGACTACATCCGGCGCTGCAGCAACTGCGCAACATCACATTCCATGCCATCGACAACGACGCGTTGCTGGCGTACAGCAAGTTCGACCCGATCACCGGTGACTGCGTGCTGGTCGTTGTGACGCTCAACGCATTCGGGCCAGAAGACGCCACGTTGTGGTTGGACATGCCCGCATTGGGTATGGAACACCATGAGCGGTTCTGGGTACGAGACGAGATCACCGGCGAGGAATACCAATGGGGAGCGGCCAACTACATACGCATCGATCCTGGTCACGCCGTCGCCCACGTCATCAACATGCCGCTCATACCGTCCGAAGCACGAATCCCGCTGCTGCGCCGGAGGTAACGCCGCGATGAAGTCCACCGAACAAGTCGCCAGAGCCCGTTTGGCGCCTGAGCCCAGTGACCTGGCCCGGCTGGTAGCCGGCGAGCACCACAACCCGCACGGCGTCCTGGGCGCCCACGAATACGCCGACCACACTGTCATCCGGGCCTTCCGGCCGCACGCCACCAGCGTGGTCGCACTGGTCGGGGCTGACCGGTTCCCGTTGCAGCACATCGACTCCGGTTTGTTCGCGGCGGCACTACCGTTCGTCAACCTGATCGATTACCGCCTCGAAGTGGTCTACGACGGCGGCGGCCCACAGACGGTCGCCGACGCCTACCGCTTCTTGCCGACCTTGGGTGAAGTCGACCTGCATCTGTTCAACGAGGGACGCCATGAACGGCTGTGGGAGGTGCTTGGCGCGCATCCCCGTTCGTTCACCACCGCCGACGGTGTGGTCGACGGGGTGTCATTCGCGGTGTGGGCGCCCAACGCCAAGGGCGTCAGCCTGATCGCCGAATTCAACGGCTGGAACGGCAACGAGGCACCGATGCGGGTGCTCGGCTCATCGGGTGTCTGGGAGTTGTTCTGGCCCGGTTTCGCGCATGACGGCTTGTACAAGTTCCGCGTGCACGGCGCCGACGGCTCGATCACCGACCGTGCCGACCCGATGGCATTCGCCACCGAGGTGCCGCCGCACACCGCTTCGCGGGTGAACGTGAGCGACTACCGGTGGGGCGACGACGCCTGGATGACGGCACGCGCCAAACACAATGCCGTGTTCGAGCCGATGAGCACCTACGAAGTCCACCTGGGCTCGTGGCGACCGGGTTTGTCGTATCGCGATCTCGCTCGTGAGTTGACGGATTACGTTCTGGCTCATGGGTTTACCCATGTCGAACTGTTGCCCGTCGCCGAGCACCCGTTCGGGGGCTCGTGGGGATATCAGGTGACGTCCTACTACGCGCCGTCGTCCCGATTCGGCACGCCCGATGAGTTGCGCGCGCTCATCGACGCCCTGCACCAGGCCGGCATCGGCGTCATCGTGGACTGGGTCCCCGCCCACTTCCCCAAGGACGCGTGGGCGCTCGGCCGGTTCGACGGCACACCGCTGTATGAGCATTCCGACCCCCGCCGCGGTGAGCAACTCGATTGGGGCACTTACGTCTTCGACTTCGGCCGTGCCGAGGTGCGCAATTTCCTGGTGGCCAACGCGCTGTACTGGCTCGAGCTGTACCACATCGACGGACTGCGAGTGGACGCTGTCGCGTCCATGCTCTACCTCGACTACTCACGCCCGGAAGGTGGCTGGACGCCGAACATCCACGGCGGCCGGGAGAACCTGGAAGCCGTGCAGTTCCTGCAGGAGATGAACGCCACGGCCCACAAGGCGGCGCCCGGGATCGTCACGATCGCCGAGGAGTCGACCTCGTGGCCGGGCGTCACCAGGCCGACGACCGTTGGCGGCCTGGGCTTCTCGATGAAGTGGAACATGGGCTGGATGCACGACACGCTCGACTACATCAGTCGCGATCCGGTGTACCGCAGTTATCACCACCACGCGATCACCTTCTCGATGCTCTATGCGTTCAGCGAGAACTTCGTGCTGCCGATCAGCCACGACGAGGTCGTGCACGGCAAGGGCACGCTGTGGGGCCGGATGCCGGGCAACGACCACGTGAAGGCGGCCGGGCTGCGCAGCCTGCTGGCCTACCAGTGGGCGCACCCGGGCAAGCAGTTGTTGTTCATGGGCCAGGAATTCGGACAGCGTGCCGAATGGTCCGAGGAGCGCGGCGTCGACTGGTTCCAGCTCGACGAGAACAGTTTCTCCACCGGTATTTCGCGCCTGGTGGGCGACCTCAACTCGATCTATCGCCGTTCTTCGGCGCTGTGGAGTCAGGACATCAAGCCCGAGGGCTACTCCTGGATCGACGCCAACGACTCCGCCAACAACGTGCTGAGTTTTCTGCGGTACGGCAGCGACGGCTCGGTGATGGCCTGTGTGTTCAACTTCGCCGGCGCCGAGCACAGCGGCTACCGTCTCGGCCTGCCCAGCGCCGGGCGGTGGCGCGAGGTGCTCAACACCGATGCGACGGTCTACAACGGCTCCGGTATCGGCAATCTGGGCGGCGTCGACGCGACCGAAGCGCCGTGGCACGGCCGTCCGGCATCGGCGGTGCTGGCGCTGCCGCCGATGTCAGCGCTGTGGCTGGAACCCGAAAAGCCGCCTAGTACAGCGCGTTAGCGAGGTTGCGTCGTCCCGCCACGACTTCCGGGTCGGCGGGATCGAACAGCTCGAACAGCTCAATCAGCCGCGTGCGCACCGATGTCCGCTCGTCACCGGCCGTGCGCCGCACGAGCCCGACCAGTCGGCCGAACGCGCCTTCGACATCTTGGCTCAGGATCTGGACATCAGCAGCGGCGAATGCCGCCTCGATGTCATCGGGAGCGGCATCGGCGACGGCCACCGCATCCGGAGAGTGCGCGGTCGCCCGCATCAGAAACACGATTTGGCGCACTGCGCCTTTGGCTTCGGCATGGTTGGGGTCGGCGTCCAGGATCGCCTGATACGAGTCGAGCGCCGCCCCGAGGTCGTTGTCCTCGAGCTGTTGGCGGGCCTGCGCGAGAGCCGGATCCACTTCCTCTGGCTCGTCGGAATCGGCTGCCCCGCCGAGCTTTCCAGCAGTGGCCGACAGCAGCGAATCGATCCAGCGGCGTAACTGCTCCGGCGGCTGCATGCCCTGAAAGCTGGAAAGCGGTTGCCCGGCACCCAATGCCACGACGGTGGGGACCACTTCGACGCCGAAGATCTGCGCCACCCGGGGAGCCACGTCGACGTTGACGCTGGCCAGCGACCATTTGCCGTTGTCGGCAGCGGCCAGGTCGGACAAGATATCGGCCAGCTGAAGGCAGACATCACTGCGCGGCGACCACAGCAGCACGACCACTGGCACCTGGTTGGAGCGCAGCAGCACTTCTTGTTCGAAGTTGGCCTCGTTGACCTCGATGCCGGCAGCGGCCGCCGAGCCGTCACCGCGCGTCTCGGCGGCGGCGGGCGGGGGTTGTTTGAGGGCGGACAGATCGACTGCGCCGCCGGTCAATGCGGGCCCAATCGGAGGTCGAGGACGGCTCACGCGGTCAAGTCTGGCACGCAGCCGTCGATCGCGTTTCATCCGGTTCAGAGGGCCGTATGACCAACGTCACATCCAACGTCCTTGCGCCGACACGGTCACGACGCCAGCAAACTTCTGGACGCGGCCATCGATTCGTCGGCGACAGACCGTACTGGCCGGTAACTAGCGAGCGCGCAGAATCAGCGCGTCTCCCTGGCCACCCGCTCCACACAACGCAGCAACGCCGTAGCCGGAGCCCCGGCGGGACAGCTCAAGAGCCACGTGCAGGGCGATCCGGGCTCCCGACATGCCGATCGGATGCCCGATCGCGATGGCGCCGCCGTTGACGTTGACGATCTCGGGATCGATGCCGAGTTCGCGCGTCGAGGCCAGCGCCACCGCGGAGAACGCCTCGTTGATCTCCACCACGTCGAGTTGGTCGACGGAGATGCCTTCTCGGGCGATCGCCTTCTTGATCGCGTTGGCGGGCTG
>DATDLZ010000076.1:0-7474 GCA_036519055.1 Mycobacterium sp.
GATCTCGACCTGGACACCATCTACTTCGAGGCGTCGCTGCCCATCGACGGCCGGATTCAGACCGTCGACGTGCGCGACGTCGCATACGCCTTCATCGCCGCGACGACCGCGCCGGTGATCGGCAAGACGTTGTTGATCGGCGGCGACGAGTCGCACCGGCTGGTCCAGGGCGATATCGCCCCGTCGATGGCGGCCGCGATGGGTTTGGTCGGCGGAATACCCACCGGCCGCAAGGGCAACCCGAACATCGACGAGGACTGGTTCGGTACCGATTGGATGGACACCACACGATCGGCGGAAGCCCTGAATTTCCAACGAGTTTCGTGGCCGCAGCTGCTGGCCGAGACCGCCGAGCGAATGGGCTGGCGCCGCTACCCGGCGCGGCTCGGCGCCCCGCTGACCCGTGCGCTGCTCAAACGCCGCTCGCCGTATTTCCGCTACCCCGGCCGCTACGCCGACCCGTGGGGCGTTATCGAGGCGAAATGGAATGACCCACGACCCGACGGGGGCAACGTATGACTCAACGCGACGCTGTCGTCGTCGGCGGCGCCTCCGGCATCGGCAAAGCAGTCGCCCATGCACTGGCCGCCGACGGCTGCCGGGTGATCGTCGCCGACCGCAACGCCGACGGAGCACGTTCCGTCGCAACCGAACTCGGCGATCCGCACAGCGCCGCAACGGTCGAGGTCACCGACGAGGACTCGGTGCGCGCGCTGTTCGATCAGGCCGGTGCGCTCGACGTCGTCGTCAACACCGCCGGCTACAGCACGCTCGGGCTGATCACCGAACTGCCCGCCGAAGACTTCCGCTCGGTCGTCGACGTCTGCCTCACCGGCGCCTTCCTGGTGATCAAGCACGCCGCACCGCGACTGAGCAAGGGCGGGGCGCTGGTGTCAATCAGCTCGCTGAACGGACGCCAGCCCGCCGCAGCGATGAGCGCATATTGCGCGGCCAAGGCCGGGTTGTCGATGCTGACCGAAGTCGCCGCGCTCGAGCTTGCGCCGCAAGGCATTCGGGTCAACGCCGTCGCACCCGGATTCGTGCACACCCCGCTCACCGAGCCGGCCACCCACATCCCCGGCGTCGTCGACGAATACGTCGAGAACACACCGCTGGGCCGGGCCGGAACTCCCGAAGACATCGCCGACGCCGTGGTGTTTTTATGCAAGGCGCCGTGGCTGACCGGCGAGGTGCTCGACCTCAACGGCGGTGCGCACATGAAGCGCTATCCCGATCTGATGGGCCACGTGATGAAGCTGGCCGCACAGTGAGCTCCAGGACTGCAGGGCCTTTCACCGGCAAGCAAGCCATCGTCACCGGCGCCGGCTCGGGCATCGGCGCCGCGCTGTGCCGTGCATTGGTCACCGCGGGCGCCGATGTGGTCTGCACTGACGTCGACGGCGCCGCGGCGGCCCGCACCGTCGAGAGCTTGCCCGGTCCCGGCTCAGCGACATCGGCCATCCTCGATGTCACCGACCCGGCCGCGGTGAAGGCCGCCGTCGACGCCGTCGT
This sequence comes from Mycobacterium sp., assembly GCA_036519055.1. GTDB lineage: Bacteria > Actinomycetota > Actinomycetes > Mycobacteriales > Mycobacteriaceae > Mycobacterium. Next base: position 1,513 of record DATDLZ010000076.1, read on the forward strand.
CGCCCGCGCCGGACGGCTCGACCTGATGTTCAACAACGCCGGAATCGCTTGGGGCGGAGACACCGAACTGCTGACGCTGGAGCAGTGGAACGCCATCATCGACGTCAACATCCGCGGTGTCGTGCACGGCGTGACCGCCGCCTATCCGGTGATGCTGCGGCAAGGCCACGGCTTCATCGTCAACACCGCATCGATGGCCGGGCTGACCGCGGCAGGCCAGATCACCAGCTACGTGATGACCAAACACGCGATCGTCGGGTTGTCGCTGGCGCTGCGCTCGGAAGCCGTTCCGCGCGGCGTGGGTGTGCTGGCGGTGTGTCCGGGCGCCGTCGAGACGCCGATTCTGGACAAGGGCGCGATCGGCGGCTTCGTCGGTCGCGACTACTACCTGCGCGGGCAGGGCATGAAGAACGCCTACAGCGCCGACCGACTGGCCCGCGACACGCTGAACGCGATCGGCCGCAACAAGGGGCTGCTGGTCAAGCCGAAGCAGGCGTACGCGTCCTGGGTGTTCGCCCGGCTGGCACCGGGTCTGTTGCAGCGAATGTCGATTCGATTCATCGCCGATCAGCGCAAGCGGCAACACGCGAAAAGTGCCGCTCCAGGCGGCTAGGGTTCGCTTCGACACCAACGCGGAGGGCCGGCGATGAATACGGAATTTACCCTCACCCAGAAACGGGCCCTTGCGGTCGTCACGATCGTGAGCCTGCTGTTCGCCGCGTACTTCCTCCGCATTTACTTCGTCCTGATCGTGGTGGCCGCGGTCGGGGCGTATTTGTTTACACCGCTTTTCAATTGGTTCGGTCGTCGGCTTGGTAGCGGGCTGGCAGCCACCTGCACGCTGCTCTCGGCTCTGCTCGTGGTGATCGTGCCGGTCGGCCTGTTGGTCCTGTTGGCGATCGTCCAAATCTCTCGGATGGTGACTCATGTCGCGGGCTGGGTGCAGAGGACCAATCTCAGCGATCTTGGCAACACCACCGTGCAGGCCGTCAACAAGCTGTTGGCGCGCGTGCCGTTCCTGCACATGACGGTCACCACTGAGTCGCTCAGAAAGACGATGGCGACCGTCGCGCAGAAGGCCGGTGAATGGACCCTGCATTTCCTGCAGGACACCGCCGGCGGCCTGTTCGGCGCCGTCACCTCAGCCATCATCTTCTTGTACGTGTTCGTCGCGTTGCTGACGAACCGCGAGAAACTCCTCACCTTGCTTCGCCAGCTCAACCCGCTCGGCGACGACGTCACCGATCTGTACCTACGGAAAATGGGCTCCATGGTGCGCGGAACCGTGAACGGCCAGTTCGTCATCGCGTTGTGCCAAGGGGTGGCCGGAGCCGCGTCCGTCTACGTCGCCGGATTTCATCAAGGGTTCTTCATATTCGCGATTCTGTTGACCGCGCTGTCCATCATTCCGCTGGGCGGCGGTATCGTCACCATCCCGTTCGGCATCGGAATGATCTTCTACGGCAACATCATCGGCGGCGTGTTCGTGATCGCTTGGCATCTCCTGGTGGTCACTAACCTCGACAACTTTTTGCGCCCGATCCTGGTTCCGCGCGATGCCCGGCTCAACCCGGCGCTGATGTTGCTTGCCGTGTTCGCGGGGATCGCGATGTTCGGCCCGTGGGGCATCGTCATCGGCCCGGTGCTGATGATCGTCATCGTCACCACCATCGACGTCTACCTGGCGGTCTATAAGGGCGTCGAGCTTCAAGAAAGCGACGACCAGGACAGCAAGCCTGGTTGGGTAACCCGCTGGAAGGCACGCCGAGCAGCTAAACCAGCCGCTCCTTGAGGAACTCGACGACTCGCTTGCGCGCCTCGTAGGCCGGGTGACCGTCGACCTCACGGAGCTCCAGGGTCAACACCGAATGCGCCGCCCGGGTAAACCCATGCTCATTGCCTGGGCCGGAGTCGATCTCGATCACCTCGAACGCGTCGCCCAGCCGCTCTTTGAGCGTGGTGAACCGTTCGCCGGGTGACATGAAGTCCTTGCTGAATCGCAAACCCATCGCGCACACGCCTTCCTTGCTGGCGCGGTCTTTGAATGCGTTCAGTTCCACGTCGCTGAGGCCGGCATCGCGGCGCTGGCGCGGGGTCAATGGAAACGGCGTCGACGGCTGGCTGAGCACCGGTGCCAGCACGCTGTCGTCGACCGCGGCGGCCAGCGCGAACCCACCGGTGAAACACTGGCCGATCACACCGACGCCTTTGCCCGGTGTCGAGGCTTTGAGGTCACGGGCCAATGCGCGCAGGAAATCCGCCACCGGCCGGTGCTTGTTGGTCGCGAGCGCAGCGAATTCCCTTGCCACACAAACACGTCGGAGACAATCAAGCGTGTAGCCGACTGAGACCGGGCGGCCCGGCTCGCCGAACAGCGACGGTATTGCGACGGTGAAACCGTTGTCCACCAAGTGATTTCCCAGTCCCAGCACGCCGGGATGGATGCCCGGCACCTCGGGGATCAGCACCACGCCGGGCCCGTCGCCACGGCGGTAGACGTCGTGGGTGTACCCGCCGCCGGTGAACGGTTCCGCTGACCAGCCGGTGAGGTCGGCTTCGGGTGCAGTCATTGAGGGGTCCCTTCTCTTACCTGTGTGCGGGTAGGGGTGGCTGCGATTGAGTGGCGGCCGCCAGCGTACGAAACTCGTCGGCGCTGCCGGCACCGGTGATCGCGATCTGGGCGGGACCGGCCGGGTTGTCCAGCCGCGTCGTCCACACCGGCTCAACCCCACCGTCGCCCTGGTAGGTGATCCACCGGGTGCCGTCCACGTCGACGGTTCCACTGGGATACATCGACGAGTGGATCGAACCGACCAGCTTGACCTCGTCTGCGTTGCTTTGAGTGAGGCTCAGGTACTCACCGGCCGGGCTGATGTAGCCGACGATGGAGGTGACGGCGTGCAGCCGCTGGTGGGTCGACGGATCGGTCCGGCCGTCGGGGATACCGCCACGGCCGCCGGAGTTGGCCTGCCAGCCCTGGGGTAGCAGCGGCAACCGGACCGGGAAGCCAAGCGTCAGCGCGTCGGCCCGCAGGGCGCTGGAGGCGTCATAGGACGGCACCGGTCCGCGGTTGATTCCACCCGGTGAAAACGAGCACATCCCGACCAGGCCCGCCAGCACGATGCAGGCCACTACCAGCGGCGCGATCGACCAGAACATGTCCCGGCCGTCTTGCAGCAGCCGGGGCTTGGCCGGTTTGGCCGTCGGCTCTGGCTGCGTGCTCACAGCACGAGTATCCCAGCTCCCGAGCGGCAACCCGGCTCTGGGACAATCGGCAACCATGACCGCAGGTTCTCGTCGTGAAGCCCCGGACCGCAACCTCGCCCTCGAGCTCGTCCGGGTCACCGAGGCAGGTGCCATGGCCGCCGGCCGCTGGGTGGGCCGCGGCAACAAAGAGGGTGGCGACGGTGCGGCCGTCGACGCGATCCGCCAGCTGGTGAACTCGGTCTCCATGCGCGGCGTCGTCGTGATCGGCGAAGGCGAGAAAGACGAAGCGCCGATGCTGTACAACGGCGAACACGTCGGCAACGGCGACGGCCCGGAATGCGATTTCGCCGTCGACCCGATCGACGGCACCACGCTGATGAGCAAGGGCATGCCCAACGCCATCTCGGTACTCGCGGTGGCCGACCGCGGCTCGATGTTCGACCCGTCGGCGGTGTACTACATGAACAAGATCGCCGTGGGACCCGACGCCGCTCACGTCCTCGACATCACCGCGCCGATCGCCGAGAACATCCGCGCGGTCGCCAAAGTCAAGGGGCTGTCCGTGCCGGACATGACGGTCGTCATCCTGGACCGGCCGCGGCACGCGCAGCTGATCGAGGACGTGCGGGCCACCGGGGCCCGGATCCGGCTGATCACCGACGGCGACGTGGCGGGCGCGATCGCCGCGTGCCGACCGGGCTCCGGCACCGACATGCTGGCCGGCATCGGCGGTACCCCGGAGGGCATCATCACCGCCGCGGCGCTGCGCTGCATGGGCGGCGAGATTCAGGCGCAGCTGGCACCCACCGACGACGCCGAGCGGCAGAAGGCACTCGACGCCGGTTACGACCTCGATCAGGTGCTAACCACCGGCGACCTGGTGTCTGGGGAGAACGTCTTCTTCTGCGCGACCGGCGTCACCGACGGCGACTTGCTCAAGGGAGTGCGCTACGAGCCGGGCGGCTGCACAACCCAGTCGATCGTGATGCGCTCGAAGTCGGGCACGCTGCGGATGGTCGAGGGCTTTCACCGGCTGACCAAGCTCAACGAATACTCGGCCATCGACTTCACCGGCGACAGCAGCGCCGCGTACCCACTGCCGTAACCACTACCTAGCGAGACCCCTACCTAACAAGGACATTCCCCCAATGGCAGACACCGAATACCGCATCGAGCACGACAGCATGGGCGAGGTCAAGGTGCCTGCGAAAGCGTTGTGGCGGGCCCAGACTCAGCGCGCCGTGGAGAACTTCCCGATCTCGGGTCGCGGGCTTGAGCGCACCCAGATTCGTGCCCTGGGTCTGCTGAAAGCTGCCTGCGCGCAGGTCAACAAGGACCTCGGGCTGCTGGCAGCCGACAAGGCCGACGCGATCATCGCCGCCGCCGCCGAAATCGCCGACGGCAAGCACGACGAGCAGTTCCCGATCGACGTCTTCCAGACCGGGTCGGGCACCAGCTCCAACATGAACTCCAACGAGGTGATCGCGAGCATCGCCGCCGCCAACGGCGTGACCGTGCATCCCAATGACGACGTCAACATGTCGCAGTCGTCCAACGACACCTTTCCGACCGCCACTCACATCGCGGCTACTGAAGCCGCTGTGCGCCAACTCATTCCGGCCCTGCAGGTGCTGCACGACGCGCTGGCCGGCAAATCCCGCGAATGGCACACGGTGGTCAAGTCGGGTCGCACCCACCTGATGGACGCCGTCCCGGTGACGCTGGGTCAGGAGTTCTCCGGCTACGCCCGCCAGATCGAGGCCGGCATCGAGCGGGTCCGCGCGACGCTGCCCCGGTTGGGCGAGCTGGCAATCGGCGGCACCGCCGTCGGCACCGGCCTCAACGCCCCGGATGGCTTTGGCGCCAAGGTAGTCCAGGTACTGGTCAAGGACACCGGTCTGACCGAACTGCGCACCGCGACAAACGCTTTCGAAGCCCAAGCGGCCCGCGACGGGCTGGTCGAGGCGTCCGGTGCGCTGCGCACCATCGCGGTGTCGTTGACCAAGATCGCCAACGACATCCGCTGGATGGGATCGGGTCCGCTGACCGGTCTGGGCGAAATCCAGCTGCCGGACCTGCAGCCGGGTAGCTCGATCATGCCAGGCAAGGTCAATCCCGTTCTGTGCGAGGCGGTTACCCAGGTCGCGGCCCAGGTGATCGGCAACGACGCCGCCGTCGCCGTCGGCGGACTGTCGGGCGCATTCGAACTCAACGTCTATATCCCACTGAGGGCCCGCAACATCCTCTAGTCCTTCAGGTGGCTGACCAACGTCTCGACACTGTTCGCCGAGCGGTGCATCGTCGGGCTCACGGCCCACGTCGAGCACCTGCGGGAGCTGGCCGAGTCGTCCCCTTCGATCGTCACGCCGCTGAACTCGGCGATCGGCTACGACGAAGCGGCCGCGGTGGCCAAGCAAGCACTCAAGGAGCGCAAGACAATTCGGCAGACCGTGATCGACCGCGGGCTGATCGGCGACAAGCTGTCCGAAGAAGAACTCGACCGTCGCCTCGACGTGCTGGCGATGGCCAAGGTCAGCGAGGAGTAGACATGCTCAGCGACGAACTCCGCCAACGGCGCCTGGCGCTCATCGAAGAGCACATGAACACCGAGGTAACCAAGGAGTTCGATCGCACCCTGGCCACCTTCAACGGTCACCCGCACTACGAGATCATGGCCACCGGCCAGGTTTTCGACGGCGACGACGAGGTGATGGGGTACTACCGGACCACCCGGACCGCGTTCCCCGACCAGCGG
>DATDLZ010000077.1:0-2425 GCA_036519055.1 Mycobacterium sp.
GCCGGGCAGGAGGTCGATCGCTCGGCACACCGATCGGAGGTGGTCGTCGCCGACAGCGCCGGCCTCGACGGCCGCTGCCAAGTGCGGCAATTCGGGTGGCAGCGCCGGTCCGGTCAACGACCGGCGCCGCCGAACCCGTACGGCGAGCTTGAACCGTCGGCTGATCTCGTTCGGGGTGATGCGCTATCGCTTCCACAGCACCGATCGCATCTGCGCTATGGACCCGGTTTCATCCGGCGGGTCGGCGATCTCCGCAAAGATGCGGTACATGAAACCTCGGTTGGCGCGCTCCTGCGTCTCCAGCCGTTCAGCGACGTCAACGCGAAACCTGTTGCCCACCAAATCCGATGGTGTATCGCGCAACAGGTCGTGGGCAGCGTCAATCGCATCGAGAGCGGCGTCGATCCGTTCCCGTGCCTGCTCGGTGCTGATCGCTGGACTCATACCTCGACGCTACGAATAAGCCCGACAATCCTGGCCTCAGCAAATGGCGCGAAGCCCGGCCTGTGGATCAAACCGCAACTGTGGATAAAAGGCCCAACCGATTCTGCGGGACCACCATGAGTGAGTACCGCGGGTTGCGCTCCGCGACGCGCGCCCGAATTCGGCCAATCCGCGATCCGAAAAATGCTGCGCGACCTGTTACAGCAGCGCGACCAGATTCACCGCTCCGTCCACTCCGACGTCAAGGCGAACTTCGACAGATACTTCGTCGAGCTCCATCCACCATCGACCACGATGGTCTGCCCGTTGATGAAACTGCCCCCGGGCGAACACAAGAACGCCACCGTGCTCGCCACATCCTCGACGGTGCCCAATCGCTGATGCGGGGTCATCTCGATCTGCATTCGGCGAAACCGCGGGTCCTGCAGTCGTTCTTCGGTCATCGGTGTCTGGATCACCCCGGGAGCGACGGCGTTGCAGCGGATGCCGTGCGATCCGTACTGACAGGCGATGTGGGTGGTCAGCGCGGTCAAACCGCCTTTGGCCGCGGAGTACGGGCCGCCGCGAAGCCCGCCCACGACGGCGAAGGTCGAGGTGATGTTGATAATGGCCGACCCGGCTTCCATGTGCGGCAGCACATCTCGCGCGAGTCGAAACGGCGCCCGCAACATCACGTTGAGGAAGTAATCCAGCGTCTCGTCGTCGGTGCCGTGCAGCGGTGTCGGGTTCCCCACTCCGGCGTTGTTGATCAGGAAGTCGATCCGACCCCACTTCTCGACGGCGGCCTGGACAACGCGCGCGGGTCCGTCGTCGTCGGTCAGATCGACTGCCACCGTCGCTACTCGGTCAGGATCGCCTATCGCTGCGGCCAATTCGTCGAGGCGTTTCTCATTCCGCCCAGTGGCGAGCACGGCCATGCCGGTTTCGGCCAACTTGGTCGCACATCCGAATCCGATACCACCGGTCGCGCCGGTCACGATCGCTACTTGCATATCATCCGTCCGTTGCTGTCAGGGCCGCTTGAATCTGGTGCTTGAGCACCTTGCCGGCGTCGTTTCTGGGCAGCGCCTCCCAAATAGCGACCTGCTCTGGCGCTTTGAAGATGGCGACACCCCGGGACTGCAAGAAGTCGCGAAGACTCGCCACGTCGGGCTGCGCTTCGTCGGTGGGGACGATGACGGCGCAGGCCCGCTCACCGGTGCGGGCATCGGGCAAGCCGACAATGGCGATGTCCGCGACGCCGGGGTGGCCGATCAGAATGTCCTCGATCTCCTTAGGCGCGATGTTCTCGCCATTGCGGATGATGAGGTCTTTGACCCGCCCGGTGACGACGAGGTAGTCGCCGTCGACCCAGCGGCCCAGATCACCGGTACGGAAATACCCGTCGCTGTCGAACGATTCGGCTTCGTCCTCACCGTGCAGGTAACCGACCAGCATCTGCGGGCCGCGGGCATGAATCTCTCCACCCGCACCGTGCAGGGCGATCGTCGCGAACCCGGGTCGCCCATCGGTGTCGGCGGCATGGTCGGGGTCGAGCGGAGCGCCGACGGTCGTCACCGGAACCTCGGTCGATCCGTAAACCCGGGTGACCGTCGCACGCTCGAAATAGTGCGCCGCCCGGCGAATCAGCGACGGCGGCACCGATGCACCGCCGCAGACGAACAGCTTCAGCTCCGGCAGTCGGGTTCCCGCGCGCTCGGCTGCCGCGAGTAGTTGCTCGAGGAATGGTGTGGCTCCGGCGATATGAGTGCAGCCGCTGTTATCGATCAGCTCGACCGCCGTGTCCGCGTTCCAGCGGTCCATCAGCACAGCCGACGTTCCGAGCAGCAGCGGACATTCGAACGCGTAGATGGAGCCGCCGATATGTGCGATCGGTGATGGGACCAGGAACCTGTCGCCGGGCCGCACCTGCCAGTGCTCATTGAGTTGGGTGATCAGCGCATGCATCGAGTTATGACTGTGTAGAACACCTTTCGGTCGA
>DATDLZ010000078.1:0-3493 GCA_036519055.1 Mycobacterium sp.
CGGGCGCCATGTGCCGCAGCACGGCCCGGCAGCACAGGTACACCGATTTCAGGTTGACGTCTTGCACCTTCTGCCACGCCGGTAGCTCGGTGTTCTCGATCAGGTCGTCATCCGGTGGCGAGATGCCGGCGTTGTTGACCGCGATGTCGATCGAGCCGTAGCGGTCGGCCGCGGTGTCGTAGAGCCCGTTGACCGAGGCTTCATCCGAAACGTCAACTGGCACAAACAGTCCGCCCAGTTCGTCAGCCGCCGCGGTACCGGTCCGCTCGTCGATGTCGCCGATGACCACGGAGGCCCCTTCGGCATGAAGACGTCGCGCCGACGCCAGCCCGATGCCGCCAGCCCCGCCCGTCACCACGGCGATCTTGCCGGCCAGCCGTCGACTCAGGTCCACACTCATCTGCGCCGCTCCTCCTCGCTCGCGTATGCCTGTGCCGCCTCGACGATCGCCGAGAACAGCCGCAGGTCGTCCAGACTTTCCTCCGGATGCCACTGCACTGCGAGCACGAAGCCGTGCCCGGGCAGCTCCAGTGCTTCGATCACACCATCGGCATCCCAGCCGCTGACCACCAGTCCCTCGCCGAGGTCGCCGATGGCCTGGTGGTGATAGCACCGCGCGTCAACGGATTCGCCGACCAATGCGGCCAGCCGGGTGCCGGCCACGGTGCGCACCGGCAACGTGTTGAATACGGCGTTGCCGGCCCGGTGTCCGCTGTGGCCGATGACATCGGGCAGGTGCTGATGCAGCGTCCCGCCCAGTGCGACGTTGAGCACCTGTGCGCCGCGGCAGATGCCCAGTACCGGAAGCTGCCGCTGGAGCGCGGCGCGCAACAGCCCGAACTCCCAGGCGTCGCGCTGCCCTCCGGGTTGGTCTGTGCTCGGATGCGGCTCTTGACCGTAGGCAGCGGGGTCGACGTCTTTGCCGCCGGTGATCAGCAGCCCGTCCAGGCCGTCGAGAACACGGTCGGCGATCTCGGAATCCACCGGCTGCGGCGGCAGCAGCACGGCCACCCCGCCGGCTGCGGTGACACCTTGAAAGTAGACGGCCGGAAGGAAACTGGCGGGCACGTCCCAGACGCCCAGTTGCGCTCGGTTCAGGTAGGTGGTCAGACCGATGACCGGAGGCTTGTCAGAACCGCTCAAACCCGCGAACCCTCTCCCAATCGGTGACTGCCGCATTGAACGCGTCCACCTCGACGCGGGCGTAGTTGACGTAGTGGCTAACCACCGCATCCCCGAATGCCTCTCGGGCGATTGCCGACGCATCGAACAGCGTCATCGCTTCGGCCAGCGTACCGGGCAGACGCTCGACGTCGCCTGCCGTCTCGTACGCATTGCCGGAGCACGGTTCCGGCAACTCCAGGCCGTTTTCGATACCGTGCAGTCCGCCGGCGATGAGCGCCGCGACGGCCAGGTACTGGTTGACGTCACCGCCGGGCACCCGGCATTCCACCCGCAAGTTGTCGCCGTGACCGACGACGCGCAGTGCGCAGGTCCGGTTGTCTAAGCCCCACGCCACCACCGTGGGCGCGAAGCTGCGATCGGCGAACCGCTTGTAGGAGTTGATGTTCGGCGCATACTGCAGTGTCAGCTCCCGCAACGTGGCCAACTGGCCCGCGATAAAGCTGCGCAACGTCGGCGAAATACCGAACGGTTGACCGTCCTCGGCAGCCACCGCGGATCCATCGACCGACCTCAGCGACATGTGAATGTGGCAGCTGTTGCCTTCGTGCTCATCGTATTTCGCCATGAACGTCAGCGATTTTCCGTGCTGGTCGGCGATTTCCTTCGCGCCGTTCTTGTAGACGCCGTGGTTGTCACAGCTGACCAGCGCCTCGTCGTAGCGGAACCCGAGCTCTTGCTGTCCCTTGTTGCACTCCCCCTTGACGGCCTCCCAATGCAGTCCCGCGCCTTGCATGTGCTGGCGGATATCCCGCAACAGCGGCTCGAGGCGGCTGGAGGCCATCACCGCGTAGTCCAGGTTGTAGTCGCTGGCCGGTGTCAGCTCGCGATATCCGCTCGCCCAGGCCTGGCGGTAGGTGTCGTCGAAGACCATGAATTCCAGTTCAGTGGCGACGTAGGCCCGCAGACCGCGCTGGTTCAAGCGGTCCAGCTGGCGCCGCAAGACCTGGCGCGGAGAGGGTTCGATAGGGCTGCCGTCGTGCCTCATCAAATCGGCGAGCACCAGCGCCGTGCCTGGCAGCCACGGCGCCCGCCGCAGCGTCGACAGGTCCGGCCGCATCACCATGTCGCCGTATCCGGAGTTCCAGCCCGACATGGCGTATCCCTCGACGGTGTTCATCTCGACGTCGACGGCGAACAGGTAGTTGCAGGCTTCGGCGCCGGACTCGGCCACCTCGTCGATGAAGAACCGCGCCGACACCCGCTTGCCCATCAGCCGGCCCAGCATGTCGCTGAACGCGACGATCACCGTGTCGACTTCACCGGCCGCGATTTGTCGCTCGAGTTCGTCTCGCGACAAGCTCGCCTCGGTCACCAGGTACTGGTGCGCAGGACGATCTCGGCGGCCAGCTGCGCCGTCGACTCGTGCGCATTGCGTCGTCCGAGCAACTCCACCACGCGGTAATCGCCGTAGACGAACCGCTGGCTGGCTTGCGCCACGGAGTGGGCGGCGGAGTTGCTGACCAGCGCGGTTGTGTTGATCTCGACCGGTGGGCAGTGGTCGTCGCGAACCACACCGGCGGGGTCGGCGACCCGTGGGTGACCACGGTCGATGACCACCAGTCCGGTGAACCGGTCCAGCCGCGTCGCGGCCAGCTCCCATGCCAGTTCGGCGCCGTCGCGGTCGCCGACCAGCACGCCCCAACTGACGTCGAGCACGTCGAGAATGCCGACTACCGACTTCGGCGTCAGGCGTGGGTCCGGGCCGACGACAATCGTGCGCAGCGACGCCGTGTGCAGACGCTCGCACAGCGCCTCATACGCGGTGAGTGCCCGCTGGGCCGCACACAAGAGCACCACGACGGAGCCCTTCTCCGGACCGGTGTCGCAGACCTGGATGGGAAACCCGTCGACGGTAGTCATCATCGTCGAAGGCACCACAGCAAATTACAGTCAATTGCCCCGCGCGCGGGCCGTTTTCGTGCGGATCGTTAGCTGTGTGGCTATTAGAAATGTTCTGGCAACATCGAGCTGATGACCGACAACCGCTGTGGTCAGCCCAGCGCGGAAACGATCGTCGGACGCGGTGGCGGCCCGGTGTCGAGCAGTCCGGCGATCGCATCGACGTCGAGGTGGGCATCGAGCAGATCGGCCATCAGATCGAGCTGAGCGTCCCGGCGCGCGGCCACATTGACGTCGTCGGCAACGACGAATCCGTCCCGGCCCGCTGCCGCCGCCGCGAGAGTCAACCACTGCCTTCGGAAGTCGTCGTTGTCGAACAGGCCGTGCCAATGCGTCCCGAATACCTGGCCGCGCTGATACCCCTCCGGGGTTCCGTCCACCTCGAACCAGGTGGCCTCCGAGCAGCGGG
>DATDLZ010000079.1:0-3736 GCA_036519055.1 Mycobacterium sp.
TCGCAGGCGCGACCGCGGCCGGCATCCCGGTGCTGAATACGCCGGGGCGCAACGCGGATGCGGTCGCCGAGATGACGCTGGCCCTGCTCTTCGCCGCCACCCGTCAGGTGTTGGCCGCCGACGCCGACGTGCGGGCCGGAGAGGTGTTCCGCGACGGAAGCATTCCGTATCAGCGCTTCCGCGCCTGGGAGGTGGCCGGCCGAACGGCCGGGCTGATCGGCCTTGGCGCGGTGGGGCGCGCGGTCCAGTGGCGGCTGTCCGGCCTCGGCATGCGGGTTATCGCCTACGACCCCTACAACGATGAGGCCAGACACAGCCTGGACGAGCTGCTCGCCGAGGCCGACATTGTCTCGCTGCACGCGCCGGTCACCGCCGACACCACCGGGCTGATCGGCACCGAGCAATTCGCGGCCATGCGCGACGGCGTCGTCTTCCTCAACAGCGCCCGCGCTCAGCTGCACGACACCGACGCCCTCGTCGAGGCGCTGCGCAGCGGCAAGGTGGCTGCCGCGGGTCTGGACCACTTCGTCGGCGAATGGCTGCCGACCGATCACCCGTTGGTCGGAATGCCCAATGTTGTGCTCACGCCCCACATCGGCGGGGCCACGTGGAACACTGAGGCGCGGCAGGCCCAGATGGTGGCCGACGACCTGGAAGCGCTGCTGTCCGGCAAGAAGCCCGCCCATATCGTCAACCCGGAGGTGCTAGGACCATGAGATCCGTGAAATCCGTGGTCAATCCCGAGGCCGCGGTGCTGGCCGCGGCCAAGGACATGCTGCGCCGCGGCCTGGTCGAGGGAACCGCGGGCAACATCTCGGCCCGACGCGAAGACGGCAACCTGGTCATCACCCCGTCGTCGGTCGATTACTCCGACATGACGCTGGACGACCTGGTGCTGGTCGATCCGGATGGCGGCGTGCTGCATGCCGCCGAGGGGCGGTCGCCGTCGTCGGAGATGAAGCTGCACCTGGCCTGTTACCAGGCGTTCGACGACATCGGCAGTGTCATCCACAGCCACCCGGTGTGGGCCACCATGTTCGCCATCGCCCACCAGCCGATTCCGGCGTGCATCGACGAATTCGCCATCTACTGCGGCGGCGACATCCGCTGCAGCGACTACGCCGCGTCGGCCACACCCGAGGTGGGCAGCAACGCGGTGAAGGCCCTGGAAGGGCGGGCCGCGGCGCTGATCGCCAACCACGGCCTGGTGGCGGTCGGCCCCCGGCCGGACAAGGTGCTCCATGTCACCGCCCTGGTCGAGCGCACCGCCCAAATCGTCTGGGGGGCAAGGGCTCTCGGCGGACCAGTCCCGATCCCGGACGACGTTAACGCCAACTTCGCCGGGGTCTACACGTATCTGCGCGCCAACCCGATGTAGCGGAATCACCACCCTAAGGAGACGACACGATGACTTCCTTGGAGCTAACCAGCAGTGGGACAGCAGAATTCGATGCGGGCGAAGTTTATTTCATCGGTAACGCCACCACGTTGATCCGTTTTGGCGGCCTGACGATCCTGACCGATCCCGCTTTCCTGCACAAGGGCGAACACGTCTATCTGGGTCATGGCATATGGGCCCGGCGGGAGGTTGAGCCGGCTTGCCAGATCGCCGAGCTGCCACCGATTGATCTGATCGTCTTGTCGCACTACCACGGCGACCATTTCGATGACGTCGCCGCGCAAGAGCTCGACAAGAAACTGCCTATCGTTTCAACGGCTGACGCGGTCGGCAAGCTCAGCGGTCTCGGCTTCGAGCGGGGGTATCCCCTCGACACCTGGGAATCCCTCGAAGTGCGCAAAGGCGAAGCGACGCTGAAGATCACCGCGATGCCGGCCAAGCACGCCACTGAAGAAGCAGTCAACGAGCTCCTCATGCCCGTCAATGGGCACCTGCTCGACTTCAGTCGCAACGGCGATCAGCTCTACCGGCTCTATATAACCGGAGACACGATGCTCGTCGACAGTCTGGAGGACATCCCGCGCCGGTACCCCGACATCGACCTGGGTCTGATTCACACGGGCGGCACAACCTTCCTCGTCACCGTCGTCACGATGACCGGCGAGCAGGGAGTCAGGGCCGTCGAGATCACCAAACCTCACACCGCCATCCCGATCCACTACAACGACTTCTCGGTATTCCTATCCGGACTCGACGACTTCAAGAAAGCCGCCCAGACCTCGACCGCAAGTACGAAGTTCGTCTACCTCGCTCACGGCGAGACCTACACATTCACGCCACGGTGATCGCCACACCTCAACCGAGCTAACGCTGGTCGAAGGCCACCTTCACGGCACCGCTGTCACCCTGGTTGGCGATGGCCAGGAAGGCGTCGCGCCAGTGCTCCAGCGGGAAGGTGTGCGTCAACATGGAATGCAGGTCGATTTGACCGTCGACCACCAGGTCGAGGTAGTGCGCGATCGCGTGCTGGCGATGCCCGTCGACTTCCTCGACGCCAAATGCATTGCTGCCGACCCAGTTGATTTCCTTGAAGTACAACGGGCTCCACTCCCACCGGCCGGGGGCGTGCACGCCGGCCTTCACCAGCGTCCCCCGCGCGGTCAGGACCCGGACGCCGACCTCAAACGTCTCCGGCTTCCCGACGGTGTCATAGACAACGTCGATAGCGCCCGGGTACGCCATCGGCAGCCCTTGCAGCGGCTGCCACAACCGGCCGCCGCCCCAGGCCACCAGTTCTTCGATGACGGCCAGCCGCGGCTCGTGCGCCAGCACGATCGAGGCGCCGAATCGGCGTGCCAGCTCGGCCTGGGCTTCGAACCGGGCCACCACCGCGACGGCCACGTCCGGATAGAGCGCCCGCAGGATCGCCAACGCGCACAACCCCAATGAGCCGGCGCCGTAGACCAGGACCCGGCCTGAGTGCGGCGGCGGATGCCGGGTGATGGCGTGCAGCGACACCGAAAACGGGTCGGCGAACACCGCCAACTCGTCGGGCACCGAATCGGGCACTGTGAACAACATGCTGTCGTGAGCCGGCATCAACTCGGCGTAGCCGCCGGTCACATCGGCCGAGACCCCGGTGTGGATCCCCGGTTTGATGTCGCCGTCGCAGAAGCTCCAGCACAGGCTGTAGTCCCCGTTTTCACAGGCGGGGCAGGGCGGTTCGATGCCGCGCGGCCCGCAGGACAGCCACGGGTTGAGCACCACCCGCTGGCCCACCTCGAGACCGCGGGCCTTCGGCCCTAATTGCACGACGTCCGCGACCACCTCGTGGCCCATGACTTGAGGGAACGAACAGAAGGCGGCCATCGCGTTGTCGGCGTCGCCCTCGCCGAAGTCCAACAGGATCTGCTTGGAGTCCGAGCCGCAGATACCGGTCAGCCGAGGTCGGGTGATGACCCAATCATCGTGCAGCAGAGCAGGATCAGGTACTTGGCGCAGCGCGACCGGGCTATGAGTCAGGGCGTCGTCGGGTCCGTCCAATGGCTCCGGCCGGACACCGAAGACCAGCGCCTTCATCGAGGTGCCATGGCGGCCGCGCCGGCTATGTAGGCGTCGATGTCTGCGTTCTTGGCGTCGACGACCGGTTTCATGTCCGGCAGGTAATGCTCGAAACGATCGCCGCCCAGTGCCTCGACGATGCCGTCGGCCACGTCCTCGGCCGGCACCTTGGGCCCTTGATAGAGCGGTTCCTCGCTGCCGGGCTGGTCCCAGATCTCGGTGTCGACGGGTCCCGGCTGAATCAACTTTACCGAGACGCCGGTGCCGTGCAAGTCG
>DATDLZ010000080.1:0-4926 GCA_036519055.1 Mycobacterium sp.
TTTGATCCAGTTGTACGCCGTTCTGTGGCGCGTGGGCGCTGTGGAGGTCGTGGCGACTCGGTCGGAGTCGGATCGGCGGCCTCCAGCTCCAAGGGGCGCTTATCGGCGAATGCACGGGTCGCGACGGCCACCGCGGCGGTCGCAGCCCCGGCTGAGCCCAGCGCCTGCCCCCAGGCGAGCGGGCCCAGCGGGGTACAGCCAAGTAGTTGGCTGACGCCGGGGATGCTGATCAGGGTTCCCATCACGGCCAGCGACCCGCCCGCGGTCAACACCACCAGCGGAGTGTGCGACTCGAGCAGAGTCTGACCCAGCTGCGCCGACACCAGGGCGACCAGCGCCACCGTCGACGCCCGTTGCGGACGTCCGGTGACTCCGGCCATTGCCCACGCCACTGTTGCGGCCGCCGCGGTGGTGGTGCCGCGGACGGCGACGGCGCGCCACAGCGCCTGCTCGTCGGGGCCGCGTCCTTCGGTCTGCACAGGTCCGCTCGGCTTGCTGACCGCCAGGGCCGCGGCGGGCAGCGCGTCGGTGAAGATGTTCACCAGCAGTAGTTGCCGGGTGTTGAGCGGCGAATTGCCGGTGATCGCGGCGCCGATGATCGCGAACGCGACCTCTCCGGCGTTGCCGCCTAGTAGCACCGACACCGCCGCCTGAACCCGCCGCCACAGCTCGCGGCCTTCCTCGATCGCGGTGAGCAGGGCCTCGATGCGGGCATCGACCAGCACCACGTCGGCCGCAACACTGGACGAATCGCTGCCGCGGGCGACGACGCCGATGCCGACGGTGGCCGCCCGGATCGCGGCGGCGTCGTTGGCGCCGTCGCCGACCATCGCGCAGACCTTCCCGGCGCGTTCCAGCGTCTGGACGACCTGCACCTTGTTCTCCGGCGACATCCGGGCGAAGATCACCCGCTCGGTGACCACCCGCTCCTGATCCTTGCGCGACAAGGCGTCCCACTCAGCTCCGCTGATGACTTCTTCCGCCGTCACCGACATCCCCAGTTCCCGCGCGATCGCCGTGGCGGTGATGGGGTGGTCTCCGGTGATCAGCCGAATGCCGATCTCGCGCTCAGCGAGACCCGCCAGCAGGGCGGGGGCTTCGGCCCGCGGCGTGTCGGAAAGGCCGAGGAAACCCGCGAATGTCAGCTCGCCACCGGCCAGGTCGGCGATGGTGTCTTCGTCCTCCGCGACCAGCTGCGCCTGCTCCCGCGTCAGCCGGCGCCGCGCGACGGCGATCACCCGCAGCCCCTCGGCCGCCAGCTGACGCACGGTGTTGTCGATGTCCGGCCCGACGTCGTTACACGCGGCCAGAACGACTTCGGGTGCGCCCTTGACGGTCAGCTCGTCGCCGAACACCGACGCCGAGAACGACCGGCCCGACCGGAACGGTAGATGCGCGTCGGCGTCGGCCGGCGGGTTCGAGCCGTTGACCGATTGCGCGGCCTCGATGATCGCGCGGTCGGTCGCGTGCAGCTGCGGTCCGCCGTTGGCGTCCGGCGCGGCGAGCGCCGCGCAGCGCAAGACGTCTTCGCGTGAATAGCTCCCCGCGGGATGCACTTGCGATACCCGCAGGCGGTTTTCGGACAGCGTCCCTGTCTTGTCGAAGCACACCACGTCGATGCGGCCCAACGCCTCCACTGATCGCGGGACGCGAACCAGCGCACCGTAATTCGTCAGCCGCCTAGCCGAGGCCGCCTGTGCCAGCGTCGCCACCAGCGGCATCCCCTCCGGCACCGCCGCCACCGTGATCGCGATGCCACTGGACACGGCCTGACGAATACCCTTACTGCGCAACAGGCCAAGGCCACTGACCAGTAGCCCGCCGGTCACGCTGACCGGGAAGGCCCGGTTGGTCAGTTGGCTGAGCTGATGTTCGAGTCCGATCTGGGGAAGCTCGCTGGATACCAGCTCGGCCGCGCGGCGCGCCTGGGTGTCGGCGCCGACGGCGGTCACCAGCGCCACCGCGGTGCCCGCCACGATGGTCGTTCCGCCGTAGAGCATGCAGCGGCGCTCGGCCAGCTCGGCGCCCGGTGTGGCCTCGACCTGCTTCTCCACCGGCAGCGATTCACCGGTGAGGGTGGATTCGTCGACCTCGAGGTCTTCTTCCTCGATCAGCCGGGCGTCGGCGGGCACCACTTCATGGGTGCGCACCTCGATCACATCGCCGGGCCGCAGTTGCGCGGCCAGCACATCGGTGTAAACCGGCGACCCGTCCGGCTCAAAAGTCACCTTCCGGGCCGGTGGAATCTGTTGAGCCAGTAGCTCGTTCAACCGGCTCTCGGCGCGCAGCCGCTGGCTGGCCGCCAGCATGGAGTTTCCGGTGAGCACCGATCCGACCAGCACCGCGTCGACCGGCGAACCCAGCACCGCGCTGGCCGCCGAGCCGAGCGCCAGCACCGGGGTCAGCGGGTCGGACAGTTCGGCGCGCACCGCCTTGGCGAATTGCCAGACCGCTTGTCGCGGGCGCCCGGTCAGCTCGGCACCGCGCTGGGCGGTTTCCATTGCCCGGGTGGCGATGCCGTGCCGCGGCTCCACCGTCTGTTCGGCGTCCGGTGGCGGCAACATCTTGCGAACCTGCTCGATCGACATGGCGTGCCACTCGTGGATCGGCGCCGGCAGCGGGGCCGGTGTGCGCAGCACCCGTCGGGCCATCAGATAGCCCGACAGCAGACCGGCCGCCGCGCCCGTCGTCACCGGGCCCGGCCCGCGCCCCCGCACGCCGGGCACCATCAGCAGCGCGCCCAATGCCGTCGCGCCGGTTGCGATCTCGATCCCGCGCCGGCTCGCCGATTTGGCCGCCGGAATGGCGTGCAGCAGCCGCCACACGCCGTCGAGGTCGCTCAGGATCAGATCGGCCGTCCAGGGCGGCGGCTCCCCGTCGGAATTGGGCATCACGCCCAGCCCGACGTCGGCGGACGAAAGTGCTTGTGCAGCAGCCGAAGACACGGCCGCCACGGTGCGGCCCGACTGCTGCAGATCGGTCAGTGCCGCGGCGAGCGCAGTGTCGATGGACGCCCTCTGCAATGGCTTCAGCTCGTCGAAAGCGGGCTGCAGCTCGCCGAGATCGTCGACGCCCACGGAGATCAATTCCAGGCCGGCCCGCCGCGCCTCGGCCAGCACAGCCGAGGCCAGTGGGTCGTGCGTCGGGCCGATCAGCGCTTCGACGGCGTCAGATCCCTTGCCGGACAGGCCGGGAACCGGATGCCAGCCCACGCGCAGGCCTCTTTTCTCCAGCAGCAACTGGGCGCGGTTCCACGCGGGTGATAGCTCGTCTTCGTCGGCCCCGCGGACGCGGACCACTCGCAGGGTGTTGGTGCACAACACCCGCGGATCGACCAGCAGTGCGTCGATCCGGTCCAGCCAACGCAGTTTTTCCGGATGCAGCGCCAGCACCGCATGCTGGTCGGCCAGCCCTTGGCCGAGTGCTGCGGCGAAGGACTCGCGTGTGGTGCGGGTGGCCTTCGGGGTGGTGACCAACGTCGCGGTCGCGGCCATCTCCGGGTTGCGGGTGAAGGCCCCGACAGCCGCGGTGCCGATCACCTGAACCCACGCGCTGCGCCGTGCGTGCTGTTCGAGCGGCCCTTCCGGCGGGGGCACCGGGCGGGACGGCGGGTGGACCTCCGGGTGCTCGGCGTGGCGGGCCAGCGCCGGTTCGTGACGACGCCACGCTTGGGCCTCGGCCTGGTATTCGGCGGCTTTCAACGTCTCCATCGCGAGGTCGACGGCCAGCGATGCGGGCGATAGCTCGAGGACATGCGCGGTGACCATCGCGACCGACAGCACCGCGTCCGTCGCCGAGTGCCCGATCCGATCCTCGAGCAGGCGGCGCAGTCGTGGCTGGTAGTCGACGGCCACCACCATCGCCTCGACACCGCTGAACAGGCGCGGCCAGCGCAGCACCCGCCCCGCGACCGCGGCGCTCACACCGACGGCGGTGGCGCCGACCCCTAATGCGTTGGTGGCCAGCAATAGACCGTCGCCCGGCAGTGGCTTCGGACGGGTATCGCTACGCCGTGGTTCGACACTACCGCTTGCGCGCCAACGCTTTTCGGCCTCGTCGACATCGCGGCACAAGTCACGCAGCGAGATCTGGTCGTGGTTGAGCGTGACCACGATCCGCGACAGTGGCCGGTTCACGCTGACCGATTTGACCCCGGAGCGCGCGCGGACGGTGTCGACCACCAAGCGCCCGAGTTCGGCGCCGTCCGGGCCGTCGAGGCCGCGGACCTCCACCCAGGCGCGTCCCTTGCCCCGCCAGCTATGCCTGGTCAGCGTGGGTGCGGGCAGCCCTTCCGAGAGTGCCTTGACGCCTTCGCGAACCGGGATCACGGCCATCGACATACCTGTCGAGGCCACCGAACCCAGTGATCCTGCGGCGCTTGCCGCGGTTTGCACGCTGGCGCCAACGAGCGCAGAGGTCGCCTGTAAGCCCAGCGTCACCGCGCGCAGCGGGAAGGATGCTCGCACCAATCCGAAGCTACCTACTCCCAGGAATCAACGGCGGGTACGCGACTGGGTTCCGCTGGACTGCCGCGCCGGAGTCCGCTTGGCCGGCGTCTTGCGCGGCCGGGCGGAACTGGTCGACTTGGCGGGAGACGCCTTCACCGACGTGACCGACGCGATGTGCGCGCCGTCGTTGTGCGAGCTGTTCAGCCGGCGTAGCAACAGCGCACCGCCGCCGACAGCCAGCAACAGCGGCCACTCGACGAGCCCGGCGACACCGATTGCGCCCAATGTCAATACGGCCGCAGGCGTCGAGTGGCTGCCCTTGTCGATGCCTTTCTGCACACCTGCCGCGGCACCGGTCACGGCGCCGACGACGCCGTTGACCGCGGCACCACTCACTGCGCCCGCGGCCGCGGTGGTTGCTGAGGCAGCGCGGCCGACCGTTCGACTTACATTGTGTACGGCGCCGTCAACGACACCC
>DATDLZ010000081.1:0-27227 GCA_036519055.1 Mycobacterium sp.
CCTACGACCGAGGTTCCGACGGTGTGGTGATTCCGGGCAGCTACCGAAACCAGCATCATGCGGTCAATGGCGCGACGGTCCAGCTGACCATCGACGACGACATCCAGTTCTACGTCCAGCAGCAGGTGCAGCAGGCCAAGAATCTGTCCGGGGCGCGCAACGTATCGGCGGTTGTGCTCGACGCCAAGACCGGTGAAGTGCTGGCCATGTCCAACGACAACACCTTCGACCCGTCCCAGGACATCGGGCGCCAAGGCAAAAAGCAGCTGGGTGATCTGCCGGTGTCCTCGCCGTTCGAGCCCGGTTCGGTGAACAAGGTTGTCACCGCCGCCTCGGTGATCGAGTACGGCCTGACCAATCCCGATGAGGTGCTGCAGGTTCCGGGCTCGATCAATATGGGCGGGGTCACGGTGCACGACGCCTGGGTCCACGGCGTCGCGCCCTACACAACGACCGGTGTGTTCTCGAAATCGTCCAACGTGGGCACGCTGATGCTCGCGCAGCGGGTCGGACCACAGCGCTACTACGACATGGTGCGCAAATTCGGGCTCGGTCAACGCACCGGGGTCGGCCTGCCGGGTGAAAGTGAGGGGCTGGTGCCCCCGATCGACCAATGGTCAGGCAGCACGTTCTCCAACTTGCCGATCGGCCAAGGGCTTTCGATGACCCTGCTGCAGATGACCGGCATGTATCAGGCGATCGCCAACGACGGTGTGCGGATTCCACCGCGGATCATCAAGTCCACCGTCTCGCCCGACGGCGCACGCACCGAAGAGCCACGCCCGGAAGGTGTTCGGGTGGTCTCACCGGAGACCGCGCGGACCGTGCGCAACATGCTGCGCGGCGTCGTCCAGCGCGACCCGACCGGAAACCAGCAGGGCACCGGGCCCGCGGCCGCCGTCGACGGCTACCAGGTGTCCGGCAAGACCGGGACGGCACAGCAGATCAACCCGGCTTGCGGCTGCTACTACGACAACGTCTACTGGATCACCTTCGCAGGCATGGCTACCACCGACGATCCGCGCTACGTCATCGGTGTCATGATGGACAACCCGGCCACCAACGCCGACGGGAGTCCCGGCCACTCCGCGGCCCCGCTGTTCCACAACATCGCCGGCTGGCTGCTGCAACGCGGAAACGTCCCGCTGTCACCTGATCCCGGTCCGCCGCTGACGCTGCAAGCCATGTAGCCAGACGTGAATTGCGGCCGGCCACCACCCGGTGATATGGGAGAATGACGAACCACAGCGGGAGGTGACGGTGATGGCGGCAGGCGGGAATTTTCGGGTCGACATTGAAGCATTGGCGAGCTCGGCGGCGCATGTGGCCGGCCAGGGCGACGATCTGGCGAGTGCCCATTTGTCGTCGGACAGCCGGATAGCCGCGGCCCAGTCGGGCTGGGTGGGCAGTTCGGGGGCGGCGCTGCAGATCAGGACCGCTGCCTGGTTGGAAACCTCACGCAGACTGCTGACCAGTGTCGGCGATCATGCGTTGGCTCTGAACAACGACGGCATCGATTTCACGGCGCTTGAGAATGAGAACGTCGAGAAATTGCGCGCAGTGCACCCTGCCCCTGAGTCGTGACGTTGACGGTGGCCGACATAGATCGGTGGAACGCCGGTGCGGTGCGCGAGGTTTTTAAGGCCGCGAATGCTCGCGGGCAGGCCACGTTGGAGGCGTCGCGTCAGCTGAGCACTCTGTCGGTGTTCGATACCTGGGAAGGCGCCACCGCCGAGGCCCGAAAGCACGTCAACGCCGGCATCCGCCAAGACCTCGACGCCCACGGCAACGAGGCGCTCGCGGTGGCCCGTGCCGCCGACCAGGCCGCCGACGGTATCGAGCACGTGCAGTCCGACCTGCGGACGTTGCGCCACGATGCCGCCGAAATGCACATGGCGATCGACGCGACGACCAACACCTTGGTCCCGACGGCCGATTGCCTACCGGTAGAAGCGCTTTTGGCCGAGACGCAGCTGCAGCCACGGCTCGACGCCATACTCGCCGAAGCCAACGCCGTCGACCAGGAGCTGGCCGCCGCGATCAACATGGCCGACGGCGACGTAGCCATACCGCCCGATGCCGGCCCACCGGTCGGGCCGCAGGGATTGACCCCGACTCAGCGCGAAAGCGATGCCAACCAGGAACGGGTACGCGAGGAGCGCGCCAAACTCCAGGCGCACATCAACGACTTGAAGAACGCCATTACCAGAGCAGGCGGCGACCAGAATCGATTGCGGGACCTCAATTCTCAGCTGAATGCAGCTCAGAACCGGATGGGTGAATACGACGCCATTTACGACGCGCTCACACGTGCGCCGGAGACCTACCTGACCCAACTCGACATCCCAACCGACCCGGGCCAGAAGGTCCGCGCCGCGGTGGCAGTCGGCAACCCCGATACAGCGACCGACATTTCGGTGACCGTGCCCGGCATCGGCTCGACCACCAAGGATTCTTTGCCGAGCATGGTCACCGAGGCACGAAATCTGCAGAACACGGCCGAGGAAGAGCTTCGCCGGCTGGGGCGTTCGGGTTCGGTGGTTACCATCGCGTGGATGGGCTATGACCCGCCGGCCAATGTGCTCAACACGACCAGCCCGCGCGATTTCTGGCGCACCATCAACGACGACCGGGCGCAGGCCGGAGCGGCCGCGCTGGCTCCCTATCTTCAAGAGCTGCATACCAACAACCCCAATGCGCATCTCAGCCTGTTCGGGCACAGCTACGGTTCGCTCACGTCCTCGCTGGCCCTGCAGCAACTCAATGCCCAGGGCTTGCATCCGGTCAACGACGCAGTGTTCTACGGCTCGCCGGGTCTGGAGCTCGATAACCCGAGTCAGCTCGGGCTGGCCAATGGACACGCGTTCGTCATGAAAGCGCCCCCGGGCGACGACTGGATTCCCGAAGTGGCGCCGCTCGCGCCGCTGCACGGTTGGGGCACGGATCCGTATGGCGGCATGATGCCCGAATTGTCTTCCCAAACCGGTACGAGTCCCGACGGCGTGCTCCGAGAGGGTGTGCACAGCCACGCCGACTACCCGCGGGCGGTCACCGGTCCGGGAGGCGAGCAGATGCTGAGAATGTCCGGCTACAACCTGGCGGTGGTCGCCGCCGGGATCGCCGATTTACCCGATGCCGGACAGCAATTGGTGATGGCGCCCACGCCGTTGACCCCGTACCCACACCCGGGTCGATGATGACCGTTCGGGTGGCCGCGTGGATTGTGTGGATGGTGGTGATATCGATGTCAGTTTTCGGTTGTGGCGCAACAGATTCGGGATCGCAAGGCAATCCTGGTCCGCAGCGTGTCGCGGAACTCGAGAACGGGCTGCGTTCGAAACCGAGTTTCGAAGCTGCGCGTGCGCAGTATGTGGCGGCGACGGATCAGATGGCCGCCCAAATCGTTGCGCTGGTGCCAGGCATGACCTGGAAGGTTGACCAAAACAGCTGGAACGGCTGCGGCGGTGACTTCGTGTGGACCCGCGCGGTGCAGGTGTACTACCGACTGGTATTCGACAGGGCCATCCCGGACAACGTCTGGCCGAAGGCGGTGCAGATCGTGAAAGACGGCGCCGCGAGATTCGGGGCCACCACCGTGAGCGTGTTCATCGACCAGCCGGGCAACAAGGACCTCGCCATTGCCGGTTCGGGGGCACAGTTTCATTTCGGTACCAAGGCGGGGACGGTCTTGGCGGCGACATCGGACTGCCGGATGCGCGAAACCGACACCCCGGCGCCAACGCCCTGACCGTGAGATGACAAGCCGAACCGAGCACCGCGTTCGCTTGGTGGTGAATTGGATCCTGGCGGTCCTGACGGTGCCGGGCGCGTTGTTCGTGTTGCTGTTCGGCTTCGCGGCGGCAATGGGCACCGATCGTTGCGCGTACGAGGACTGCCCCCGTATGGGCCCGCCAGCTCCCGTGATGACCCTGTTGGTCTTCGGTGCGCCGTTGGTTTCGCTGGTGACGATCATCGCCACGACCCGGACCGCCGGGCGGGGCTGGGGCTTCGCGATCCCGTTGGCGGCGTTCACGCTGTTCAGCATCGACGTTGTCGTGCTCTACCTGTCGTTCAAGCCGTAACGGCTTTCCGCCGAAACTCTCCCGCTCGATAAGGTGTCAGGGCTGATGGAGGCGCTGACCCCGGCGTCGGAAACCAGTCGGCGGACGGAGGTGATGGCGTTGCCTGCTGCGCTGCGCCCCGCCACCGGCGCCGGCGTGCCGCTGTCGACGCTGGCCGCTCAGGTGGGCGCGGTTCCCGCCGAGGGCAGCTCCACGTCGGATTTGCCGATCACCGGTGTGACCCTGCGGGCTCAGGATGTCCAGCCCGGCGACCTGTTCGCCGCGCTGCCCGGCGGGGCGACACACGGCGCCCGTTTTTACGGAGACGCGATCGAAAGTGGAGCCGTCGCGGTGCTCACCGACGCGTCTGGGTTGGCGCAGCTGAACCGGTACGCCGGCGTGGTGCCCGTACTCGTCCATCCCGAACCCCGCAGCGTTCTGGGCGAGCTCGCCGCCACCGTGTACGGGCATCCGTCCGCGCGTCTGGCGGTCATCGGCATCACCGGGACGTCGGGCAAGACGACGACGACCTACCTGATCGAAGCCGGTCTGCGGTCGGCCGGGCGGACGGTGGGGCTGATCGGCACCGTAGGGCTGCGTATCAACGGCGTCGACATCCCGAGCGCGCTGACCACGCCCGAGGCGCCCGCGCTGCAGGCCCTGCTGGCGGCGATGGCCGAGCGCGGCGTCGACACCGTGGTGATGGAGGTGTCCAGTCACGCGCTGACGCTGGGCCGCGTCGACGGCATTCACTTCGCGGTGGGCGGTTTCACCAATCTGTCCCGCGATCACCTCGACTTCCACCCGACGATGGAGGACTACTTCGAGGCCAAGGCGCGGTTGTTCGACCCGGCATCGCCGTTGCATGCTCGTCGCGCAGTGGTGTGCGTCGACGACGACGCCGGCCGCTCGATGGCCCACCGCGCCGACAAGGTGACGACTGTCAGCACGAAGGGTCGGCCCGCGGACTGGCGCGCCGAAGCCGTCGCGGCTGAGGCCGGCGAACAGGAGTTCACCGCCGTCGACCCGGCGGGTGTGCACCACCGGTTGAGAATTGCGCTGCCTGGGGACTACAACATCGCCAATTGCCTTGTTGCACTGGCGGTTCTCGACGCTGTCGGGGTTTCCCCCGAGCAGGCGTCAACTGGACTGCGGCACACCCAGGTTCCCGGACGGCTCGAGCGGATCGACCGCGGCCAGAACTTCCTGGCCTTGGTCGACTATGCGCACAAGCCGGGCGCGCTGCAGGAGGTTTTGCGGACCCTGCGCAGCCCGACCGGCCGGCTGGCGGTGGTGTTCGGCGCCGGCGGCGATCGCGATCCGGGTAAACGTGCGCCGATGGGCCGCGTCGCCGCCGAGCTGGCCGATTTGGTGGTGGTGACCGACGACAACCCCCGCAGCGAGGATCCAGCGTCGATCCGCCGCGAGATCCTTTCCGGCGCAACCGAAGCCGACGCCGCTGCGCACGTCGTCGAGATCGGCGACCGTCGCGAGGCGATCGACCATGCGGTGGCCTGGGCGGATGCCGGAGACGTGGTGCTGATCGCCGGCAAGGGTCACGAAACCGGTCAGACTCGCGCCGGGCACACCCAGCCGTTCGACGACCGCGTCGAGCTTGCCGCCGCGCTCGAGGGGCGGCGCCGATGATCGCCCTCACCGTGGCGCAGATCGCCGCCATCGTGGGCGGCGAGCTGGCCGACATTTCCGCCGAGGACGCGGCAAGCCGGTATGTCACCGCGACCGTCGAATTCGATTCCCGCAAAGTCACTTCCGGTGGGCTGTTCCTGGCGCTGCCGGGCGCCCGCGCCGACGGACACGACCACGCCGCCTCGGCGGTGGCCGCCGGAGCGGTCGCCGTACTGGCCGCCAGGCCGGTCGGCGTCCCCGCGATCGTGGTCGCCCCCGATCCGCACGCCGCACAACGCGCCGACGGGGGACTGGCCGGCGTTCTCGAGTACGACACCGACGGCTCGGGTGCGGCGGTGCTGGCCGCGCTGGCCAAGCTCGCCGCCGCGGTGGCCGCCGAGCTGGTAGCGGGCGGCCTGACGATCGTCGGAATCACCGGGTCTTCGGGCAAGACGTCGACGAAAGATCTGCTGGCCACGGTGCTCGCCCCGCTCGGTGAGGTGGTGGCGCCGCCCGGCTCGTTCAACAACGAGCTCGGCCACCCGTGGACCGTGCTGCGTGCCTCCGCCGCAACCGACTACCTGATTCTGGAGCTGTCGGCCCGCCACCCCGGCAACATCGCCGCACTGGCCGCGATCGCGCCGCCGGCGATCGGTGTGGTGCTCAACGTCGGCACCGCGCACATCGGCGAATTCGGCTCGCGCGAAGCCATCGCAAGAACTAAATCCGAACTGCCGCAAGCCGTTCCACGGTCCGGAGTGGCCGTGCTGAACGTCGACGATCCGGCGGTGGCGGCGATGGCCGAGGTGACCGCGGCCCGAGTGGTGCGGGTCAGCCGGAACAGCCAGGCCGACGTGTGGGCCGGGACGGTGACGCTCGACGAACTGGCCAGGCCGCAGTTCGCCCTGCATTCAGCGGACACCGTCGTCGAGGTCACATTGGCCGTGCACGGCGACCACCAGGTCAGCAACGCATTGTGCGCGGCCGCCGTCGCGCTGGAATGCGGCGCCACCCTCGAGCAGGTCGCCGCGGCGCTGGCCGACGCGGGCCCGGTGTCGGGTCACCGGATGCGGGTCAGCACCCGCGCCGATGGGGTGACGGTGATCGACGATGCCTACAACGCCAACCCGGACTCGATGCGCGCCGGGCTGCAGGCACTGGCCTGGATCTCGGCCGGCAGTGGGGCTGATCGTCGTCGCAGCTGGGCGGTGCTGGGCGAGATGGCTGAGCTCGGTGACGACGCGATATCCGAACATGACCGCATCGGCCGGCTCGCGGTGCGATTAGATGTGTCTCGACTCATTGTCGTCGGAACAGGGAGGTCTATGAGCGCCATGCACCACGGCGCGGTCATGGAGGGCTCATGGGGCGGGGAAGCCGCTATCGCCGCCGACGCCGACGCCGCCCTGGCCTTGTTGCGGGCTGAGCTGCAGCCCGGGGACGTGGTGCTGGTCAAGGCTTCCAACGCCGCAGGTCTGGGCGCGTTGGCCGACTCGCTGGCCGCGGACGGGCGGGGCGACACCCGATGATCGACATACTCATCGCCGTCGGCATCTCGCTGGCGGTGTCCATCCTGCTGACCCCGATGCTGATCCGGCTGTTCAACCGGCAGGGCTTCGGCCACGAGATCCGGGAGGACGGTCCGCCCAGCCACCAGGCCAAGCGCGGGACGCCGTCGATGGGCGGGGTGGCGATCCTGGCCGGCATCTGGGCGGGCTACCTCGGCACCCACCTGGCCGGCCTGCTGTTCAACGGCAACGGCCCGTCGGCGTCGGGTCTGCTGGTGCTGTTCCTGGCCACCACACTGGGCGCCGTCGGATTCGTCGATGACCTGATCAAGATTCGGCAAGCGCGCAACCTGGGCCTGAACAAGACCGCCAAGACCGTCGGCCAGATCACCGCCGCCGTGCTGGTGGGAGTTCTGGTCCTGCAGTTCCGCAACGACGCCGGTCTGACGCCGGGCAGCTCTGACCTGTCCTATGTGCGTGAAATCGCCACCGTCACACTGGCACCCGCGCTTTTCGTGCTGTTCTGCGTGATCGTCGTCAGCGCCTGGTCGAACGCGGTCAACGTCACCGACGGTCTGGACGGCCTGGCCGCCGGCTCGATGGCGATGGTCACCGCCGCCTACGTGCTGATCACGTTCTGGCAGTACCGCAACGCGTGTGCGACCGCTCCCGGCTTGGGGTGCTACAACGTGCGCGACCCGCTGGACCTGGCGATCATCGCCGCCGCGACCGCGGGTGCCTGCATCGGATTCCTGTGGTGGAACGCCGCGCCGGCAAAGATCTTCATGGGCGACACCGGATCGCTGGCCCTGGGCGGGATCATCGCCGGCATCTCGGTGACCAGCCGCACCGAGATCCTCGCGGTGGTGCTCGGCTCGCTGTTCGTCGCCGAGATCGTCTCGGTGGTGGTGCAGATCCTGGCCTTCCGGACGACCGGTCGCCGGGTGTTCCGGATGGCGCCGTTCCACCACCATTTCGAGCTGGTCGGCTGGGCCGAAACCACGGTGATCATCCGGTTCTGGCTACTCACCGCGATCAGCTGCGGCCTGGGCGTGGCGCTGTTCTACAGCGAATGGCTGGCCGCCACCGGCGGCGGCTGAGATGAGCCGCGACCCCGCGCTCGAATCGCTGTCGGCCGGAGCGCCGGTGCTGGTCGCGGGAGGAGGCGTGACCGGCCGTGCGGTGCTGGCGGCGCTGAGCAGGCTGGGCGCGACGGCGACACTGTGCGACGACGACCCGACCACCCGCCGGCATTTCGCCGAAACCGGCACGGCAACCGAGGATTCGGCCACCGCCGCACAGCACATCGTTGACTATGCCCTGGTTGTCACCAGCCCCGGTTTCCCGCCGACCGCGCCGGTGCCCGCCGCCGCCGCGGCGGCCGGTGTGCCGGTCTGGGGCGACGTCGAGTTGGCCTGGCGGCTCGACCAGGGCGGCCACTACGGCTCGCCGCGGCGCTGGCTGACCGTCACCGGCACCAACGGCAAGACCACCACCACGTCGATGCTGCACGCCATGCTCGTCGCCGCGGGCCTGGACAGCCGCCTGTGCGGCAACATCGGCAGCCCCGTACTGGACGTGCTACCTGAGCCCGCCGACGTGCTGGCCGTCGAGATGTCCAGCTTTCAGCTGTACTGGGCGCCGTCGTTGCGACCCGAGGCCGGCGTGGTGCTCAACATCGCCGAAGACCATCTGGACTGGCACGCCACCATGGACGACTACGCCGCGGCCAAGGCCGGCGTACTGCGCGGTCGGGTGGCGGTGGCCGGGCTGGACGATCAGCGGGCGGCGGAGCTGCTCGCGGCGGCCCCTGCGCCCGTCCGGGTCGGCTTCAGGCTGGGCGAGCCCGCAGCGGGGGAGCTCGGCGTGCGGGACGGCATGCTGGTCGACCGGGCCTTTTTCGCAGCCAGCCCCGACGGGTTGGCACTGGCGCCGGTCTCGTCCATCCCGGTGCCGGGTCCAGTGGGCGTGCTCGACGCGCTGGCAGCCGCCGCGCTGGCGCGCAGCATCGGAGTGCCCGGCGACGCGATCGCGACGGCGCTGGCCTCGTTCCAGGTGGGCCGGCACCGAGCCGAGTTGGTGGCCGTCGTCGACCAGATCAGCTACGTCGACGATTCCAAGGCCACGAATCCGCACGCCGCCGAGGCATCCGTGCTGGCCTACCCGCGAGTGGTGTGGATCGCCGGCGGTCTGCTCAAGGGCGCATCGGTGCACGAGACCGTGGCCAGGGTCGCTACGCGGCTGGTCGGAGCGGTGCTGATCGGCCGGGACCGGGCGATGGTTGCCGAGGCGTTATCGCGACACGCGCCGGATGTGCCCGTCGTACAGGTTGTGGCAGGCGAGGATATTGATATGCATGCGACTGCTGAGTCTCCTGTTACGTCTGTGACACACGTGGTTCCCGTATCGGACGAGACTGTCGGCGCTCGCGTCATGAACGCTGCCGTGGCCGCCGCCCGAGACCTGGCTCAACCCGGCGATACGGTGCTGTTGGCACCGGCCGGCGCCTCCTTTGACCAGTTCACCGGCTACGGGGACCGCGGCGACGCGTTCGCGGCCGCTGTGCGCGCCACAACGCGGTAGCTGCGGGTGAAGAACACGCTGGCCCGGCTGCTGCGCCGGGGAGCCAAGGGCGACCAGGCGGCCGACAGCACGCCCGAGGCGTCCACGGAGAAGACGACCGCGAAAGCGACCACCGCCGAGCCGCGGACCCGGTTCGGGGCCTGGCTGGGCCGGCCCATGACGTCGTTCCACCTGATCATCGCGATCGCCGCGTTGCTGACCACGCTGGGCCTGATCATGGTGTTGTCCGCATCCGGGGTCCGTTCCTACGACGACGACGGGTCGGCGTGGGTCATCTTCGGTCGGCAGGTGTTGTGGACGATCGTCGGGCTGTTCGCCTGCTACCTGGCGCTGCGGTTGCCGGTGCGGTTCATGCGGCGCTTGGCGTTCTCCGGCTTCGCCGCGACCATCGCGATGCTGGTGCTGGTGCTGATTCCGGGAATCGGTAACGAAGCCAACGGTTCTCGCGGTTGGTTCGTGATCGCTGGATTCTCGATGCAGCCCTCCGAGCTGACCAAGATCGCCTTCGCGATCTGGGGTGCGCACCTGCTCGCGGCTCGTCGAATGGAGCGGGCTTCGTTGCGGGAGATGCTGATCCCGTTGGTGCCGGCGGCGGTCATCGCGCTCGCTCTCATCGTCGCGCAGCCCGACCTGGGCCAGACGGTGTCGATGAGCATCATTCTGCTCGGCTTGCTGTGGTACGCCGGTCTGCCGTTGCGGGTGTTCTTGAGCTCGCTGTTCGCCGCAATCGTCGCCGGAGCGATCCTGGCGGTGTCGGCGGGTTACCGCTCCGACCGGGTGCGGTCATGGCTGGACCCGGGCCAGGACCCACAGGATTCGGGATACCAAGCCAGGCAGGCTAAGTACGCGCTGGC
Organism: Mycobacterium sp.; assembly: GCA_036519055.1. Lineage (GTDB taxonomy): Bacteria > Actinomycetota > Actinomycetes > Mycobacteriales > Mycobacteriaceae > Mycobacterium. Next base: position 10,633 of record DATDLZ010000081.1, read on the forward strand.
CAACGGCGGCATTTTCGGCGACGGTCTGGGGCAGGGCACGGCGAAGTGGAACTATCTGCCCAATGCGCACAATGACTTCATCTTCGCGATCATCGGCGAGGAACTCGGTCTGGTCGGCGCGTTGGGCCTGCTGGGGTTGTTCGGGCTGTTCGCGTACACCGGAATGCGCATCGCGCGCCGCTCCGCCGACCCGTTCCTGCGGCTGCTGACCGCGACCACCACCTTGTGGGTGATCGGTCAGTCGTTCATCAACGTCGGCTATGTGATCGGCCTGCTGCCCGTCACCGGCATCCAGCTACCGCTGATCTCTGCGGGTGGAACATCCACGGCCACAACACTTTTGATGATCGGCATGATGGCCAATGCGGCCAGGCACGAACCCGAGGCCGTCGCAGCTTTGCGCGCCGGACGCGACGACCGGATGACCCGCATTCTGCGGCTGCCGTTGCCGGAGCCGTACTCGCCGACCCGGGTCGAGGCGTTGCGCGACCGGTTGCGCAGCAAGCCGCAGCCGGCCAAGCCGCAGCGCACCGCGAAGCAGAAGCCGTCCGGTGGACGCGGCGGTCGGTCGGCGGGACCGCCGGCGGCGGATCGGCGGACCGCTCGGTCTGACGTCAAGGGCCGTGCAGGGGGCAGGCATCATGGAGGCGAACAGCGGTTCACCGGCCAGCGTCGCGCAAGCACTGGGCATGGTCGTGCCAAGGGCCGCGTACTGGAAGGTCAGCGCTACGGGTGAACGACTCGGTCACGGGGTCATCGGCCACAGGGCCAACCGGGCATTCCTCGTTGTCGGTTGTGCTCGCGGGCGGCGGCACGGCCGGCCACGTTGAGCCCGCGATGGCGGTCGCTGATGCCCTGGTCGGGCTGGATCCCGACGTCCGAATCACCGCGCTGGGCACCGCGCGCGGCCTGGAGACCAAGCTGGTGCCCGAGCGTGGCTACCGACTCGAGCTGATCACTCCCGTCCCGCTGCCGCGCAAACCCACCGGTGACCTGGCTCGCCTCCCGGCGCGGGTGCTACGGGCGGTTCGACAGACCCGCGCCGTGCTGGACAAGGTCGACGCCGACGTGGTGATCGGGTTCGGCGGCTACGTGTCGCTGCCCGCATACCTGGCCGCCCGCGGCGTAGTCCGGCGCCGGCGGCGGGTGCCGGTGGTGATTCACGAAGCCAACGCCAGCGCCGGGCTGGCCAATCGGGTCGGGGCCCGCAGTGCCCGCCGCGTGCTCTCGGCGGTGCCCGATCCAGGTCTGCGGAACGCCGAGGTTGTCGGTGTGCCGGTCCGAGAAGCCATCACCTCGCTGGACCGCGCCGCAGTGCGGTCGACGGCGCGGGCGCAGTTCGGCTTCGCCGACGACGCCCGGGTGCTGCTGGTGTTCGGCGGCTCGCAGGGCGCCGCGTCCCTCAACCGGGCGGTCGCCGCGGCCGCCGGCGATCTGGCGGCCGCGGGCGTCGCGGTGTTGCACGCTCACGGCGCCAAGAACACCATCGACCTGCGCACCCCGGAGCCCGGTGACCCGCCGTACGTCGCGGTGCCGTATCTGAGCCGGATGGATCTGGCCTATGCTGCCGCCGACCTGGCGATCTGCCGGTCGGGCGCGATGACCGTCGCCGAGGTGACGGCGGTCGGTCTGCCCGCGGTCTACGTGCCGCTGCCGATCGGCAACGGTGAGCAGCGGCTCAACGCGTTACCGGTGGTCAATGCCGGTGGCGGCATCCTGGTCGCCGACGCCGACCTGACGCCGGACTTCGTCGCCGATCAGGTTGCCGGTCTGCTGAACGACGCGCCGCGGCTGGCGGCGATGACGACGGCCGCGGCGCTGGTCGGCCATCCGGATGCGGCACGGCAGGTGGCCCAGGTCGCGCTGGACATCGCGCGCGCAGCGCGGGATGGGAAGCGCGCGAAAAGTCGGCGGAGTGCGCTGGACGTCGCGCGGGCGGGGAGAACGCGACGATGAATTGCACCGGCGACGATGACGCCGGCGCCGTCGGGGTCGAGGAGTGGCGCCGATGAAGTCCGCGCCGCTGCCCCCCGAGCTGCAGCGGGTGCACATGGTCGGCATCGGGGGAGCCGGCATGTCGGGGATCGCACGCATCCTGCTGGACCGGGGCGGCATGGTGTCGGGTTCTGATGCCAAGGAGTCACGCGGTGTCCGCGCGTTGCGGGCGCGCGGCGCGCTGATCCGGATCGGCCACGACGCATCGTCGCTGGATCTGCTGCCGGGCGGCGCGACGGCGGTTATCACCACTCACGCCGCGATCCCCAAGACCAACCCCGAACTCGTTGAGGCCCGTCGTCGCGGCATCCCGGTGATGCTGCGCCCGGCGGTACTGGCCAAGCTGATGGCCGGCCGAACCACTTTGATGGTGACCGGTACGCACGGCAAGACGACCACGACGTCGATGCTGATCGTGGCCCTGCAGCAGTGCGGCCGGGACCCTTCCTTCGCCGTCGGCGGTGAGCTGGGCGAGGCCGGCACCAACGCTCACCACGGCAGCGGCGACTGCTTCGTCGCCGAGGCCGACGAAAGCGACGGCTCGCTGCTGGAATACACCCCGAATGTCGCAGTGGTCACCAACATCGAGGCCGACCATCTCGACTTCTTCGGCAGTCCAGACGCCTACATCGCGGTCTTCGACTCCTTCGCGGAGCGCATCGCCCCAGGCGGTGCGCTCGTCGTCTGCACTGATGACCCGGGCGCAGCCGCGCTGGCCGATCGCACTGCGGCGCTGGGGATCCGGGTGCTGCGGTACGGCTCGTCGTACGACGGTCCGGACCACAAGCTGGCCGGGACGTTGTTGTCGTGGGAACAACACGGCACCGAGGCGGTCGCACACGTCAAGCTCGACGGCGAAATCCATCCATGGGTGATGCGGCTGTCGGTGCCGGGCCGGCACATGGCGCTCAACGCGCTGGGTGCGATGCTGGCCGCCATCGAGATCGGCGCCCCCGCCGACTGCGTGCTGGACGGGCTGGCCGGTTTCGAGGGAGTGCGCCGCCGTTTCGAGCTGATCGGAACCACCTCCGGGGTAAGGGTTTTCGACGACTATGCGCACCATCCGACGGAGGTCAGCGCCACCCTGGAGGCGGTGCGTACGCTGCTGGAGCAGACCGGCGCCGGCCGCTCCCTGGTGGTGTTCCAGCCGCATTTGTATTCGCGGACCCAGGCTTTCGCCGCTGAGTTCGGTGCGGCGCTCGACGCGGCCGATCAGGTTTTCGTGCTCGACGTCTACGGCGCACGCGAACAGCCCATCGCCGGGGTGAGCGGGGCTAGTGTCGCCGAACACGTCAGCGTCCCGGTGCAGTATCTGCCCGATTTCTCGTCGATCGCCGAGGTGGTGGCCGCGACGGCGGCGCCCGGTGATGTTGTCGTCACCATGGGCGCCGGCGACGTCACCATGCTCGCACCTGAGATTGTCACGGCGCTGCAGGTGCGGGCCAACCGCGGCGCGCCGGGCCGGCCGGGGGAGTCGCGGTGACCGAGCCGGACGGCGTGATGCCCGACGCCGACCCCGTCGGCGAAACCACGGCGACCGGGCCGATCGAAGCCGCTGCGCCATCCGACGGCGACGACGGCACCGCCGCAGAGCAGGAACAGACCGACGACGCGATAGAGGGCTCACGTCGACGGGCCCGTCGGGAACGCGCCGAGCGCCGCGAGGCCCAGGCGCGCGCGGTGGCGATCGAGGAAGCCCGCCGCGAGGCGAAACGCGTTGCGCGTGGGCGACCTGCGGCTACGTCCAAACCCGTTGCGCGCGGAGCGGTCCGGGGCCTGAAGCTGTTCCTTCTATCGCTGCTGCTGACCTTGGCCACCACCGGGGTGGGGCTGATCCTGTACTTCACGCCGGTGATGTCGGCGCGCAGCATCATTGTCACCGGTATCGGTGCGGTCACCCGCGACGAGGTGCTCGACGTGGCTCAGGTCCGGCTCGGCACGCCGCTCCTGCAGATCAACACCGACGGCGTCGCCGACCGGGTGGCGGCGATCCGCCGGGTGGCCAGCGCGCGAGTGCAGCGCGATTACCCGTCGGCGCTCCGGATCATCATCGTCGAGCGAATTCCGTTGGTGGTCAAAGACTTTCCTGACGGCCCGCATCTGTTCGATCGCGACGGCGTGGACTTCGCGACCGCGCCGCCACCGCCGGCGCTGCCCTACATCGACGTCGACAATCCCGGACCGACCGATCCGGCGACCAAGGCTGCGCTCGCGGTGTTGACCGCGCTGCGCCCCGAAGTCGTCGCGCAGGTGAGCCGGATCGCCGCGCCGTCGGTCGCGTCGATCACGCTGACCCTTGCCGACGGGCGCACGGTGATCTGGGGGACCAACGAGCGCACCGAGGAAAAGGCGCAGAAGTTGACCGCCCTGCTGACCCGGCCGGGGCGCACCTACGACGTCTCCAGCCCGGATCTGCCGACCGTCAGGTAAGAAGCAGCCCAACTGGGCGTTGGCCGTGGCACAAATTCGCCCGAAATTCGCCCGACACGCGTCGGCGCGCCTGCATCGATCCCGTGCGCGACGGCAATACCGTTCTGTTTGCGCGAATCAACTTGACATAACTCTAACGCTTTACTTGAGGTTTAGGTTTGCCGAGGCGGTTCGCTTTAGGCAAGTCCCACCAGGGAGGAACAAGAATGATGACCCCGCCGCACAACTATTTGGCCGTCATCAAAGTCGTGGGGATAGGCGGCGGCGGCGTCAACGCCGTCAACCGCATGATCGAGCAGGGACTCAAGGGCGTGGAGTTCATCGCCATCAACCCCGACGCCCAGGCGCTGTTGATGAGCGACGCTGACGTCAAGCTCGACGTCGGCCGCGACTCCACCCGAGGGCTCGGCGCCGGCGCCGACCCCGAGGTCGGCCGCAAGGCCGCCGACGACGCCAAGGACGAGATCGAGGAGCTGCTCCGCGGCGCCGACATGGTCTTCGTCACCGCGGGCGAAGGCGGTGGAACCGGTACCGGCGGCGCACCCGTCGTCGCCAGCATCGCCCGCAAGCTCGGCGCTTTGACCGTCGGCGTGGTCACCCGGCCGTTCTCCTTCGAGGGCAAGCGGCGCAGTAACCAGGCGGAGAACGGCATCTCGTCGTTGCGGGAAAGCTGCGACACCCTGATCGTGATCCCCAACGACCGCCTGCTGCAGATGGGCGATGCCGAGGTGTCGCTGATGGACGCCTTTCGCAGCGCCGACGAGGTGCTGCTCAACGGTGTGCAGGGCATCACCGACCTGATCACCACGCCGGGCCTGATCAACGTCGACTTCGCCGACGTCAAGGGCATCATGTCGGGCGCGGGCACCGCGTTGATGGGTATCGGGTCGGCCCGCGGCGACGGTCGCGCGCTCAAGGCGGCCGAGATCGCGATCAACTCGCCGCTGCTGGAAGCCTCCATGGAGGGCGCCCAGGGCGTGCTGATGTCCATCGCCGGCGGTAGCGACCTGGGGCTGTTCGAGATCAACGAAGCGGCCTCGCTGGTGCAGGATGCCGCCCACCAGGACGCCAACATCATCTTCGGAACGGTCATCGACGACTCGCTCGGCGACGAGGTGCGAGTCACCGTGATCGCAGCGGGCTTCGACGCGAGCGGGCCGGGCCGAAATCCGGTCGTCGGCAACAGCGATACCTCGACGACGATCGCGTCAGGCAAGCACGGCAAGGTCAGCTCCAGCTTGTTCGAGCCCGCCGACGCGGTGAGCGTCTCGGTGCCGACCAACGGCGCAACCTTCGACATCGGCGGCGAGGACGACGATGTCGATGTGCCGCCGTTCATGCGGCGCTAGCCGCGCGAGGCGCTGACGGCCGCGACACGGTGTCGGGGCGAGGCGGCCTTGCTCAAGCCGGATACTGAGCGAGTGAGCGTTCGTATCCGGCGGGTCAGCACGACTCGAGCAGGCGGTGTCTCGGTGCCGCCGTTCGACACCTTCAACTTGGGCGACCATGTCGGCGACGACCCGGCTGCCGTGGCAGCCAACCGGATCCGGCTGGCCGCGGCCATCGGCCTCGGCCCTGACCGGGTGGTGTGGATGAACCAGGTGCACGGTGACCACATAGAAGTGGTCGACGGCCCGCGCGAGACCGCATTCGACGACACGGACGGATTGGTAACGCGCACACCGCGACTGGCTCTGGCGGTGGTCACCGCCGATTGCGTTCCGGTGCTGCTGGCCGATGCGCGGGCGGGCGTTGTCGGGGCCGTGCACGCCGGCCGGGTCGGGGCCCGCGACGGCGTGGTGGCCAGGGCCGTCGAGGCCATGCTGTCGGTGGGTGCCCACGAGCCGGACATCTCGGTGCTGCTGGGGCCCGCGGTCAGCGGCCGCAACTATGAAGTGCCCGCCGCGATGGCCGACGAAGTGGAGGCAGCGCTGCCGGGCAGTCGCACTACCACGTCGACGGGCACGCCGGGGCTGGACCTTCGGGCCGGAATCGCTTGTCAGCTCAAGGCTTTGGGTGTGAGCGCCATCGATATCGACCCGCGCTGCACGGTCGAGGACGTCAACCTGTTCAGCCATCGCCGCGGCGCCCCGACCGGGCGGCTGGCCTCGGTGGTGTGGATCGAATGAGTGCATTAGCGGTAAACCGTTCCGCTAGACCGGAGCGGGAAATGGAATTAGCCGATTCTTTGGCGGCGTTACGGTCGCGGCTGGCGGCGGCCGCCGAAGCGGCCGGCCGCAAACTCGATGAAATTCAACTGCTGCCTATTACGAAATTCTTTCCGGCAACCGATGTGGCGATTTTGTCGCGATTGGGATGCGCCGCGTTCGGCGAATCCCGCGACCAGGAAGCGGCGGCGAAGGTGGACGAAGTCGCTCGGTTGCTGGACGGCCCGGCGGGCGCCGGCGCCGCATCAACTGGCCCGCATTGGCACATGGTCGGCACGATCCAGCGCAACAAAGCCCGCTCGCTGGCCGGCTGGGCGCACACCGCCCACTCGGTCAGCAGCACCCGGGTAGTAGCGGCGCTCGACCACGCGGTCGCAGGCGCGCTGAGCGAGGGGCGCCGGAAGAATCCGCTGCGGGTCTACGTGCAGATCAGTCTCGATGGTGACGTGTCCCGGGGCGGCGTAGACGTCTCCGACGCCGGTGCCGTCGACGAAATCTGCGCGCAGACCGACGCCGCCGAATCCCTTGAGCTGGTGGGCCTGATGGCTATACCGCCGCTGGACTGGGAGCCGGATCGGGCGTTCGCGCTGCTGCAGTCGGAACACCATCGGGTGCGCCGGGCACACCCGGCCGCGGTCGGATTGTCGGCGGGTATGTCGAGCGACCTCGAAATTGCGGTCAAACATGGTTCGACGTGTGTGCGTGTCGGTACCGCGTTATTGGGTCAACGACCGCTACCGTCACCGTCAGTAGTCACTCCAGTCACATCTTCATCACGGACACCGGAATCCCCAGAGCTGTAGAAGGGTCAAGCGATGAGCACACTGCACAAGGTCAAGGCCTACTTCGGCATGGCGCCCATGGAGGACTACGACGACGAGTACTACGACGACCACGCCCCAGCGCGCAGCGGCTACCCGCGGCAGCGCTTCGCCGACGACGGGTATGGCCGTTACGAGGGTCGCGAGTACGACGATCCGCGCGGCGAACCCGCCGAATACGGCGCGGGCAGCTATCGCGGCGGGTTCGCCGATGAGCCCCGCTTCCGCAGCCCCGACTATGACCGCGCCGACGTGGGTCGCCCGCGCTTAGGGTCGTTGCGCGGCTCCACCCGCGGCGCGCTCGCGATGGATCCGCGCCGGATGGCGATGCTGTTCGACGAGAGCAGCCCGCTGTCGAAGATCACCACGCTGCGGCCCAAGGACTACAGCGAGGCCCGCACCATCGGCGAGCGGTTCCGCGACGGCACCCCGGTGATCATGGACCTGGTCTCGATGGACAACGCCGACGCCAAGCGACTGGTCGACTTCGCGGCCGGGCTGGCGTTCGCGCTGCGTGGCTCATTCGACAAAGTCGCGACCAAGGTGTTCTTGCTCTCACCGGCCGACGTCGACGTCTCCCCGGAAGAGCGCCGACGCATTGCCGAGACCGGCTTCTACGCCTACCAATAGCCGCGAGGCGGGGCAGCGTCCGAGCCGGTAGGCTGCCATTTGGCGGCCGCTGAGGCTGTCGCCGAGGTCACATCTTCATCACTAAGGTCGGGCTCTAGTTGACGCTGCTTGTGCACATCATTGGTTTTGCGCTGTTCATCTTCTGGCTACTGCTGATCGCGCGCGTGGTCGTTGAGTTCATCCGGTCTTTCAGCCGCGATTGGCATCCGCGCGGCCTCACGGTGGTGATCCTCGAGATCATTCTGTCGGTCACCGATCCGCCGGTAAATCTGCTGCGGCGGCTGATACCGCAGCTCACCGTTGGTGCCGTGCGCTTCGACTTGTCCATCATGGTGCTGCTGCTGGTGGCGTTCATCGGTATGACGATGGCGCTGGATTATCAGGGCTGAATCCGCCAGGCCCGCCGCGGGTGGCCGTCGATTACGGCTGAAGCAGTTTGCCAGGTCCCGGATTTGGTTCGGATATGGCGATGATTTGGCGCTTTCTTAGACTGTGAAATTCGGTCTTATTTATTGACCGATTCGGCAACCGGCGGGTCTGGTGTGACAGGATGGGCCGCAGTTGCAACATGGTTACGAGACCGTTCATCCCGTCCTACACTTTCCTGGACTGATTGGCTGTCCACACTCAAGGGGGCTAACAATGCCGCTGACACCCGCAGACGTCCACAATGTGGCGTTCAGTAAGCCGCCCATCGGCAAGCGTGGTTACAACGAGGACGAGGTCGACGCCTTCCTCGACCTGGTCGAGAATGAGCTGACCCGGCTGATCGAGGAGAACTCCGATCTGCGTCAGCGGGTTGCAGAGCTGGACCAGGAGCTGGCCGGCGCCCGGGCCGGTGGCGCGAGTGCTCAACCCACCCAAACCATTCCGGTGTACGAGCCCGAGCCCGAGCCGGTCAAGCCGCCGCCGCAGCCCGTCGCGGCAGCTGCCCCCGCTCCCGCCGCCCTCTCGCAACTCGGCGAGGAGCAGGCCATCAAGGCGGCGCGGGTGCTCGCCCTGGCCCAGGACACCGCTGACCGGCTGACCGGCAACGCCCAGGCCGAGTCGGACAAGCTGTTGTCCGACGCCCGGGCCAACGCCGAGCAAATCGTCGGCGACGCTCGTCGCGAAGCCGAGACCACGGTCTCCGAGGCCCGTCAGCGTGCCGACGCCCTGCTGTCCGATGCGCAGACCCGTTCCGAGACCCAGCTGCGTCAGGCCCAGGAGAAGGCCGATGCATTGCAAGCCGACGCCGAGCGCAAGCACTCCGAGATCATGGGCACGATCAACCAGCAGCGGACGGTTCTCGAGGGTCGGCTCGAGCAGCTGCGCACCTTCGAACGCGAGTACCGCACCCGGCTCAAGACCTACCTCGAGTCTCAGCTCGAGGAGCTCGGACAGCGTGGGTCGGCCGCGCCGGTCGATTCCAGTGCCTCCAACGACGCCGCAGGGTTCAACCAGTTCAATCGGGGTAATAACTAGGCCGGTCGGAGATGCCGGCACCGGCGGTCGGTATCGTGCACTGTTGGCAATGTCGCCCCGTCGGCTGGAGGTTAACCGGTGCTGATTATCTCGCTGGTACTAGCGGTGATCGGCCTTGCCGCGCTGGTGTTCGCGGTGATCACCAGCAACGAATTGGTCGCCTGGGTATGTATCGGCGCCAGTGTGCTGGGCGTCCTGCTGTTGATCATCGACGCTCTGCAGGAACGTCAGCGCCGTGAGGCGGGTCCGGCAAGCCATGGCCCGGACTCAGCCGACGGCCTGGACTCACACGGTGACGACGAGGTAGCCGACTACCCTGCGGATGCCATCGACGAAGCTGACGGTGCGACCGACGACAGCGTCAGCGACGACCACAAAACCTCCTAGGAGCCAGGCGGGGTCGCCAACAAGTCGCGGACCTCGTCGTCGCTGACTTGATGGAAGTCGACGAAAACCTGGCCCACCGCGTCGAATTCGTCCGGCATCGTCGCGCACACCACCTCGTCGGCCTCCTCGGCCAGCACTTGGCACACCGACCGCGGGCCTACAGGCACAGCGACCACGATCGAGTCGGGGCCGGCGGCCCGCAACGCTCGCACCGCGGCGAGGATGCTCGCACCGGTGGCGATCCCGTCGTCAACCACGATCACCGTCCGGCCGCGCGGGTCGGCGACCGGTCGCTCGCCCCGGTAAGCGTGTTCGCGGCGAATGAGTTCGGCGGCTTCGCGTTCGACGACCGTGCGCACCTGCTCGTCGCTGATACGCAGGCTCGACACCACGTTCTCGTTCATCACCACGCCGCCGCCGCTGGCCAGCGCCCCCATCGCCAGTTCGGACCACTGCGGCACGCCCAGCTTCCGCACCAGGAAGACGTCCAGCTCTGCACCCAGGGCCGCGGCGACTTCCCAACCGACCGGCACGCCGCCGCGGGCCAGCCCGAGAACGAGCAACCCGGCTTTACCGCGATACGACGCCAATTCCTTGGCCAGCACGCGACCCGCTTCGCGACGGTCGCGGAAGGTGCGTCGCGGCCGGCGCAGAAAGCCGCTAGGTCGGTCCATGGGCCATGCTCGCCGTTGCGTGTCGTAGGTGCTGCATCGCAGCTTACGGCGGGTGCGGTCGCACCGAGGCCGCGCGGCGTGATTGCTTACTCGGACGTCCCGCCCAGATGCCGCGGAAACCGCGAAGCGTGCAGTGCGACTTGCTCATTCGAAGCGCCGTGAACAGAAATAGGCGTGCACAACGGTGTAGGGGGGTCCGAGGGGGGACTTGAACCCCCACAGAGCTACCTGGTCAGAGCATCGAAACTTGCTCTACCTGCCAAATGACATCACCGTTGGTCAATCCAGTTACCTCGAAATAAGCCAAGTTCGTGTCCAAAGTGTGTCCACGGCGGTCTACGCCGAACCATCGGTGTCGGTGGGCGGCCGTAACGTCCCGGCCAACCGCAGAGAGGACAAAGCATGAAACACACGCTGCTGGCCGCCGCTCCGGCCGCACTCACCCTGGGCGGGATCGTCACTGCGGCAACGGCTGTCGCCGAACCCCGCTGTGGGTTCCAAGGCGACTGGGACTGCGAGGGACCGCCGCAGTACAACGGGCCGTTGCAGAACACTTGGTCGCACGGTTTGACGACCATGCCGCAGATCTGCCCCGGCGGGGCCGACATGCAGCCCTGCCAGTTTTACGTCCCGCAGCCATGAGCGACGAGCGTCGCGGCGGCGGTTTCGGTGGAGCTTTCGTGCTGCTGATCTTCGTGGGCGCGATCGTGAAGTTCTGGGTGTGGATCGCGGTCGCGTTCGGCGCCGCGGTGGTGTTCGGGCTGCTGCTGTGGTTGGCGTTCTCTGCGGCGCGCCGGGTCGACGCTCGAGAGGATGCACGCTTGGCGATTGTGGCCCGCGCCGACCGGCAGCATGCGTGGGTGCTCGCCGGCGACGACCGCGGTGTCTACGGCGAGCACATACCAGCGCAAATCGATTGAGCCCGTGCCGGTTACGCGCGACCGCCGAAACGCAACGCGACCATTATCAAGCCAAAGAAAGTTGAACGATGGCTACCGCCGATCGTGTCCACGGGACCGCAAACGTTACGAACTCGCAGATTATCCGAATGTCACAACAACTGTTGGGACGGAAGACCAGTGAGCCTGACCTCCGCTCTGCGACCATGGCATCTGACGCCCCCAAAACCCCATCAAGGGCGTCGGCGGTCCAGTGGGTCTGTGGTGGCTTAGCCGACCGTCACGATTCCCAGAGCATCACCCCACCAATGAGAAGATGCTCGGCAGGGAGATCAACGGCGTAGATGGCACCATAGGAATCGAGGAATGCGGCCTCGGGCATAGTCACCGGCGGACAAGCCCGTCGCCGCCGTGGTCAATTATGGGGTGGTGAAGCTGGGATCCGATCCTCGCGACGATGTCGTTGCGCGTCAATATCAGCGATGGGTATATCCGCCGCCGACACGCGATGTCGAGGAGTGGACCGCTGACAACTTGGACCCGACGGACCCCGTCCACGCTCATCGGGTCTATTGGCCGGACCGCGAATACCCCGCTGGTCTGGACATTTTGGTCGCCGGCTGCGGTGCCAACCAGGCCGCATACTTTGCGTTCAAAAATCCGTCAGCGAAAGTCGTGGCCATCGACGTCAGCCAGCCGTCGCTGGATCACCTGCAATATCTGAAAGATAAGCACAGCCTGCAGAACCTCGAGCCGCATCTGCTCCCGATCGAAGAGCTGTCAGCACTAGGGCTCGACTTCGACTTGGTTGTATGCGTCGGCGTCCTGCACCACTTGGCTGACCCAGCCCAGGGGATGCGAGCCCTCGCCGGATGCCTTCGGCGGGACGGCGTCGCGAGCGTGATGCTCTATGCGAAATACGGCCGGATCGGCGTCGATATGTTGGCGTCGATCTTTCACGACCTTGGAATGGGCCAGGACGACTCGTCGGTGCAGTTGGTCAAGGACACGATTCCGCTGCTCGCGGCCGACCATCCCGTACGGACCTATGTGAAAAATTCGCCAGACCTCGATGCTAGTACCGGCGTGGTGGACACATTTTTGCACGGACGGCAGCGTTGCTACACGGTCACGGAGTGCATCGACCTGGTGACGTCGGCAGGTCTGGTCTTTCAGGAGTGGCTCTTCAAAACCCTGTACTACCCGCACGACATTCTCGCCCTGCCGGATCGGTTGAAATCAGCCCTGAACTGCTTGCCCGACGTCAAGATCTGGTCGTTGATGGAACGCATCAATGCCCTCAATTCCAGTCACGCCTTTGTGGCTTGCCGCCCCGATCGGCCAACGGCGAACTACACCGTCGACTTCTCGTCAGCGGAAGCCCTTAGCTACATTCCTGTGATGCGAACGCTTTTCCGCATGGAAGGCGATGTTGTCGTCATGCCGCACGCCAGGGTGCCGCTGAGCGGGATCGAGCTCCTCTTCATTCGATTTGTCGATGGACGCCGTTCTATTCGAGAGATCGCCGCGCTGGTGGTGACCGAACCCGCATGGCAGCACGGTGCCGCCGTCATTGAGGATCTCGCGCGCAAGGCATTTCAGAATCTTTGGCGTCTCGATTTTCTGGCGATGGCCCGAACCCCGGCGAGGCCCACCAACTGAGCCAAGGCCCCTCGGCGGCGATCAAGAGCGAAGCCGACAACGTCGCTGTGGCCGATCCGCGGCGCGACGCGTTTCCCGAACAACGACGTCGGCGATTTGATCTCGACTGAGCACGATTGGGTGGTCGTCCCCGACGTGCTGTCCGGCCGGCCATGCCTACAGCGACAGGGGGCTGGTCGGTGAATGCGGTCTGGTGTACGTGCAACGGCCGCCACATGATGTGGCGCTGCTGGTGCGGAAACTCGCTGTACGCACCACAACCTGGGCCGCACTGCCGAATCCGCGACCGAGGTCCGGTGTCGATGTTTGAAGACGAGCAACGAGGTTGATCGGTTGATCGGGCCGCCCCGTTCCTCCTGTGGCAGGCCGATTTGTCACCATGAGGGCGTGTAATGGCTATTGTTTCCAGCGCGGAGCGGCGGGGTATCTGAAACGCCCGAGCTATGACTCAACCGTCGGCGCAAGCGTCGGCAAGCCGCTATCTAGCTGCGCTGATGTGTCGGCATTTGCGGTGTCCGAGGGGGGACTTGAACCCCCACGCCCATTAATAGGGCACTAGCACCTCAAGCTAGCGCGTCTGCCATTCCGCCACTCGGACCGAGACCAATCAATTGGCAGCTAAGGCTAGCGGATTGGCCTGCTCGCACCCAAACGGGACGGACTGCCGTATGAGCGCCGCGCGGTCGCGCGGGCGTCAGTGGTAGGAAAGGTGACTGTGACGGTGCCCGCTGAGACTCCGATCGATGACGTGGTCGACGTTGTCAGCAGGCTGATCCGGTTCGACACCACCAACACCGGCGAACTCGAAACCACCAAGGGCGAGGCCGAATGTGCCCACTGGGTCGCCGCCCAGCTGACAGACGTCGGCTACCAGGTCGAGTACCTGGAATCCGGCGCGCCGGGTCGCGGCAATGTGTTCGCCCGCCTGAAGGGTGCGGACAGCTCGCGCGGCGCGCTGCTGATTCACGGGCATCTCGACGTGGTGCCCGCCGAGCCGGCCGAGTGGAGCGTGCATCCGTTCTCCGGCGCGATCGAGGACGGCTATGTCTGGGGCCGCGGCGCGGTCGACATGAAGGACATGGTCGGCATGATGATCGTCATTGCCCGGCATTTCCGTCGGTCCGGCATCGTCCCGCCTCGCGACCTGGTGTTCGCCTTTGTGGCCGACGAGGAGAACGGCGGCAAATACGGATCGCAGTGGCTGGTGGACAACCGGCCTGACCTTTTCGAGGGCATCACCGAGGCGATCGGGGAGGTCGGCGGGTTCTCGCTGACAGTGCCGCGCCGCGATGGTGGTGAACGGCGGCTCTATCTGATCGAGACCGCGGAGAAGAGCATGCACTGGATGCGGTTGACCGCGCGCGGCCGGCCGGGGCACGGCTCGATGGTCCACGACCACAACGCGGTGACCACGCTCGCCGAAGCGGTGGCACGGCTGGGCCGGCACCGCTTCCCGGTGGTGCCGACCGACAGCGTCGTGCAGTTCCTGACGGCCGTCGGCGAAGAAACCGGATTCACCTTCGACACCGATTCGCCGGATCTGGACGGGGCCGTCGAAAAACTGGGCCCGATCGCCCGCATCGTGAAGGCCACGCTTCGTGACACCGCCAATCCGACGATGCTCAAGGCCGGTTACAAAACCAACGTGGTGCCCGCAACTGCCGAAGCTGTGGTGGACTGCCGAATTCTTCCCGGCCGCCTGGCGGCATTCGAGGCCGAGGTCGACGAGCTGATCGGCCCCGACGTCACGCGCGAATGGACCACCAGCCTGCCGTCGTATGAAACGACGTTCGACGGTGACCTGGTCGACGCAATGAACGCGGCGCTGCTGGCCGTCGATCCGGACGCCCGGACGGTGCCGTACATGCTTTCCGGTGGGACCGACGCGAAAGCCTTCGAGCGCTTGGGTATTCGCTGCTTCGGCTTTGCCCCGCTGCGGCTGCCGCCGGATCTGGATTTCGCGGCGTTGTTCCACGGCATCGATGAACGGGTACCCGTCGACGCGTTGAAGTTCGGCACCGAGGTGCTGACACATTTCCTGACGCACTGTTAGCCGATTACACGAGAGGGGATCGATCATGACCACACAACCTGACCCTTACGCCGCGCTGCCCAAGCTGCCGTTGTTTCATCTGGAGTCGGCGTCGATCACCGACGGGCAGCCGTTGGCCAAGCCGCAAGTCAGCGGCATCATGGGTGCCGGCGGCGAGGACGTCAGCCCGCAACTGTCGTGGTCGGGATTTCCCGATGGGACACGCAGTTTCGCGGTGACCGTCTACGACCCGGATGCGCCGACGCTGTCCGGCTTCTGGCACTGGGCGGTGGCCAATCTGCCCGCATCGGTCACCGAGCTGGCCGCCGGCGTCGGCGACGGCAGCAACCTGCCCGGCGACGCCTTGACGCTGGTCAACGATGCGGGTGCGCGTCGCTACATCGGGGCGGCGCCTCCTGCCGGTCACGGGGTGCACCGCTACTACGTC
This sequence comes from Mycobacterium sp., assembly GCA_036519055.1. GTDB lineage: Bacteria > Actinomycetota > Actinomycetes > Mycobacteriales > Mycobacteriaceae > Mycobacterium. The sequence continues at coordinate 26,243 of DATDLZ010000081.1, forward strand.
GCCGTGCACGCGGTCGACGTCGACAAGCTCGACCTGCCTGAGGATGCCAGCCCGGCGTTCTTGGGCTTCAACCTCTTTCAGCATGCGATCGCGCGAGCCGTGATCCACGCGACCTACGAGCAACACTAGGAACGGCTAGCGGGACGAAGTTGTCAGGTAAATGCTTGTTTTACAACGGGTTTGGCCAGATTGCCGATGATAGCTCAGATGGCGGATCCCGACCCTAACCGGCTCGGCGGCCTCGAGTGGGTCCGGCGCACCCGCGGCACGTTGACGGCAGCAGAGCGACGTCGCCTGATTCGGGCGATCGCGGTGAGCCAAGCGGTCAACATCGCCGGACGCCTGAAGCTAGCGCTGGGGAGGCTGCCCGAGGGCGCATCGAGCATCGACGTGCGCGATTTCGAGCCACCTGACTCACGGCTTGCGCGCGAGGCCGAGGCGGCGTGCGCCGAGCAGCCCGATTTGATAGCCGCCCATTCGTATCGGACCTGGATGTGGGGAATGGCGCTGGCGACCCTAGACCGTGAGCGGCTCGATCGTGAGCTGTTTTACGGCGCGGCTCTGGTCCACGACTGGGGAGCTACGGCCCCAGTTCCGGGCGAGGACTTCACGATCCGGGGAGCCGAACGAGCGCTGGCATGTGCTCGGGCCGCGGGCATCGACCCGGCTCGAGCAGATCTGATCGCCGACGGCATCTGCTGCCACACGACTCCCGGCGCGACCGTCAAGCGGGATGGTGCAATCGCCTACTACGTCCAGTATGGGGCGATGGTCGACGGCGCCGGCTTGCGTGCGTGGGACGTTGCTCCGCACAACATTGCCGAGGTGCTGCGACGCCATCCGCGCGGGCCCGCCTTCAAGCGCGGCCTTAGCGACACGATCAGAGACGAGGCGCGCGCCGTCCCGGGCGGACGCTTCGGACTACTCCGGCGCTGTGGGATGACGCTCGCGGTGCGGATGGCGCCGTTCGACACCTGAGCACGTT
>DATDLZ010000082.1:0-2573 GCA_036519055.1 Mycobacterium sp.
AGATACCACCCCGCCAGGACTGGTTGAAGATCGTGCAGATCGGTCCGACCCGGTCGGCCTTGAAGATCAAATCGGTGAAGTAGTAACGAGTTTGATCGCCGACGACCAACGCTGACACCGCGACGGTGGCGAGGAACACGAACCCGGAGAACACCGCCGTGGCCCACCGGCGGGCGCCGACGAAATAGAGTCCCCCGATCGCGGGCGTCAGCTTCACCCCCGCTGCCGTCCCCAGTAACAACCCCGACAACCACCATCGGGTGCTGAACACCGCCGCCAGCGTGGCCAGCGCCAGCACGACGTTGATCTGCCCGTAGTCGAACGTGCTGCGCAGCGGTTCGAGCCAGATCGCGATCCCCGTCCAGAGCATCGCCAGCCGGTGGCCCTCCCCGGCCCCGCCACCCAGCAGTCGCTGGCTGAGCCGGACCACGCCGTAGAGCGCGACCATCGTCCCGACAGTCCAGCAGAACGCGACCAAGCCGAACGGCAGCAGATGCAGCGGATAGAAGATCACCGCCGCGAACGGCGGATAGGTGAACGGCAGCGGGAAATCCGGCGTCTGGTCGGCGTAGACGTAGTGGTACAGGCTGCCCGGGTGGTCGATCATGGCAGCCCCGCCGACGTAGACGTGCAAGTCGACAAAGTTGGCCCCGTTGGGCGCCAGATACGTCCAGGCCAGCCGCGCGGCAACGCTCACGACCAAGAGCACTGGCCCGATCGCGTCCATCGAGATCGCGCGCCGGCGGTTGGTGATAGCCGCCGGAGCGGCTGACGTGGTTTCTATCTGCACGACTCTATCGCCGGGCCCAACAGGCACCGCGGTTCCCGTCACAGGCTCGCTCGGTCACCGCAGCCGCTCGATTCCGTAACGGTCGCATAAATGCCACACGTGTCACTTGAGTCACTTCCATATCAGGCGAAGCATCGGCGCCGAGGACTTGTCATCGAGATTCAGGGAGAGTCATGTCAACTATTCGGACTTTGTTCCGCGCCACCGCCGTCGTGGCCGGCTCATCGGCAGCGTTGGTCATGGGCGGATTGATGGGCACAGCCCACGCCGACCCGGCACCGGTACCCACACCCGACATCAGCCAGCAACTCGTCGGCACCGCGGCCCAGGCGCCGCAGATGCTGCAAAACGTCGCGGGGGCACTGGGCGGCCAGCCGGCCACGCCGCCGCCGCTGGCCAGCGCATCGATCAAGATGCCGCAGACGCCTGCGACCACCCCGGCGGCGGGTTCCACGCTCCCGGGTGTTTCGTCGCTGCTTCCGGGCACCGCTCCGGCAGCGACGACCGCGACACCCGGACTCGGCATTCCGGGGTTGACGACTCCGGCTCCGGCCGCGACCACCACGCCGAGCCTTGGGCTTCCGGGTCTGACGTCGACCGTTCCGGCCGCAGCCGCGCCGGCGACTGGCCCGGTGGGGATGCTGCCGCAGGCGCAGCTCAATCTGCCGCAAATACCAGGGCTGCCGTTCCCGCTGCCGCAGCAGGTGTCGCTGCCCGGCGACCTGACCTCGCTGCTCACCGGCGGATCCCCGGTCAGTAGCGGGCTCGCCTCGGCCGCAGGCCTGCCGGCTGCTGTCGCACCGGCGGCGTCCCTGCCGGCCGTTGCCGCACCGGTGGCGCCTATCGCGACGCCAAACCCGATGCTGTTCCCGGTTTCCGCCCTGCCCTGACGCCGCGCTACCGGCCGGCTAGCGCTGCAGCGCGCTAGCCGGCCACCAACAACATCGACGACCGGGAGGACACCATGTTCATCGCTAGAAATCTGATCAGCACCTTCGCCGCCGCGGCCATCGCGTCGAGCGCCGCAGTGGCACTGTCCCCCAACGCGGCCGCCGACCCGGCGCCGCCCGCACCCGTCCCTGCTCAGCAGATTCCGGGAATGCCGGGACTGCCGGCACTGACCGAATTGAGCCCGATCATTCAGCAGGCCGCGGGCAACCCGGAGCAGGCGACGCAGCTGTTGATGGCGGCGGCGCAGGCCTTCAGCCACAATCCGTCGGCGCCCGAGCAATCGAAAAGCGTTGCGGAGTCGGTGAACCAGTTCGTCACGTCACCGCCGGAAGCCGCCTCGACGGCGCATGTCGTCCCGCCAGGTGTGGAGCCGGGTGCGCAGGCACACCTGCCGACCGGTATCGACCCGGTGCACGCCGCGGGCCCCGCGCCCGAGGCAGCAGCACCCGCACCCGCCCCGGCGAATGCTGTCCCAGTGGCGGCCACACCCCCAGCGCCGGCAGCCGCCGCCGGATCGGCGCCGGCCGCTGTTCCCGCAGCCGCACCGGTTCCGCCGGTCGGCGCGCCCGCGCCCGCTCCTGCTCCAGCGGCTGCCGCTCCGGGCTTCAGCCCGGACGCCCCGCCCACGCAGGACTTCATCTACCCGTCGATCAGCAACAACTGCGGGGCCGATGGCGGCACCGTGATGGCACCGGTGCTGTCGGTGGCCGGTCCCGCCAAGATCCCGACGCCCGGCCCGAACGCCGGCCAGACCGCCTACGTGTTCACCGCGGTCGGCACACCGGGACCCGCCGACGTGCAGAAGCTGCCGCTGAACGTCACCTGGGTGAAT
>DATDLZ010000083.1:0-23285 GCA_036519055.1 Mycobacterium sp.
CAACGCCGACACTTCCAGCCGGCTCACCAAGAAGATCCGGTTGAAGGTGCCGCTGGTCAGCTCGGCGATGGACACCGTCACCGAGTCTCGGATGGCGATCGCGATGGCCCGCTCCGGCGGCATCGGCGTGCTGCACCGCAATCTGCCGATCTCCGAGCAGGCCGGACAGGTCGAAACCGTGAAGCGCTCTGAGGCCGGCATGGTCACCAACCCGGTGACCTGCCACCCGGAGAACACACTGGCCGAGGTAGACGCCATGTGTGCCCGGTTCCGGATCTCCGGGCTTCCGGTCATCGAGGGCGCGGGCCAGCTGGTGGGCATCATCACCAACCGCGACATGCGCTTCGAGGTCGACCAGTCCAAGCACGTCGGCGAGGTGATGACCAAGGCGCCGCTGATTACCGCTCAGGAGGGCGTCAGCGCGGACGCGGCGCTGGGCCTACTGCGCCGGCACAAGATCGAGAAGCTGCCGATCGTCGACGGCCACGGGCGGCTGACCGGTCTGATCACTGTCAAAGACTTCGTCAAGACCGAACAGCATCCGCTGGCGACCAAGGACAGCGACGGCCGATTGCTGGTCGGTGCCGCGGTCGGGGTCGGCGACGACGCCTGGGTGCGGGCGATGACGCTGGCCGACGCCGGCGCCGACCTGCTGGTGGTCGACACCGCGCACGCCCACAATCGGTTGGTGCTCGACATGGTCGCCCAGCTGAAGGCTGAGGTCGGCGATCGGGTCGAGATCGTCGGCGGCAACGTCGCGACCAGGTCGGCGGCCGCCGCGCTGGTGGAGGCCGGCGCCGACGCGGTCAAGGTCGGCGTTGGTCCCGGGTCGATTTGCACCACCCGCGTGGTGGCCGGCGTCGGGGCGCCACAGATCACCGCGATTCTGGAAGCGGTGGCGGTCTGCGGCCCGGCCGGTGTGCCGGTGATCGCCGACGGCGGACTGCAGTACTCCGGCGACATCGCCAAGGCGCTGGCCGCGGGCGCGTCCACGACGATGCTGGGATCGCTGCTGGCCGGTACCGCCGAGGCACCCGGCGAGCTGATCTTCGTCAACGGCAAGCAGTACAAGAGCTACCGCGGCATGGGATCGCTGGGCGCCATGCAGGGTAGGGGAGAGGCCAAGTCCTACTCCAAGGACCGCTATTTCCAGGACGACGTGCTTTCCGAGGACAAGCTCGTGCCCGAGGGCATCGAAGGCCGGGTGCCCTTCCGCGGGCCGCTGTCGTCGGTGATCCATCAGCTCACCGGCGGATTGCGCGCCGCGATGGGCTACACCGGCGCCGACACCATCGAAGGTTTGCAGGGGGCGCAATTCGTCCGGATCACCGCGGCGGGTTTGAAAGAAAGCCATCCGCACGACATCACGATGACCGCCGAAGCGCCCAACTACTACGCCCGGTGAACTGATCGAAGGACCACTCATGCGTGACATGGTTGAGATCGGCATGGGCAGAACAGCCCGGCGCACTTACGAACTCGACGAAATCAGTATTGTGCCGTCGCGACGCACCCGCTCCTCGCAGGACGTCACGACAGCCTGGCAGCTCGACGCCTACCGGTTCGAGATTCCGATCGTCGCGCACCCGACCGATGCCCTGGTGTCGCCGGAGTTCGCCATCGAACTCGGTCGGCTCGGCGGGCTGGGCGTGCTCAACGGCGAAGGGCTGATCGGCCGCCACGCGGACGTCGAAGCCAAGGTCGCTCAGGTCATCGAGGCGGCCGCCAAGGAACCCGAGCCGTCGGCGGCCATTCGGCTGCTGCAGCAGTTGCACGCCGCGCCGCTGGATCCCGACCTGCTGGGTGCCGCGGTGGCTCGCATCCGCGAGGCCGGGGTGACCACCGCGGTCCGGGTGAGCCCGCAGAACGCCCAGGCGCTGACGCCGGCGCTGCTGGCGGCGGGCATCGACCTGCTGGTCATCCAGGGCACCATCGTCTCCGCCGAGCGTGTGGACAGTCACGGCGAGCCGCTGAACCTCAAGACCTTCATCTCCGAGCTCGACGTTCCGGTGGTCGCCGGCGGTGTGCTCGACCACCGAACCGCGCTGCACCTGATGCGCACCGGTGCGGCCGGCGTCATCGTCGGCTACGGCTCCACCAGCGGAGCCACCACCAGCGATGAGGTACTCGGGATCCGCGTGCCGATGGCCACCGCGATCGCCGACGCCGCCGCCGCGCGCCGCGAATACCTCGACGAAACCGGCGGCCGCTACGTGCATGTGCTCGCCGACGGAGACATCCACACTTCCGGCGATCTGGCCAAGGCCATCGCCTGCGGTGCCGACGCGGTGGTGCTGGGGACGCCGCTCGCCGAGTCGGCTGAGGCGCTCGGTGACGGGTGGTTCTGGCCGACCGCCGCTGCCCACCCGTCGCTGCCCCGGGGTGCGCTGCTGCAGGTCGCCGTCGGTGAACGGCTGCCGCTGAGCCAGGTCCTCAACGGACCGTCCGACGACCCGTTCGGCTCGCTGAATCTCGTCGGCGGACTACGCCGCTCGATGGCCAAGTCGGGCTACTGCGACCTCAAGGAATTTCAGAAGGTCGGCCTGACCGTAGGAAGCTGACCTCGATCGCTGGATCATTACCGGCGAGTAAGTACATACTGGTTCGGTGGAACCTGACTACGACGTCTTGATCATCGGTTCGGGCTTTGGGGGCAGTATCACCGCGCTGCGACTGACCGAAAAGGGTTACCGGGTCGGCGTGCTCGAGGCCGGCCCCCGCTACGCCGACGAGGACTTCGCCAAGACATCGTGGAACTTGCGTAAGTTCCTGTGGGCCCCCCAGCTGGGCTGCTACGGCATCCAGCGCATCCACCTGCTGCAGAACTGCATGATCCTGGCCGGCGCCGGCGTGGGCGGTGGATCGCTGAACTACGCCAACACGCTGTATATACCGCCGGAGCCATTCTTCAACGACCAGCAGTGGTCGCACATCACGAATTGGCGCGCGGAGTTGATGCCGCATTACCAACAGGCGCAGCGGATGCTCGGTGTGGTCGAGAACCCGACGTTCACCGACGCTGATCGCTTGCTCAAGGAGGTCGCCGACGACATGGGTTGCGGTGACACCTTCGTGCCGACTCCGGTCGGGGTGTTCTTCGGCCCGAACGGAACCAAGACGCCTGGCGAGACGGTGCCCGACCCGTTCTTCGGCGGTGCCGGCCCGGCCAGGACCGGCTGCCTGGAATGCGGGTCGTGCATGACCGGCTGCCGCTACGGCGCCAAGAACACTCTGCTCAAGAACTACCTCGGCCTCGCGGAATCGGCTGGGGCGCAGATACATCCAATGACGACAGTCACCAGGTTCGCGCAGCGGCCCGACGGACTGTGGGAGGTTCGCACCAAGCACACCGGCCGCGTGCTGCGCCGCAAGAAGCGGACGTTGACCGCTAATCATGTGGTGCTGGCCGCCGGCACGTACAACACGCAGAAGCTGCTGTTCAAGATGCGTGACACCGGCGCGCTGCCCGGCCTCTCGGATCGGCTGGGTGTTCTGACCCGCACCAATTCCGAATCGATCGTCGGGGCCGCGACGTTGAAGGTCTCGCCGGACCTGGACCTGACCCATGGCGTCGCGATCACGTCGTCGATTCACCCGACCTCCGACACGCACGTCGAACCGGTCCGGTACGGCAAGGGTTCCAACGCCATGGGGCTGTTGCAGACCTTGATGACCGACGGGTCGGGCCCCGAGGGCACCGATGTGCCGCGCTGGAGGCAGTTGCTGGATCAAGCTGGTGAAGATCCGCGCGGCATACTTCGAATGCTCAATCCGCGTCAGTGGAGCGAGCGCACGGTGATCGCACTGGTGATGCAGCATCTGGACAACTCGATCACCACGTTCACCAAACGGGGCAAGCTGGGCCGACGCCGGTATGTCAGCAAGCAGGGGCACGGCGAGCCGAACCCGACGTGGATTCCGGCCGGCAACGAAGTCACCCGTCGCATCGCCGCCAAGATCGACGGGGTGGCCGGCGGCACCTGGGGCGAGCTGTTCAACATTCCGCTGACCGCGCATTTCCTCGGCGGCGCGGTGATCGGCGACAGCGCCGAACACGGCGTGATCGACCCGTATCACCGGGTGTACGGCTACCCGACAATGTCCGTGGTAGACGGTGCGGCGATCTCGGCGAACCTCGGCGTCAACCCCTCGCTGTCGATATCAGCGCAGGCCGAGCGGGCCGCGTCGCTGTGGCCGAACAAGGGTGAAAACGATCTGCGGCCGCGCCAAGGTGAGCCCTACCGCCGGCTCGATCCGATCGCGCCGGCCCACCCGGTGGTGCCGGCCTCGGCTCCCGGGGCGCTGCACTGGTTGTCTTCCGCCGGCGACGATGCAGAGCGCAGCGATGCGCAGCAGCGGCGCGTCAGGCCGGGGCCGATCAGCTCGGCGGGCTGACCGGGCCCCTTAGCGGCGCCGGTGTAGCGGTTCGCGTCCGGGTGGCTGCTGCGGCGGTGGCAGCAGCGGCTCACGCTTTTTCAACGTGATCGTCGTCGGCACGCTGGTGCTGAGCTCGAGATCCTCGCCGTCGTGCCGGATGGTCAGTTCACCCCCAGGCCCGTCGCGCAGCGTGTAGGTCGCCTCGTCGTGGACGACGTCCACGGTCAACCGGAAGTCGCGCCAGCGCAACCGAAATCGCAGTCGTGAGATGCCGTCGGGCAGATACGGGTTCAGGGACAGGAGTCCCTCGTCGTCGCGCAGGCCGCCGAAGCCTGCGACCAGAGCGGTCCACGCGCCGGCCAGCGACGCCATGTGTAACCCGTCGCGGGTGTTGTGGTGCAGGTCGCGCAGGTCGACCAGAGCCGCCTCGTAGGTGTAGTCGTGCGCCAGCTCCAAATGCCCGACGTTGGCGCACATCACCGCCTGGGCGCAGGCCGACAGCGACGAGTCGCGCACCGTGCGCCGCTCGTAGTAGTCGACGTTGCGCGCCTTCTGTTCGTCGGTGAATTTGTGGCTTTGCCAGTACATGGCCAACACCAGATCGGTTTGCTTGATCACCTGGGCGGAATAGAGCAACGCGTACGGCTCGTGCAGCAGCAACGGGTATTTCGTCTTCTCGGTGAAGTCCCACTCGGCATACGTGGTGAAGCCTTCGGACTGCGGGTGCACGCCGAGCTCGTCGTCGAAGGGAATGTGGGCGGCGTCAGCGGCATCTCGCCACGCGGCCGTCTCGTCGCTGCTCACGCCCATATCCCGGGCGGTCTCGGAGTTGCGGGTGCACGCATCGGCTGCGACCCGCAGGTTGTGGGCCGCCATCATGTTGGTGAACACGTTGTCCCGGACGATCGCGGTGTATTCATCGGGACCGGTGACCCCGTCCAGGTGCCACACGCCGTGGCGGTCGTGGTGGCCCAGCGAATGCCACAGTCGTGCCGTCTCGACGAGCACCTCCAGCCCGCAGTCCTTCTCCAGCGACTCGTCGCCGGTGACGACGCGATAGCGCTCGAAAGCCATGGCGATATCGGCGTTGATGTGCCAAGCAGCGGTGCCGGCGGGCCAGTAGGCCGAGCATTCCTGGCCGCGAATCGTACGCCATGGATAGCTGGCGCCCTTCAGGTCCAGCTGCGCTGCGCGCTCCTTGGCCAAATCCAAAGTTGAAGCGCGCCAACGCAATGCATCGGCGGCTGCGTGCGGCAACGTATAAGTCAGCACCGGAAGGACGAATCCCTCAGTGTCCCAGAAGATGTGGCCGTCGTACCCGGTGCCGGTCAGACCCTTGCTGGCGATGCCGCGCCGTTCGGCTCGTGCACTCGCCTGCAGCAGGTGGAAGAGCCCGAACCGCACCGCCTGCTGGCACACCGGGTCGCCTTCGACCTCGACATCGGCGCTGTCCCAATACTCGTCGAGAATCTTGCGCTGCGCGTCCACCAGGCCCTGCCAGCCGCTGTAGCGGGCGCTGTGCAACGCGGCGGCGGCCTGGTCGCGTAGCGCGGGACGGGAACGCTGGCTTGACCAGCCGTATGCCAGGTATTTCACGATGCGCAGCTGCTGGCCCGGCCGCAGCCCGCAGATCACGGTCGTACGGGCGAGGTCGTCGCCTGCGTCGTTGGTGATCTCGACGCGACCTTCTACCTCGATTTCGTGATCCATCGCCGCGGCCATCATCAGCGCACTGGCGCGCGTCCGGTGCATCAGCAATGCACCGCATTCGGTGTCCTCGTGCTGGACGGCCTCCAGCGGTTTGTCGAGGATGGCCGCAACCCTCGGATCGCCCGACGTCACGGGCTGGTCCTCGTTGGCGACCAGCTCGGATTGCACGGTGATACGGACGAATTCCTCGACCGCCTCGACCACATACTCGATGGCGACAACACTGCGCTGTGACAGCGACACCAGCCGGGTCGAGGTCACTATGACCTGCTTGCCGACCGGTGACTCCCAGTGCGCGTATCGCTTCAGCGTGCCGGCCCGCAGATCGAGCACCCGCTCGTGGCTCAACAGCTTGCCGTAGCGAACGTCGAACGGCTCGTCGTCGACCAGCAGGCGCAGGATCTTGCCATTGGTGACGTCGACGACGGTTTGTCCGGCCTCCGGGTAGCCGAAGCCCGCTTCGGCATAGGGCAACGGCCGGACTTCGTAGAACGAGTTCAGATACGTGCCGGGCAGGCCGTGCGGCTCGCCTTCGTCGAGGTTGCCGCGAATTCCGATGTGCCCGTTGGATAGTGCGAACAGCGACTCAGATTGAGCCAGAATATTGAGATCCAGCCGGGTTTCGCGGACCTGCCATGGTTCGACGGGGAAGGTGTCATCCGAGATCATTTTTGCGTCCTAAAGCAGTTCGGCGAGATCGGTCACGACAACGTCGGCGCCGTGTTGGCGCAGCGCCTCGGCGTGGCCTACCCGGTCCACGCCGACGACGTACCCGAAGTGGCCGGCGTGCCCTGCCTGTACTCCGGAGAGCGCGTCTTCGAACACTGCGGCCGCGGCCGCTTCGACTCCCAGCAGCTGGGCCGCCCGCAAGAAGGAGTCTGGTGCGGGCTTGCCGGCGATGTGCTCCTCGCGCAGGGTCACGCCGTCGACCCGCTGCTGGATGAACTTTTCGAGCCCGGTGATCTCCAACACCTGGCGGGTGTTGGCGCTGGAAGACACCACCGCCGTGGCGAGACCCGCGGCGGCCACCTTTTCCAGGTAGCGGCGCGAGCCGTCGAATACCTTCACGCCGTCGTTCTGCAACGTCTCCTGGAAGGCGTCGTTTTTCCGGGTCCCCAAGCCGTAGACGGTGTTTTTGTCGCCCGAGTCGTCGGGGTCGCCGTCGGGCAGTTGGATGCCGCGGCTGGCCAGAAACGACCGGACACCGTCTTCACGTTTCTTGCCGTCGACGTATTTCAGGTAGTCGTCGACCGGATCGAACGGGACGAACGGCTCGCCGGTCTGTTCGGCATGTTGCTGCAGGAACGCGTCGAACATGACCTTCCATGCCTTGGTGTGGACACTCGCGGTGTCGGTCAGGACACCGTCGAGATCGAACAGGCAGGCGTGCACGGCTTCCGGTAGACCCAGCAAGGCGGGCTCCCTTCTAGGACGACTCGGTCAGGGGGTGATTTCGGCCGCGGCCAGTTACCACCTCACCATGCCCGATGCTGGTTCGCCAGACGTTGCGGCTGAACGACTGTTTTCCGGCTGTTCGGTTGCCGGACCTTGCGTCGAGCGGTCAGGTCGGAGGTAGGCCGGTGAACGCGCCTTCGGCCAGCCGCAGCCAGGCTTCGCGGAATCGATCGGCATCGAGTTTGCCGGGCGTTCGCCGGATCAGCAGCTGGATGATCGGCAGATATGCGAGCGCGGCCACCAACACGGTGCTGGTCGCCTCGGGATCGTCGACCTGCGAGACGCCGGCATCCTTGGCGGCGCTCAGCGCCCGCGCGGTCCGCTGGTACGCGTTGGCTGCGACCGCCGACCACAGCTCGTCAATCATGTCCTCAAGCTCCTCGGGCTCGCGAAGCATCACCCGGAGCAGCGGGGAGTTGTTGTCGATGCTGGCCCAGATCTGCTCGGCGCCTTGCCGTAAGGCCGACTTCGTGTCAGAAGACCGGGTCCGGTCGTACTCGTCCCGCATGGCACCCATCTGCTCCACGTGGCGCCGCGTCGCCTCCTGCAGTAGTGCTTTCTTGGACGGGAAATGTTTGTAGAGCGCACCGGAACCCGGCGACAGGCCACACGCCTGCTGGATGTCGGCCACCGACGTGGCGGAGTACCCCTGGCGCGCGAACAACGTGAGCGCCGCGTCCAGCAGACGGTCGCGGGTGCTGGCATCAAGGGAGGTCACGGCAGGACCGTACCTGGCCCCCGTGAGTGAGTAATCTCTCACCCACCGTCAGCCGGCGGCGGTGTCGACCGCCTGTAACGGCGCTCCGCTGATCACCCGGCTGCGTTGGCCGTGTACGTCGACGGGCACGTCGCCCTGCACGGTGACACGGTGCATGAGCCGGTACTGGTCGTCGTAGTCGTCGATGGCCCGGTGCTGGGTAGCGCGGTTGTCCCAGATGGCGACGTCGCCCGGTGCCCAGTTCCATCGAACAGTGTTCTCCGGCATGGTGATTCGTCGTTGCAGCAACTCGAGGAGGGTTTGCGACTCGTAATTGTCCATCCCGACGAAGCCGCGTACGAAATCCCCGGCCACCAGGGTGCGTTCACCGGTCTCAGGATGCACCCGGACGACCGGATGCTCGGTGCGAAAGTCGATCTTCTCGAACTGGGCACGGTGCGATTTCTGGTGGTCGGTCTGCGCCTCGGGCGGCGCGATGTAGTCGTAGCGGTTGCTGTGCAGCGCCCAGAGGTTTTCGGCGAGGTGTTTGAGCGGCTCGGGCAGCGCCTGATACGCCGTCGCGGTGGAGGCCCACAGCGTCGATCCGCCATAGCTCGGCAGGGTCACTGCGCGCAGGATCGACGCCGCCGGGTAGTTCGCGACGAACGTCACGTCGGTGTGCCAGCGGTTGGCCTTGCCGTAGTCGGAGTTGATCGGCGTGATGATCGGCATGTTCTCCTGCTGCAGCGCGGGGTGGGCGATGGGCGTACCGATGCGGGCGGCGAAGGCATGCTGTTGCGCGTCGTCGAGGTGGTGCTGGTCGCGGAAGAAGATCACTTTGTGGCGCAACAGCGCATTTCGGATCTGCTCGACGGTGTCGGTGTCCAGATCGCCGGCCAGTTGCACGCCGTCGACGCGGGCACCGATGCGGCTGCACAACTTGGTCACGGTCAATGTCGATGTCGACGGAGCCGTCATGGTGATGTCCTCTCAGCCTTGCTGTAGTCATTTGACTACAGCAGCATGAACGTGAGTGTAGACATATGACTACACTCACGTCAAGCGACGAGCAGGTGGGGGTGCGCCTTTAGACTGTGCCGGTGGAGTCAGCATCGCCCCGTCCCGTGCTGGTCGTCGATTTCGGCGCGCAATACGCCCAGTTGATCGCCCGCAGGGTGCGTGAGGCGCGGGTGTTCTCCGAAGTGATCCCGCATACGGCGTCGGTCGACGAAATCAAGGCCCGCGATCCGCAGGCGGTGGTGTTGTCCGGCGGCCCGGCCAGCGTGTACGCCGAGGGCGCACCGCAACTCGACCCTGCGTTGTTCGACCTTGGCGTGCCGGTGTTCGGTATCTGCTACGGATTTCAGGCGATGGCCCAGGCGCTCGGCGGTACCGTTGCGCACACCGGCACCAGCGAATACGGCCGAACCGAACTGAAAGTCGTTGGCGGTGAACTGCATTCGGATCTCCCCGTCACCCAGCCGGTCTGGATGAGTCACGGTGACGCCGTCACCTCGGCGCCGGACGGGTTCGAGGTGGTGGCCACCAGCGCGGGTGCCCCGGTGGCCGCCTTCGAGAATCGCTCGCGGCGACTGGCCGGTGTGCAGTACCACCCCGAGGTCCTGCACACGCCGCATGGCCAGCAGGTGCTCACCCGGTTCCTGCTCGAGTTTGCCGGCATCGCCGCGGATTGGACGCCGGCGGGCATCGCCGAGGCATTGATCGAACAGGTCCGCAATCAGGTCGGTGACGGCCACGCGATCTGCGGGCTGTCCGGCGGGGTGGATTCGGCGGTGGCCGCCGCGCTGGTGCAACGCGCCATCGGGGACCGGTTGACGTGCGTGTTCGTCGACCATGGGCTGTTGCGTGCCGGCGAGCGCGCCCAGGTACAGCGCGACTTCGTCGCCGCAACCGGTGCCAACCTGGTGACGGTCGACGCGGAGGCGACCTTCCTCGAGGCGCTGTCCGGGGTGACCAATCCCGAGGGCAAGCGCAAGATCATCGGACGGCAGTTCATCCGGGCGTTTGAAGGCGCCGTGCGGGATGCGCTGGGGGACAACGAGACTGAGTTCCTGGTGCAAGGAACGCTATATCCCGACGTGGTGGAGTCCGGCGGCGGGAGCGGTGCCGCGAACATCAAGAGCCACCACAATGTCGGCGGTCTGCCTGACGATCTCAAGTTCACCCTTGTCGAGCCGCTGCGACTCCTGTTCAAAGACGAGGTGCGCGCAGTCGGCCGCGAATTGGGCTTGCCTGAGGAAATCGTTGCGCGCCAGCCATTTCCGGGGCCGGGTCTGGCGATCCGCATCGTCGGTGAAGTCACGGCGGCGCGGCTGGACACGCTGCGCCGTGCCGACTCGATTGCGCGCGAGGAGCTGACCGCGGCGGGTCAGGACCAGCAGATCTGGCAGTGCCCGGTGGTGCTGCTCGCCGATGTCCGGTCAGTGGGCGTGCAGGGCGACGGCCGGACGTACGGGCATCCGATCGTGTTGCGACCGGTTTCCAGCGAGGACGCCATGACCGCCGACTGGACGCGGGTGCCTTACGAAGTGCTGGAACGGATTTCGACCCGGATCACCAACGAGGTGGCCGAGGTCAACCGCGTGGTGCTCGATGTCACCAGCAAGCCGCCCGGCACCATCGAGTGGGAATAGCGATGGCTGCGGCTGTCGACCCATCGGTTCCGCCCAGCGGTATTGGCTGTGCCGAGTGTGATGCCACCGGCGGTTGGTGGGTGCATCTGCGGCGGTGTGCGGCCTGCGGCCACATCGGCTGCTGCGACGATTCCCTGTCCCGGCACGCAACACAGCACTGGCGAGAGACTGGACACCCGATCATCCGATCGTTCGAACCGGGCGAGGACTGGTTCTGGGACTACAAGACCAATGACTACTGCGAAGGTCCCGAACTTGCCGCACCGGAATGCCATCCCGAGGACCAGACGGTGCCGGGTCCTCGCGATCGGGTGCCGCGGGACTGGGCCGACCTGCTCGGTCAGCTACGCGGGTAGTTCACCTCGACGAATCGACCTGGTCGGAGGAGTAGGCGATGACAGGCGTCGACTCGCCGTAGACGTCGAGGGTGTGGATGAAACGGTGCAGTCCCATCACCCCGGCGCAAGTGAACCCGAGCTCGACGATCTGTGCGGCACTGAAGTGCTCCCCTAGCCGCTTGTAGAACTCGTCGTCCATCGCGTGATGATCAGCGGAGAGCAGGTCAATGAACTCGACGGCCATCTGCTCCTGGGGCGTGAGCGCTCCGTGACCTGGGGCGAGCAGGCACGCGACATCCTCGTCGGTGATCGAGTCATGCTTGCGTGATTGGCTACAGGGCTCGCACTCGCCCAGCTGGGCACTGCGGATACGCAACAGCTCCAGTATCCGGCCGCCGAGCAGGGTGCCGGCACCGAGGTGGGTCCTGGCCATGTTGACCTGTTCGAGCTGCGCGCTGCGATACGCGAAGATCTGCAGCGGAACCGGGGTCGCGTAGAGCCCGGCCGCGACGCCGGCCTCTACGATTTCGCGGGAGTGTGAGCTGAGCTCTTGCATCGGGATTGGCGCAATACGCGGCATCGAATCAGGCTAACTTTCTTTAGCGTCACCGAAAAGACCGGCGTTGGGAGAACTCGATGTCCAGACTTGCCGGAAAGGTTGCGATAGTCACCGGAGGTGCCGGCGGGATCGGTGCGGCAACGGCGCGCGAATTGGCGCGTGCAGGCGCCGCCGTCGCGGTTGTCGATATCGACGAGGCGAAGGCCGCCGAGGTCGTCGATGAGATTCGGCGGACGGGGGCGCGGGCCATCGCACTCGGCGGCGACCTCGCAGAGGAGCAGACCGCCGCACATGTCGTGCGATCCACGGTGGCGGAGTTCGGCCGCCTCGATGTCCTGCACAACAATGCGGCGCTGACCACCAGCAGCTTCCTGTCGCGGGATACCACCGTCACCGAGATGGCACTGGACGTGTGGCAGCGGTCTTTGGAAGTCAACCTCGGAAGCCAGCTGCTGATGTGCAAGCACGCGGTGCCCGAAATGCGAAAGAGCGGCGGCGGTTCCATCGTCAACATGTCGTCGGGGGCGGCGCTATCGGGTGACCGGACCCGCCTGGCCTACGGGGTGTCGAAGTCCGGGGTGCACGCCTTGACGATGTACGTCGCGACCAGTGAGGGAAAGGGTGGTGTGCGGGCGAACACCATCGTGCCCGGATTGATCCTGACCGACGCCGTACGCGCGCATCTATCCGAGGACGTCATCGGTCGCCTCGGCCACGCCACGCTGACGCCGTACCTCGGACAACCACAAGACGTCGCCGACCTAGTCGCTTTCCTGGCTTCGGAGCAGTCTCGCTATATCACCGGACAAATGATTTCGATCGACGGCGGAATGTCCGCACACGTCATGCTGGACACCGGCGACTAGAGCGCTCAGCCACTCGGGCCGAGCACGTACGCGGCGGTTTCCGGATGGTGGTACCAGCCGCTGGCGGCCTGCGTGCCGCCGTCGACGTGGATCGTCTGCCCGGTGATGTAGCTGGACATGTCGGACGCGAGAAATACTGCTGCGCCAGCCATTTCGTCGACGTGGCCCGCGCGGCCCATCGGAACCGTGCGACCGAATCGCTGTTCGGAGCCCGGCGGGGCTATTTGCATGATCCCCTCGGTCAAGGTGATGTCGGGGGCCAGCGCGTTGACCCGGATGCCGTGCGGGGCGAGTTCGAGCGCCGCGGTCTTGGTGTAGTTGATGACGCCGGCCTTGGCCGCCGCGTATGTCGCGAAACCCGGTGCGGCGCGCACGCCTTCGATCGATGTGACGCTGATGATGCTGCCGGCCAACTTCTGCTCGACGAGGACCCGGGCCACCCGCTGGGTGCACAGGTAGATGTGGCGCAGGTTGGACTTGTACAGCGCGTCCCAACCGTTCTCGGTGGTGTCGAGGATCCCCGACCAGAAGACGCCGCCGGCGTTGTTGACCAGGATCGTCACCGGACCAAGCGCGGCGGAAGTCTGCGCCAGCGCGGCATCCACCGCAGCACTGTCACGCACGTCGACCGTGATGCCCAGCGCACCGATCTCCGCTGCGGCGGACGCGCACGACTCGGGGTTGCGTTCCCAGATCGCCACCTGCGCACCGAATGCCTTGAAACCCGCTGCGATGCCGCGGCCGATGCCCGCGCCGCCGCCGGTGACAACCGCGACGCGGTCGGTGAGAAGGACGCTTGAAGGGTCGAGTGCCATGAATCTGAATATAGAACAATCGCACGTCAAGGTTTACAGTTGTGACTGAATATGTTCGATATGTAACACCGAGGAGGACGCCCATGCCCAGCACGATCTTCGTCACCGGCGCGACCGGGCAGACCGGCGGCAACGTCTGCGAGCAGTTGATCCAGCGGGGCGATCGGGTTCGGGCCCTGGTCCGCAATCCGGACGAAGCCTCCGCGCTGTCTGATATCGGAGTCGAGCTGGTCAAGGGCGACATCCGCGACGGTGACGACGTGCTGCGCGCGGCCAAGGGCGCTGAGGCGGCCATCCACTGTGCGGCGCTACTGGGCGGCGCGAGCCAGGACCTCGAAGACTTCAAGGCCGTCAACATGGTCGGCACCGCCAACGTTTTGGATGCGGGCAAAGCTCACGGCATGCGTCGGGTGGTGGCACTGAGCACCGCCACCTTCCTCAATCTGAGCACCGGCGTCGACTTCGAAGAGGCACCCGTGCTGGACAACCCACCCAACGACCCCTACACCGTGACCAAGCTCGCCGCCTTTCAGGAAGCGCACCGGCGCGCCGCCGCGGGCGACGACGTGCTGACGTGTCACCCTGGCGCGATCTTCGGCCCTGCCCCGGTCGTCGAACGTGCCTTGCACCGAACCAGCTTCAATCGGGTGCTGCTGGCGGGCATGCGCGGAAAGATCAAGCGCTACCTCGCTTTTCCGGTGACGTGGGTGGCGGGCAAGGACGTCGCGACGGGCTCGATCGCGGCGCTGGACCGCGGCGTGGCCGGCGAGCGCTACCTGTTGGTCGGCCGGCCGCAGGAAAGCTTCAGCACCGCCGGCGGAATCAATCGTGCCTGCGAGATCGCCGGAATCGACCATCGTGTCGAGGATCTCGATTACCGCACGGATCCCGAGGCGTTGACCGCCGAATTCGGGCCCACCTTGATGGCCATCGCGAAAGCTGCGGCCAAGAGCGAGCGCAAGCTGAGGACCGACGACAACCTGACCACCCGGCGCCTCGGATATGAGCCCACTTCCTTCGACGACGGGCTGCGACTGCTGATCTCGTGGCTGCGTGGACTCGGCCGGCTCGATCCGGTAGCCGCCTGAATTCCGGGCTGAAACGTAGGAGTTGCCGTCGTGTCGATCGCCGAACCACACGGAGTCGGTTCAGCTCGCGGCGATCTGGCCGATCGGATACTTGAGGCCGCTCGGCGGCTCATGCTGAGGACGGGCGCACGCAAGTTGTCGTTGTCGGATGTGGCAACTCTGGCTGGGGTGTCACGGCCGACCATCTACCGCTACTTCGTGTCCAAAGAGGACTTGATCGATGCGCTGGGAACGCATGAACGACGGCGTTTCGACGCGGCGATGGAACAGGCGATGAGCGGGGTCACCGGTATCGCACGACTGGAAGCCGCGGTCGACCTGGTGGCGACTTTCGTCGAAGACCAGCCGCCCGGGCGCCAGCTCGATCTGGATCCGGGCTTCGCGCAGGACCAGATGGCGCGGGCGTTGCCGATGATCAGCGAGAGGTTGATGCTGGTCTTGGAGCAGTGCGCTGGTGAGGACGGCTTCGATGCCGCGGCGAGCGCCCGTGATCGTGCCGGTGCGATCGCGCGAGTCGCACTGAGTCACTACATGTTTAGAGAGGACGACCCGGCGGCGGCGCGTCGGGAAATTCGCGCTACGGCCGGCCTTCGGTGACAGTCGATCCAGGATGTCGCGTTCACCGTTGATGGTGACCGAGTCGGCCCAGACGCACCAGAAGCCCCATGAGTACCGGTTGTATGAATCAGCCTCTCACGTTTCTTGACGGTGTCGGTGGGTGGGTGTTGACTGAGTCGAATCGAACATACATTCGAACATCATTGGTAACACCCGTTCCTCCAGGAGGTGGTGATGACGGCGATTCTCACCACCGATCAGCCTCATCACGACCGTGCTGAACAGCTGAGACAACTGCGCCGGCAGATGGCGTCCGTATCCGGGAAGGTTGGTACACCTCGGCGCGGTCATGTCCACGAGCATGCCCACGTGGATGACCTGCTTCCGGATTCGGAGGCCAGGCTTCCGGTTCCGCAGTGGCTGGCCACTGTTTTGCCCGACGCGTTGCCACGGGGAACGGTTGCGGTGCTGTTGGGTGCCCGGTCGCTGCCGCTGAGCATGGTGGCCGCGGTGACGGCCGTCGGTGGGAACGCAGCCATTGTCGGCCAGCCGGATGTCGGCCTGCTGGCGGCGGTGGAAATGGGAGCCGATCTGAGCCGGCTTGCGGTGATCCCGGATCCCGGGACCGACCCGGTAGAGGTGGCGGCGGTGCTGATGGACGGGATGGATCTGATCGTGCTGGCGCTGGGCGGGCGCTCGGTGCCACTGACCCGGGCCCGGGCCGTGGTGGCCCGTGCTCGCCAGAAAGGCTGCACGCTGCTGGTCACCGACGGTGACTGGCAGGGTGCGTCGATACGACTGGAAGCTCGAGTCTGCGGTTACGAAACTACTTCGGACAAGCCGGGTTTCGGACGGATCAGCAAGGTACGGCTCGAGGTGTGTGGCGCCGGGCGGGCGATCAGGCGGGCTCGGACGGGGTAGGTGTGGCTTCCCGGGTATTGGCGATTTGGTGCATGGACTGGCCCGCGGTTGCCGCCGCGGCCGCCGCGGGACTGCCGGCGACGGCCCCGGTCGCTGTCACGCTGGCCAACCGGGTGATCGCCTGTTCGTCGGCGGCCCGTTCGGTGGGCGTGCGGCGAGGGCTGCGGCGCCGCGAGGCGTCGGCCCGCTGTCCGCAACTGCACGTGGTGGCCGCCGACGCCGACCGCGACGCCCGCTTCTTCGAAGGGGTCGTCGCGTCGGTGGACGACCTGGTGCCTCGCGCCGAGGTGTTGCGTCCCGGCCTGGTCGTGTTGCCGGCCCGCGGGGCGGCCCGCTTCTTCGGGTCCGAACAGCGGGTCGCCGAACGACTGACCGATGCAGTGGCCGCCGCCGGCGCCGAGTGTCAGGTCGGGGTAGCCGATCAGCTGTCGACCGCGGTATTCGCCGCCCGTGCGGGCCGCGTCGTGGCGGCGGGCGAGGACGCGCGATTTCTGTCGGCGCTGTCGATCCGGCAACTCGCCACCGAGCCGAGCCTGTCCGGTCCGGGGCGGGCGGATCTGGCAGATCTGCTGTGGCGGATGGGAATCCGCACCATCGGGCAGTTCGCCGCGCTGTCGCGCACCGACGTGGCTTCCCGGTTCGGGGCCGACGCGGTGAGCGCGCACCGGTTCGCCCGCGGCGAGCCGGAACGCGGGCCGTCCGGGCGAGAGCCGCCGGCCGAACTCGATGCGGTGCTGCAATGCGATCCGCCGATCGACCGGGTCGACGCCGCGGCATTCGCCGGGCGCTCGTTGGCCAGTGCGTTACATCAGACGTTGATGGCAGCCGGGGTGGGCTGCACTCGGCTGGCTGTCCACGCCGTCACCGCCAATGGTGAAGAGCTGACTCGGGTTTGGCGCTGTGCCGAGCCGTTGACCGAGGATGCCACGGCCGACCGGGTGCGCTGGCAGCTGGACGGCTGGTTGAACACCCGGATCGTCGTGGATCGACCTACCGCGCCGGTGGTGCTGTTACGGCTGCACGCGGTGGAGGTGGTGTCGGCGGGGGCGCTGCAGTTGCCGCTATGGGGCGGTCTCGGCGAAGAGGACAGGATGCGGGCCCGTCGAGCGCTGGTACGGGTCCAGGGCCTGCTCGGTCCGGAGGCGGTGCAAGTGCCGGTGCTGTCCGGCGGTCGCGGGCCGGCCGAGCGCATCACGTTGACGCCGCTGGGCGACGAGCTGGTGCCGCGCGCCGCCGCGGACCTGCCATGGCCCGGTCAACTGCCGGAGCCATCTCCAACGGTCCTGCTCGATGACCCGGTGGAATTACTTGACAGTCAAGGTAATTCGGTTCGAGTTACCAGCCGTGGACTGTTTTCTGCCGACCCGGCGCGGCTGACCGCCCGCGACCGTGACGATCGGCTGCGTTGGTGGGCCGGACCGTGGCCGGTCGACGAACGGTGGTGGGATCCGGATCGCGCGGCGGGCCGCACCGCGCGTGTGCAGGTGCTCCTGGAAGGTGAGCGGGCGTCCGATCCCGGTACCGCGCTGCTGCTGTGTTACCGGCAACGGAGGTGGTATCTGGAGGGAATATACGAGTAAGCCAGTCAGCCCAGCCGAGCGGCGAACGGCCCCACCCGATCGACCAACCGGTCGAAGAACACTGTTTGGTCAACACCAACGCCGATCAGCGCGTTGGCCTTTCGGCCCCAGCGACCTGACCAGTCGACAACTGTCATGCCCCGGGTCAGCGTGCCGGTCAGCTCGACGTCCACCGTGGCCTGCCGGGTGTCGACGAGATGGGGATCCAGCGCGACTGCAGCGGCCAGCGGGTCGTGCAGATGTGCCTGATAACCGTGTCCGAGGCGGTGATAGGACTCCAGGTAGAAACGCATCGCGTCCTCGATCACCCGAATCAACGCGTTCGGCGACGACGACCGGGTGCCCGGCTCGTCGTCGACGCTCAGCGCGGTGGTCGTGGTGTTCGCAGCGGCCGCCAGCTGGACCAGGATCTCGGGCGTTAGCGCGATCTGCCGAGTTACGTCGAGGCCGCACAAGATCGGAAGACGTTGCGGGTCAACCTCTTCTGCTTCATTCGGAGACCAGGCAGCGAAGACCTCGGCCGCCGCTTCAGGGTCCACTGCGATGTTCCACTCTGACACCGCATTTGTATTGCCGCGGTAGTCGTACACGCCGCCCATGATCACCAACCGGCGCATCAATGTTGGCAGCGCCGGTTCCTTGCGCAGCGCCAGCGCCAGGTTGGTCAGCGGTCCGGTGGCCAGTCCGATCAGCTCCCCGGGATGCTCACGGGCGGCCCGGACCCACGCCGATGCGGCGTCGTCGCCGCAGAGCTCCCGATCGGTCGACGGCAGCTCGGCATAACCCAGTCCGCGTGGCCCATGGACGGCGCTGTCGCCGAGCGGGCTTGGGGATTTCAACGGCGCAGCGGCGCCCTTGGACACCGGCACGCCATCGACGCGACATAGATCGAGCAGGCCGAGGTTGTTCTCGCAGACTTGTTCCACGCCAACGTTTCCGCCGGTCGACGCGATGCCGACGAGTTCGGCGTCTGGACTGGCCAGCAGATAAATCAGCGCGATGGCGTCGTCTACGCCGGTGTCGACGTCGGCGAAAACTGGTGCGGCGGCCACCACCGAGACGATACCTGCCGCCGGCTAGTCGACCGGGTCCGCGAGGGCCTCGCTCACCACCGGTAGACCGACCAGCATCAGGACGTGGTGGGCCGGCGTCCCCGGTGGGGCAATCAAACCAAGTTCGGTGTCATGCTGTCGCGAGCGCTCCAACGCTTCGGCCAAGACTCGCAGACCAGCCGACCCCATGTGCGTCACCGGCGACAGGTCGAGGCTCAAAGGAAAAGTGCCTGAGCGGCTTTGACGCGAGATCTTTGCCGCCAGAGACGCGGCGGTCTCGTTGTCGACATCTCCGGTGATCACCAGAAATCCATCCTCGACGACCGCTGCGGAGAATTCGGGCACGTTGGTCCGTTCGGCGACGGGCGCGACGTTGGGGTCGGTGACGATGCGGGCGGGCCGACTCAATTGGTGCGTAATCGACGCGGTGGTACCGGTGTCGCTGCCAACGACGCGGCTTTCGGTGGCCAGTGCATCCGCGAGCATCAGCCCGCGGCCGCGCATTCCCGGGTCCGCCGACGGGGTCTTCCACTGCCCACGATCGGTCACTGTGGCGTACACCATGCCGTCGTCGTCCAGAGTTGCCTCGACGTCGATGCCGTCCCCGGGTGTTGACCGATATCCGTGCTCGAAGGAGTTCTCGACGAACTCGCAGATGATCTGCACGATGATCAACACATCCATGTCGTCGGCTCCGATAACGGATAGCCAGGCTCGCAGCGCGGCGCGGACCTCTCGCGCTGCGCCGATGTCCGCTTCCAAGGTCAGGTTCAGTGGCGGCGGCGGCGTACGTCGGTGCGCGGCAAGCAATGTCACGTCGTCGCTATAGCCCGTGGTGCGCAGCATCAGTTCCAGTGTCTGTGAGCACAAGCGCTCGACGGGACGCGTGGCCGTCTCGATCGGGAAGGCCGAGCCGCCAAGGACGCGAGCCGCCAGGTCGGCAAGTTCGGCTGTGCTGGCAGCAAGGGGCCGGCCGGGGCGCTCGATGATGCCGTCGCTGTAGAGCAGCACAGCGTCATCGATGTCCACGTTGTGGGTGGCGGTGGCGAAGCCAAGCCCGCTGCCCAGCGGACCGGCGCCCGATGGCTCGAGGAACCGGGCAGCGCCGCCAGTGATCAGCAGCGGAGGAGGGTGGCCGGCAGTGCAGTACTCGAACGCCCCGGTATGGGTGTCAAGGCGGCCGATGCACAGGGTCGCCGCCTTCGACCCCGGTACATGCTTGCTGAAATCGTCGACTGCCGTGAGGCTTTCGGTGATGCTCTTACCGGCTAACAGTTCGAGCCGAATCGCGGTCCGCAGCTGAGCCATCACCGCCGCGGCTTCCACACCGTGTCCGACCACGTCGCCGACGACGAGAAAAGCGGTCCCGGAATCGCCGGGCATCGCCTCGAACCAGTCGCCCCCGGCGCCGGTATCCTGCGTGGCCACCAGGTATTCGGCCGCGATGTCCGCGCCCGGCAGTACCGGCAGCGACGGCGAAAGCAGCGCTCGCTGAACCAAAATCCCAAGATCCCGCACCTGCGCGTAACGCTCGGACAGCTCTGCGGCGCGGGCTTCGGCTGCCCTTCGCTCATGTACCTGCGCGGTGACGTCGGTCAGCATCACCTGGGAGCCTTCGATGGTCCCATCCGCGCCGACGCGGGGACTGACGACGATATCGCCGCAAATTTCCTGCATGGTTCCCGATCCGTCGAAGTCGAATTGGAAACGCCACTCCCGCCCCTGCTGGATCTCTCCCGTGCGATAAACCCGGTCGAGAATCTCGATCAGGTTCTGACCTTCGAATTCGGGAAATATCTCGCGCGCCGCCACACCCAGTCTCACCACGGGAAACGCGGCTCGCACCGCAGCATTTGCGGCCACATAACGGTGTTCCGGTCCTGCGAACGCGACGATGAAGGTCGGGAGGCTGTCGAACGCACGCCGGACGACCTCTGCTTCACCGATCGTGTTGTCCAAGTCCGTGTCGTCCGGCACGGTTTTTAGGGTAACCCGATCGGGAATTTCGGGTCTGCGCAATTACCAGTGCACGCCCGGGACCAGTCGAACCACCCGCTTGATCGGGCCGGGCACCCGGAACCGGGCCACCCCGGCGCGAGCGGGACGCTTCGGCTGGCGTGAAGAGCCTTGTTCCGCAACGCCTTCGCCGGTGATCGCCGGCGGCGCATTCTCACCGCGGGCCGCTGCCGAATCCGGATAGCCGAGATAGACCTGATGCAGGATTCGCCGCGACAGCTTGGGGGTGAAGTAATGACCGGCCTCGGAGAGAGTGCCCAGCGGGGTGTCGATCCGCAGCGGCTTGTCGATCAGCCCGCGCACCACCATCGCGGCCGCGTGTTCGGCCGTGATAGGCGGAACCGGATTGAGCCGCCGCGACGGCTTGATCATCGGGGTTGCCACCAACGGCATGTGGACGTTGGTGAATGTAATGTGGTCGGAAAGCGTTTCGGTGGCAACCACTTCCGAGAACGCGTCGAGCGCGGCCTTGGTGGGCAGATAGGCGCTGTACTTCGGGCTGCGTGCCTGCACGCCGGCGCTGGACACGTTGACGACGTGACCGAATCGGCGCTCACGCCAATGCGGCAGCAGTGCCAGCACCATTCGCACCGCACCGAAGTAGTTGACCGCCATCACCCGCTCGTAGTCGTGCAGCCGGTCGGTCTGGTTGACGACCGATCGGCGGATCGACCGGCCCGCGTTGTTCACCAGGTAGTCGACGTGATCGAAGCGGCCCAGGATGTCCTTGACGGTGTGTTCCACCGACGCGGAGTCGGTGACGTCGCAGGTGAAGGCGTAGGCCTGGCCGCCATTGGCGCGAATCTCGGCGACCAGATCATCGAGTGCATCGCCGTTACGGGCCAGTGCGAATACCGTCGCACCCCGTTCGGCGACCGCGACCGCCGATGCCCGGCCGATGCCACTGGAGGCTCCGGTGATGATCACGTGCCGACCGACCAGCGGTCCGTCCGGGTCGTCGCGGCGGGCCCGGTCGGGATTTAGGTGCTCGGCCCAGTACCGCCACAGCGCGGGCGCATAACTGGCGAACTCGGGCACTGCAATGCCGGTGCCGCGCAATGCTTTCTGGGTCTGCTCGGAGGTGAATGTCGGGGCCAGGTCGACGACGTCGAGGACCTCGCCGGGGATGCCGAGTTGGGTGGCCACCATGTTGCGCCAAACCTTGGGCCGGCCACGCACTTTGAGCACCGGTGCGGCCACCGACCGGGGGAGCGAGCCGCGTAGCGGAGGCAAGCCGGCCGCGGCGGCGATTCCGCGGTAGATGCCGCGCAGCCCAATGGTTTTCGGTGCGGTCAGGGGGAATGTCTGGCCGTCGGAGGCGTCGGCGTGCAGCAAGGCGACCATGGCGTCGGCGACGTAGTCGACCGGGACGATGTTGGTGCGCCCGGTGTCGGGCAACATGATCGGCGTCAGCCGGGGCAGCACGGCCAGTTTGGCCAGCGTGCCGAAGAAGTAGTACGGCCCGTCGATCTTGTCCATCTCGCCGGTGCGTGAATCGCCCACCACGACCGCCGGCCGGTAGATCCGGTAGCGCAGCCCCGTCGTCGAGCGGACCAGCATCTCGGCTTCGAACTTCGTCTGGTGATACGGCGTAGGCAGCTGTTGGCCGATGTCGAAATCGGCTTCGGTGTATTCGCCGTGGAAATCTCCCGCCACCGCGATCGACGAGACGTGATGCAGCGTTGCATCAAGCCGGCGCGCCACGTCGATGACGGCCCGGGTGCCGTCCACGTTGGCCGCGCGCTGCTCGGGCTCGGCGGCGGTGATGTCGTAGATCGCCGCACAGTGCACCAGGTGATCGACGTCGCCCAGCTGCGCGACGGCCTCGTCGGTCAACCCGAGGCTCGGCTCGGTCAGCTCGCCCACCAGCGGTTTTGCCCGCTCACCCCACTGTTCGGCCAGCCGCTCGAAGCGACCCAGCGACGAGCGTCGGACCAGAACCCACACCTCGGCGTCCGGCCGGTTGTCTAGCAGACGGGACACCACGCGGCGCCCAATAAACCCGGGACCGCCGGTAACGACATAACGCATGAGACACATGCTGCGCCCGGCTGGGCCGCACGTCAACGCAGTGTGACGCGATCGTCGGTGGCAATCAGCCCGACGTCACCGTGGCGTCTTCGTCGTCCCACAGCAGCAACTGACGAACAGCGGGCCGCGATCCATAGGGCTGCAGCATCTGACTGGCCGGCCGCGGGCGCACCCGCAGCGGCCACCAGAACCACCGGCCGAGCAGTGTGGCGATGGACGGCGTCATAAAGGAACGAACGATCAAGGTGTCGAACAGCAGACCCAGGCCGATAGTGGTACCGATCTGGCCGAGTACCTGTAGACCGCTGAACACGAACCCGCACATGGTGACGGCGAACACCAGACCGGCGGCGGTCACCACCGAACCGGAGCCGGCCATCGAGCGGATCACGCCAGTCTTGAGTCCGGCGTGGATTTCTTCTTTGACCCGGGAGATCAGCAGCAGGTTGTAGTCGGATCCGACCGCCAGCAGCAGGATGACCGCCAAAGCCAATACGACCCAATACAATTTGATGCCCAGGATGTACTGCCACACCAGCACCGATAGGCCGAACGATGCGCCCAACGA
>DATDLZ010000084.1:0-8381 GCA_036519055.1 Mycobacterium sp.
GGTCGCGGCGATGAACGCCGACGTCCTTGAGATCCCCATCATCTCGCGCCGCGTGCACGAAGTACTCACCCTGGCCGATCTCGACCCCGGTCATCCTGGCCAGCTGTTGCTCGACGTCATCCAAACCGTACCTCGTTCAGAGCTTTTCGCGCGCAGCCCCGAGCAGCTCCTGGCGATGGCCAAGTCGGTGGTCGACCTCGGGTCGGGGCGTCGCGCACTGCTGTTCTTGCGTGCTGATCGCCTCGAGTACTTCGTGTCGTGCCTGGTCTACCTGCCACGCGACCGCTATACAACGGCGGTGCGTTTGCAGATCGAAGACATCCTGGTCCGGGAATTCGGCGGCACCAGCCTCGAATTCACCGCTCGTGTCACGGAATCACCTTGGGCGTTATTGCATTTCATGGTCCGGTTGCGTGCGGACACCGCCACGCAGATCGACACCTCCGACGCCAACCGGGTGCGGCTTCAGGCGCTGCTGACCGAAGCCGCGCGCACCTGGTCCGACCGGTTGCTCGGCGAGGCGGCTGCGGCCGGGGTGGAGCCCATCGAGGCTGAGCACTACGCGAGCGCGTTCGCCGAGCCGTACAAAGAGGCGGTCACCCCTGCCGATGCGATCAACGACATCGCCATCTTTGAGGAGCTGACCGACGATTCGGTCAAGCTGGTGATGTCTGATCACGACTACGACGAAACCGTCCGGCTGACTTGGTATTTGGGCGGGCGGACGGCATCACTGAGCCAGTTGCTGCCGATGCTGCAGTCCATGGGTGTGGTGGTGCTCGAGGAGCGGCCGTTCACGGTGAAACGCCCGGACGGGCTGCCGGTGTGGATCTACCAGTTCAAGATCGCGCCGCAGCCCACTGTCCCGCTGGCGCAGCCGGGTCCGGAGCGGGAGGTGACGGCTCGGCGTTTCGCCGATGCGGTGACCGCGATTTGGGAAGGCCGCGCCGAGATCGATCGGTTCAACGAGTTGGTGATGCGCGCCGACCTGACCTGGCAGCAGGTTGTCCTGTTGCGCAGCTACGCAAAATATCTGCGGCAGGCCGGTTTTCCGTACAGCCAGTCTCACATCGAATCGGTGGTCAACGAAAACCCCGACACCGCGCGATCACTGGTCACATTGTTCGAGGCGCTGTTCGATCCCGATCCATCGGGCTCGCCGAAGCGCCGTGACGCGCAGGCTGCCGCGGCGGCGGTCGCCTCGGACATCGACGCGTTGGTGAGTATGGATACCGACCGCGTCCTGCGCGCATTCGCCGAGCTGATTCAGGCTACGCTGCGCACCAATTACTTTGTGACACAAGAGGGATCGGCCCGCAGTCAGAATGTACTGTCGCTGAAACTGGATGCGCAGCTGATCGAAGAGCTTCCGCTGCCGCGCCCGAAGTTCGAGATCTTCGTGTACTCGCCCCGCGTCGAAGGTGTGCACCTGCGATTCGGTTACGTAGCGCGTGGTGGCCTGCGGTGGTCGGACCGTCGGGAGGACTTCCGCACCGAGATCCTGGGTCTGGTCAAGGCGCAGGCCGTCAAGAACGCGGTCCTCGTGCCGGTTGGCGCCAAGGGCGGTTTCGTCGTCAAACAGCCGCCGCTGCCCACCGGTGATCCCGCCGCCGATCGCGACACCAACCGCACCGAAGGCGTCGACTGCTACAAGCTGTTCATCTCCGGACTGCTCGACATCACCGACAACGTCGACCACACCACCCGTGAGGTCACTGCCCCACCGGGAGTCGTGCGGCGCGACGGCGACGACGCCTACCTGGTGGTGGCCGCCGACAAAGGCACCGCAACGTTTTCCGACATCGCCAATGAGGTCGCCGAGTCCTACGGCTTCTGGCTGGGCGACGCGTTCGCGTCCGGCGGATCCGTTGGCTACGACCACAAAGCGATGGGCATCACCGCCAAAGGTACGTGGGAAGCGGTCAAGCGGCACTTCCGCGAGATGGGCGTCGACACCCAGACCGAGGACTTCACCGTGGTCGGCGTCGGCGACATGAGCGGTGACGTGTTCGGCAACGGCATGCTGCTGTCCACCCACATTCGCCTGCTGGCTGCCTTCGACCACCGCCACATCTTCTTAGACCCCGACCCCGATCCGGCCGCCTCGTGGCAGGAACGACGACGGATGTTCGACCTGGCGCGCTCCAGCTGGGACGACTACGACACGTCGCTGATCAGCGAGGGCGGTGGGGTGTACAGCCGCGAGCACAAATCCATCCCGATCAGCGATCAGGTCCGTGCGGCGCTGGGCATCGAAGACGACGTCACCGAGATGGCGCCACCGAATCTGGTGCGCGCCATTCTGCGGGCCCCGGTGGATCTGTTGTTCAACGGAGGCATCGGCACCTACATCAAGGCCGAGGCCGAATCCGATGCCGACGTGGGTGACCGGGCCAATGATGCGCTCCGCGTCAACGCGAACCAGGTGCGCGCGAAAGTCGTTGGCGAGGGTGGCAATCTCGGTGTGACGGCACGTGGGCGGGTCGAGTTCGATCTGTGTGGTGGGCGGATCAACACCGACGCGATGGACAACTCGGCCGGTGTGGACTGCTCAGACCACGAGGTCAACATCAAGATCTTGGTCGACGCGCAGGTGACCGCGGGCAAGATCGATCCGGGTGAACGCACCCAGCTACTCGAGTCGATGACCGACGAGGTCGCCGCATTGGTGCTTGCCGACAACGCGGACCAGAACGACTTGATCGGCACCAGCCGTGCCAACGCCCTGAGCCTGCTACCGGTACACGCCGACCAGATCAAATATTTGGCGGCCGAGCGGGGACTCAACCGCGAACTCGAAGCGCTGCCCTCGGAGAAGGAGATCGCGCGCCGGCTCGAGGTCGGCATCGGGCTCACCTCGCCGGAACTAGCGACGCTGATGGCACACGTCAAGCTGACGCTCAAGGACGAACTGCTGGAAACCGATCTGCCGGATCAACAGGTGTTCGCCAGCAAGCTGCCGCGGTATTTCCCGTCGCAGCTGCGGGAACGGTGCGGTCCGGCGATCCGCTCGCATCAGCTAAGGCGGGAGATCGTGACCACCATGCTGGTCAACGATCTGGTCGACACCGCCGGCATTAGCTACGACTACCGGATCACCCAAGACACCGGGGTGGGTCCGGTCGATGCGGTACGCACCTACGCCGCGACCGACGCCATCTTCGGGATCGGGCAACTGTGGCACAGCATCCGCGCGGGCGGGCTGCCGATCGCGGTGTCCGATCAGATGACGCTGGATACCCGTCGGCTGATCGACCGCGCCGGACGCTGGTTGCTCAACTACCGCCCCCAACCGCTGGCGGTGGGCGCCGAAATCAACCGATTCGCAGGGAAAGTGGCAGCGCTCACGCCGCGGATGTCGGAGTGGCTGCGCGGTGACGACAAGGCGATCGTGGAGAAGGAAGCCGCGGAATTCGTCAGACAGGGCGCGTCGGCGGATCTCGGCTACATGGTGGCCGCTGGCCTGTACCGGTACAGCCTGCTCGACATCATCGACGTCGCCGACATCGAGGACCGCGAACCGGCCGAAGTCGCCGACACCTACTTCGCGCTGATGGACCGGCTCGGTACCGACGGTCTGCTCACCGCGATATCCGAGCTTCCGCGCGCTGACCGGTGGCACTCGCTGGCGCGCTTGGCAGTTCGTGACGACATCTACTCGTCGCTGCGCTCGTTGTGTTTCGACGTGCTCGCGGTCGGCGAGCCGGATGAAACCGGCGAAGAGAAGATCTCCGAGTGGGAGCACACCAGCGCGTCGCGAGTGGAGCGGGCCCGGCGAACGCTGAGCGAAATTCACGAAAGCGGCCAAAAGGATTTGGCCACACTGTCGGTGGCGGCGCGCCAGATTCGCTCGATGACCCGCACCAGCGGGCGAGGAGCGGCGGGTTGACCCCCGGATTCGTCGCGGCCGTTCCGGTCCGTTGGTCGGACATCGACATGTACCAGCATGTCAACCACGCGACCATGGTCACGATCATGGAAGAGGCCCGCGTCCCGTTCCTGGCGCCGGCATTCGCTCCGGATATCCTCACCATCGGCCTGCTGATCGCCGACGTGCGCGTGACGTACAAAGGTCAGCTGCGGCTGGCCGATTCCCCGTTGCAGCTCACCATGTGGGTAAAGCGTTTGCGAGCTGTTGATTTCACGCTCGGCTACGAAGTGCGTTCGGTTAACGCCGACCCGGAGTCGAAGCCTGCCGTGATCGGCGAGTCGCAACTGGCCGCGTTCAACATCGACGAGCAGCGGCTGGTGCGTCTGGCGCCGCATCACCGGGAATACCTTCAGGGGTGGTTGAGATAGCCGAGCGGGGAGTGTGGCTGGGGCCAGAATCCGTCGCCGCCCATCGCGCCGATTTGGCCGCGTTCGCTGAGCGGGCGGCGCGACTCGACGCCGCCACGGTCGTCCGGTTGCGGACACGTTCGCCCGGGGAATTCACCGCCTGGGCGTCGACGGGCTTGGACGTGCTGGCCAGCAGGGTGGTGGCCGGAATCGTCCGCCCCGACGATTTATCCGTTGGCGCAGACGAATTGGCGCGTGGACTGGCCGCCGTCGACAGCACGGGTTACGTCAATCCGGGCTTTCCGATGGATTCGGCGTGGCGGGGAGCACTGCCGCCGGACTCGGGCTTCACCCACCTCGACGATGTACCGGCCCGCCTGATGCTCGATCTGGCTCAGCGTGGTGCGCAATTGGCCAAGGAGCACAGCAGTGCACAGGGTCCGCCGGTGTCGCTGCTGGACCAGGAGGTGATCCAGGTCAGCTCGGCCGAAGGCAGCGTCGGCGTCCCGATGCGATGTGTATTCGCGCTGACGGCAATGGGTTTCCTGCCGCAGTCATCCGAGGCTGTCGGTGCCGACGAGATCGTGCGGGTTCGCGTGCTGCCGGCCTGGTTGCGCATCGATGCGCGATTCGGTTCGGTGTACCGGCGTCGGGGCGATCCAGTGCTGGTGCTGCGCTGACCTATCTCACGGCGGATAGCGCAACCAGAGCGGCAGGACGTCGTGGAGATGGTCCATGAACTTCTTCAGGCCCACTCGATATTCGACGTAGCCGAAACGGTCGACCGCTCGCTCGGGAAACGCAATCCCGACACCGAACAATCCGGGAGCCAGAATGCCGTTGTCGGGGTTGTAGTCCAGCTGACCCCATTGCCTGGTCTCAGGCAGCGTTCTGCGCTCAAGACCGACGGTATACACCGCGCTATCGCATTCAGCGAGCTTTTCCTCGAACTCCGGACCATCGACCAGACACCGCTCCAGACGGTCCGGAAGCACACCGTCGACGTTCTCTCGCGCCCAGACGGCAGCTCGCCCTTTGAGGCCGGAATCATCGAACAGGATCCAATCATCAAGATAAATAGCATATTTGAGCGGGCTACGATAAAAGTTGATCACTTTCGCCACCGGGTGACGCAGCAGATGCGGCAACACGATCATCGACGAGTGTGAAGATCCGAACACCGCCACCGTGGCGCCGTCCAACGACTCCGCGGCGAGCTTCTCGGGGTCGAGAGCGACCTCTAACGGGATCTCATTCAGCTGAGGGTAATTGAGCTTCTTGGGTGTCGCGCCCACGGCCAGGATCACATTTGTGGACGTCAGTTCCTGTTGTTCTGTTTCGATACGCCACTGCCGTCGTTCCAGAAAGAGTCCAGTTGCGGTGGCTTCCAGCGTTATCACCCGCTCGCGCAGGTGCTCGGTGATCCACCGCAGAGGGTCGGCGACCAGGGCGAGCGCGCAGGTTTCTTCGGGGTCTATTTCCGTCAGCGGCATCGGGGGTGCTGCGGAGAACTGAAATGCGTTAGAGCCGTTCAGATAACTCAGGAAGAAGCCGACCTGAGTATTGCTGGAAACCGATCGCCACTTCGCGCCGATATCGCCCGCCGCGAAAGCGGGATCGATCCAGGCAATGTCCTTTCCGGCTATACCGTGATCGAGCAGTTTTCCCACGGCTGCGATGCCCGCAGGACCGGCGCCGATGACTGTCCACACGTAAGTCATGGGTTATGTGTGGAGATTGGCGTCGAGGCCAGCCACGCTGCGGCGTTGGCCGGCAACTTGCCGTCAACCGTCGGTGCGCTGGCCAGCAGGACTTCGCCGTCCGGCAGCGGTAGCGGCCGTTTGCCGGTGTTGAGCACGCAGCGCAGTCCGCCGCGGTCGCGGGCGAACGCCAGCGTGTCGGCAGCTATATCCAGCCAATCGATACCCTCGCCCGCGAATTCCGCTCGGCTACGGCGTATTTCGAGCGCATGCTGGAAGAACGACAATGTCGAGTCGGCGTCCACCAGCTGCTTTTCCACGGTCAGTGCGGCCCACTCCGGCGGCATCGGCAACCAGGTGTCCGCCGATGCCGAGAAACCGAACGGGGGAGTGTCGCCGCGCCACGGAATAGGGATGCGGCATCCGTCGCGGCCGCGGACGGTATGGCCCGAGCGTTCCCACGTCGGATCCCGCAGCGCTTCGTCGGGCAACTCGACATTGGCCAGGCCCAATTCCTGGCCGTTGTAGAGGAAGACCGCGCCGGGCAGGGCGAGCGTCACCAGCACCATCGCGCGCGCTCGATCCAGTCCGACCGCGCCGCCCCCATAGCGGCTGGGTGCCCGTACGACGTCGTGATTTTCCAACGTCCATGTGGGAGTGGCATTTTCGATCGCGGCGGCGGCCAGGGTGTTCTCGATCGAATGGCGGATCTCGGTGATGTCGAATTCGGCTCGCACCATGCGGAAATTGAAACCCAGGTGCAACTCGTCGGCGCGTAAGTACTCGGCCCAGCTGGCATTGTCGAAAACCCAGACCTCGCCGATGGTCACCGCCTCGGGATAATCGTCCATCACCCGGCGGATATTGCGGTGAATCGCATGCACATTGGGATGGTTGAACCGTGGGTCTCCGTCGCTGAGCATCCGCGGCCGCATCTCGACATCGGAGTCCGGCAGACCTGGCGGCTTGGCCATTCCGTGTGCGACGTCGATGCGGAAGCCGTCGACGCCGCGCTCCAGCCAGAACCGCAACGTCTTCTCGAGATCGTCGAAGACCTCCGGGTTGTCCCAGTTGAGGTCCGGCTGCTCGACGTCGAAAAGATGCAGGTACCACTGGCCCGGATTACCGTCCGGCTCGCCGACGCGAGTCCAGGACGGTCCGCCGAAAACGGACTGCCAGTTGTTCGGCGGCTCCGCGCCACCGGGCCCGCGACCGTCCCGGAAGATGTAGCGGTTGCGGGCCGCGCTGTCCGGTGCGGCCGCCAGCGCCTCCTGGAACCAGGGATGCTCCGAGCTGGTGTGGTTGGGCACCAAATCCATCGTGATCTTGATGCCGCGCTCGTGCGCCGACGCGATCAGTCTTTCGAAAGCCCCTAAGTCGCCGAACAGCGGGTCGATGTCGCGCGGATCAGACACGTCATAGCCGTGGTCGGCCATCGGGGACACCATGATCGGGCTGAACCAGATCGAGTCGATGCCCAGTCGTTCCAGATAGTCCAACTGTGCCGCCACGCCATTGATGTCACCGACGCCGTCGCCGTCGCTATCGGCGAATGACCGCGGATACACCTGGTAGAACACCGCGTCCGTCCACCACGGCGGCTGTCGACGT
Organism: Mycobacterium sp.; assembly: GCA_036519055.1. Classification (GTDB taxonomy): domain Bacteria; phylum Actinomycetota; class Actinomycetes; order Mycobacteriales; family Mycobacteriaceae; genus Mycobacterium. The sequence continues at coordinate 7,590 of DATDLZ010000084.1, forward strand.
GAGGGCATCAGAACTCCGAGTTGACGAGGGAATGCGCGGCCATTTCCAGGTAGTCGAGCAACGCCTTACGGTGCACGTCGTCGAGGGTCGCCGAGTCGACGGATGCGACCGCGGTATGCATGCAGCGCAGCCAGGCGTCGCGCTCGAACGGGCCGATCTGGAACGGCGCGTGCCGCATCCGCAGCCGGGGATGGCCGCGCTGATCGGAGTATGTCCGCGGGCCGCCCCAGTACTGCTCGAGGAACATCCGGAGCCGGACCTCGGCGCCCGCGAGGTCATCTTCGGGGTACAGACGCCGCAGAATTTCGTCCTCGGCGACCAGCTCGTAAAAGCGCGACACGATCGCATGGAACGTATCTGCGCCGCCGACAGCGTCGTAGAAGGTCTGTTGTGGTTGTTCCATCGCCTCCATTGTGGGCCATGCCCAGAGTTGGCCGCTGAGCGACATATGAACCTTGGCCGCGGGCGTGGCTACCGGCTGTTAACCGGATTGACCAGCGGGCACCGGCAATTTGGCGTGCGCTGGCTGGCGAATCGTGGTGGACTGTCTGGCGGAGGACGTATGGCGCAGCGCAAACGCCGCCACCACAGTTCGGGTGCCGCGGCAGGGCTCACCGGGCCCGCGACCGGTTCAACCCTGCATAGCGTCCAAAACGTCGACACGCATCCGCCCGTCTCCCATGACGGCGGATCGATCTGGAATCGCCGGCGGGTGTTGTTGCTGAACTCCACCTACGAGCCGTTGACCGCGTTGCCTGTCCGGCGGGCGATCATCATGCTGATCTGCGGCAA
>DATDLZ010000085.1:0-14269 GCA_036519055.1 Mycobacterium sp.
GCCGCGGTCCGGCTCACCGCACGCACGCTGGCCGCCGAAGCGCCCGGCGCCAGCGTCGAGGTCCGGATTCCGCCGTTCGTCGCGGTGCAGTGCATTTCCGGGCCGAGGCATACCCGCGGCACGCCGCCCAACGTCGTCGAGACCGATCCGCGCACCTGGCTGTTGTTGGCCACCGGACTGCTCAAGGTGGCAGACGCCGCCGCCTCCGGGGCGCTTCGGCTGTCTGGATCGCGGGCCGGCGAGGTCGCGGGCCGGCTGCCGGTGGTGAGGCTGAGCGGTTAGGTCAGCGGCGCAAATCCAGAACGCACGAGATCGACACTCGTAGCAACGATTTCGCCCAGGTCGCCGGTACAGCCGTCGTCACCCCAATCTTGGACGGCCACCACAAGAGCCGCTGCCAGAGTGGCTCCCGCGACCTCGGCGATGAGGTCGAGGTTGGGAACGCCCACGTAGCGGGTCTTGATGAAGTCGGTCAGCACCTCGGCGAAGGACGACTGCACGACACGTAAATGCGCGGCGATGCGCTCGGCGGATATCAACGTCGACCGGGCCATCGCGGCTTGGCGAACCACCTCCACGTCGTGCGGAAAACTGGCCACGCTGGCTAACACGGCATCGAAGAGCGACTCCGAGGCGGGTCGTTGCGCCAACGCCTCAGCCAGCCATTCCAGGTGGGTGTCGTAATCCTGGAACAGAACGGCTTCCTTGCTGGGGAAGTGCCGGAAGAAAGTCCGCTCGGTGACGCCGGCTTCGGTGGCCAGCTGGGTCACCGTCACATTGGCGAACCCCCTGCTGGCGAACTGCGCCAGCGCTACCCGTCGTAACGCCGCATGCGTCGATCGCCGGCGCAGCTCATGAAGGTTGCTCGGCTCTGTCATCGCGCCAGATGTTATCTCGAATTTCCGTAATACGTCAGGGCTGACATCTTCCTAATGTGTCAGTACTGACATATTCTGCGAGCCATGACTGACTATGACGCGATCGTTGTCGGCGCTGGGCACAACGGCCTGACGGCGGCGGCCATCCTGCAGGGTGCGGGGCTGCGCACGCTCTGCCTGGAGGCCAACACCTACAGCGGTGGAATGGCCGCGACGGTCGAGCTGATCGACGGATTCCGCTACGAGATCGCTGGATCGGTGCAGTTCCCGACCGCCCCCCAGATCACGAAAGAACTTGGCCTGGACGCTCTTCCGACCGTCGACGCCGAAGTGATGTCGGTCAACATCGGTGAGTCCGGTGAGGAGCCGATGGTCTTCTACCGCGATCCGATGCAGCTGATGACGCATCTCGGCGAGAAGCACGGCGCCGACGCGATCATGGGCATGGCCGAGTTGATCGCCTGGAGTCAAGGGCCCGCGAAAGCGCTGGGCCGATTCGAGGTGCGCACACCGCCGAAGACGCTCGACGAGATGTACTCCTGCGCGGCCAACGAAGCCGAACGTGCCGCCATTCATCAGATGCTGTTCGGCTCGGCGATGGACGCCATCGACCGCTACCTGCCGGACAGAGAAAAGCACGCAATCATGCGCGGGATGCTCGCGTTTCTGGCCGTCAACTCCACCTACCGCGGTCCGTATACCCCCGGCAGCGCGACCTGCCTGGCCTTTGCGCTGGCTGTGCCCGATGACAGCACCGCCATGATGACCAAGCTCGCCGGCGGTATCGGAGCGCTCACCGAACACCTCCACGAGCTATTCGTCTCCCGTGGTGGCGAGATGCGCTTCCGGACCAAAGTCGAGAAGATCCTGGTGGAAAACGATCGCGTCACCGGCGTACGACTCCGCGACGGGTCAACGATCAGCGCACCCGTCGTGGTCTCCAACATCGCGCCCGACCTGACGCTCACCGATCTCGTCGGCGCGGAGTACCTGCCTGCGGACTTGATCACCAGGCTGAGCGGTCGCGACCACCGCGCGGCATTTATCCAAATGCATTTCGCTCTCGACGGCCTGCCGGAGTTCGCCCCGCCCTACGAACTGCTCAACGAACCCGGTATGCAGCAGTCCATCGGGATCTTCGGTTCACCCGAAGAACAGCAGCGCCAGTGGGAGATGTGCACCCGCGGCGTGGTGCCCGACAATCCGTCGCTCGGTATGCAGATACCGTCCTGCATGGACCCTGGTCTGGCGCCGCCCGGCAAGCATGCCGCGAGCGCATATGCATATGCGTTTCCCGTCGAAGCCAGCCGAGACCAGCACGGGCGTCTGAAAAATGAGATGGCGCAACGGGTTATCGAGAAGATCACCCGCTACGCGCCCAACTTCCGGAACATCTGCATCCGGCACATCACGTTCGCGCCGTATCACATGCAGACGATGTTCGGCGCCCCGTCGGGCGATTTCTGCCACGGCCTGTTGCATCCGGACCTGATGGGGCCAAACCGGCCTGGACCCAAGGGCTTCATCGACCTGCCGATTCCGGTTGAAGGGCTGTATTTGGCAAGCGCCGGGTGCCACGGCGGCCCCGGTATCACCTTCACTCCCGGCTATAACGCCGCGTATCAGGCGCTCGATGATCGGGCGGCGGGGTAACTGCTCTGCGGAGCCCGATAGGGACCGCTGTGGCATATGCGACACCTGGCATGCTCTGGGGCTCCTGAGCTGCGGAAATCGGCCGTGAGATGGTGCAACACGCCGGGTCAATTCGTTAACACGCTCGCTGTTTCCGTAGACTTCACCAAGTCACCATCCGCCCGCCAGGGAGCCGCCGCACCGTGACCGTCCAAGAGCCCGTACCCGACGAAAACCCACCCGGCGAAGAATGCGGCGTATTCGGCGTATGGGCCCCCGGCGAAGAAGTCGCCAAGATGACCTACTTCGGCCTCTACGCGCTGCAACACCGCGGCCAGGAAGCCGCCGGCATCGCGGTCGCAGACGGTTCGCAGGTGCTGGTGTTCAAGGATCTCGGCCTGGTCAGTCAGGTCTTCGAGGAGCAGACGCTGGCTGCCATGGAGGGCCACGTCGCTATTGGGCACTGCCGGTACTCCACCAGCGGCCAGCCCACCTGGGAGAACGCCCAGCCGGTCTTCCGTACCACCGCTGCGGGCACCGGAGTGGCGTTGGGGCACAACGGCAATCTGGTCAACAGCGCCGAACTGGTCACCCGTGCGCGTGAAGCCGGACTGATCAACTCCAGGGCACCGGGTGCGGCCAACACCGACTCCGACGTGCTGGGCGCGTTGCTGGCGTACGGCGCCGCCGACTCCAGCTTGGAACAGGCAGCGCTGCAACTGTTGCCGACGGTCCGCGGCGCGTTCTGTCTGACGTTCATGGACGAGAACACCCTGTACGCCGCGCGCGACCCGTGGGGTGTGCGGCCGCTGTGTCTGGGACGGCTGGATCGCGGCTGGGTGGTCGCGTCGGAAACCGCCGCGCTGGACATTGTCGGCGCCTCGTTCGTTCGCGAGATCGAGCCGGGCGAACTGCTGGCAATCGACGCCGACGGCGTCCGGTCGACCCGCTTCGCCAACCCCGAGCCCAAAGGCTGCATCTTCGAATACGTCTACCTGGCGCGGCCGGACAGCACGATCGCCGGAAGGTCGGTGCACGGCGCCCGGCTGGAGATCGGCCGACGACTGGCCCGCGAATCCCCGATCGACGCCGACCTGGTGATCGGTGTCCCGGAATCCGGCACCCCCGCCGCCGTCGGCTATGCGCAGGAATCCGGCATCCCCTACGGGCAAGGCCTGATGAAGAACGCCTACGTCGGGCGCACGTTCATTCAGCCGTCGCAGACCATCCGCCAACTCGGAATCCGGTTGAAGTTAAATCCGCTCAAGGAAGTCATCCGCGGCAAGCGGCTGATCGTCGTCGACGACTCGATCGTGCGGGGCAACACCCAGCGTGCTCTGGTCAGGATGCTGCGGGAGGCCGGCGCCGTCGAAGTCCATGTACGGATCGCGTCGCCACCGGTGAAGTGGCCGTGCTTCTACGGCATCGACTTCCCTTCGCCAGCGGAGCTGATCGCCAACGCCGTTGAAGACGAAGACGAAATGCTCGAAGCGGTAAGGCATGCCATCAACGCCGACACGCTGGGATACATCTCGCTGCGGAGTCTGATCGCCGCCACCGAGCAACCCACGTCGCGGCTCTGCTCGGCCTGTTTCGACGGCCGGTACCCGATCGAACTTCCCAGCGAGACCGCGCTCGGCAAAAACGTCATCGAGCACATGCTCGCCAATGCCGCGCGTACAGACATGGCGGATCTCGAGCTGTCGCCGGAGGCGGAGCAGGCCGCCGTGCTACGCACTCCTTAGCCTTACGTTGTCTTTGCACGAGTGTGAGATACCCGCGCCGGGTGTCGACCGGTAGCCTTTACCGCGATGACCGACCGCGGAAAAGACCCGGCTGCCCCGGGCGTGACATATGCATCGGCCGGAGTCGATATCGAAGCCGGGGACCGCGCCGTCGAATTGTTCAAGCCGCTCGCTTCGAAAGCCACCAGACCCGAGGTGCTCAGCAAGCTGGGCGGATTCGCCGGACTCTTCGCACTGCGCAACGACTATCGCGAACCTTTGCTGGCGGCGTCCAGCGACGGGGTGGGTACCAAGCTGGCCGTCGCCCAGGCAATGGACAAGCACGACACCGTCGGCCTGGACCTGGTCGCGATGGTGGTCGACGACCTGGTGGTGTGCGGAGCCGAGCCGCTGTTCCTGCTGGACTACATCGCTCTTGGCCGCATCGTGCCGGAGCGGCTCAACGCGATCGTCGGCGGTATCGCCGAAGGATGCATACGCGCGGGCTGCGCGCTGCTCGGGGGTGAGACCGCCGAGCACCCCGGCCTGATCGAGCCGGACCACTACGACATCTCGGCCACCGGCGTCGGCGTGGTCGAAGCCGACGACCTGCTCGGGCCCGAACGGGTCAAACCCGGCGACGTCATCATCGCGATGGGGTCCTCGGGCCTGCACTCCAATGGATACTCGCTGGCCCGCAAGGTCTTACTGGAGATCGACCGGGGCAACCTGGCCGGTTACGTCGAGGAGTTCGGCCGCACCCTGGGCGAGGAACTGCTCGAGCCGACCATCATCTACGCCAAGGACTGCCTGGCGCTCGCCGCCGAAACCCAGGTCCGGACGTTCTGCCACGTGACCGGCGGCGGGCTGGCCGGAAACCTGGAACGCGTCATCCCGAATGGGCTGGTGGCCGACGTGGATCGCGGCACCTGGACGCCGGCACCGGTGTTCGCGATGATCGCCCAGCGCGGCCGAGTCTCGCGTGCCGAGATGGAAAAGACCTTCAACATGGGCGTCGGCATGATCGCCGTCGTCGCGCCCGAGGACACCGACCGCGCGCTGGCGATCTTGACCGCCCGGCACTTGGATTGCTGGGTGCTGGGCGCGATCAACAAGGGTGGAAAAGGCGGTCCGCGAGCAAAACTCGTCGGGCAGCACCCAAGGTTCTAGATTTCGGCTCGACAATATCGCGAGCCGCGGACAGGCCTAGCGGTGCTCGTCACGCCAGGGATCGTCGCCCTCCGACTGGTCGCCGTCATCACCGTCCGACCCGGACAGCTCGCGCTGCAGCCGATCGAAATCGGTCTGCGGTGAGCTGTATTTAAGGTCTCGAGCAACCTTGGTCTGCTTCGCCTTAGCCCGGCCACGGCCCATGGGGGAACCCCCTCGCGCAATAACGGAGCGGCCCAACAAGTAGGCGGCTCCGATCTTTTGTCTTTATTGTCCTGCCGACAGTTTACCGTGCCCCGTGGTTGCGTGCTGTTGCGCCCCGCACCCTGTCTGGACTGTCATCGGGCTGTTCCCCGCAACCGCTCGACGGCTACCCGACCGGCGCCGGGCCCGTCGACCGCCGGTAGCGATGCGGGGTCGAGCATCGCCGCCACCTCGCCGCCGCCGGTGCTCAGGGCGGTATCGGCGGGTATCCCCCGCTTCAGCAACGCCAGGGCCACCGGGCCCAGATCGACGTGGTCGACCACGGTTCCGAGACGGCCGACTGCGCGTCCGCCGGCCAGCACCGCGTCACCGGTGACCGGCCGGTCCACCGACCCGTCGAGGTGCAACAACGCCAGCATGCGCGGCGGTTTGCCCAGGTTATGCACCCGGGCAACGGTTTCCTGACCGCGATAGCAACCCTTGTCCAGGTGGACGGCGCCTAGCCCCGGGCCGCCGATCCAGCCCACTTCGTGCGGGATGGTCCGCTCGTCGGTGTCGACGCCAAGCCGTGGGCGCACCGCCGCCACCCGGTGGGCCTCGTACGCCCAGACTCCAGTCGGGCGCACTCCGGCGCCGGTCAACCGCCGCTGCAGCTCGGCGGATTCGCCACGGTCGACGAGCACATCCAACTCGATCTGGCCCGGGCGCGCCTCAGACATCCTGCGCACGAAGCCGCCGCCGGTCAGTGGCGCGGCCGTCATCGCGTCGGGCATCGCGTCAAGTCCGAGCGCGTCGAGCACCGCTCGCTCGCTCAGCTGCGGTCCCAGCAGTGAGAGCACTGCCAGGTCGGCCGGGTCCGGCGTGACCTTCGACCAGAACACCATTTTGCGCAGGTAGTCCAGCAACGGCTCGCCGCGCCACGGCTCGGTGTCCAGATAGGTGACGCCGCCGAGCTCGGTCTGGATCCAGTGGTCTTCGACTCGCCCCTGCCCGTCGAGGCTGAGGTTCTGTGTGCTCGCGCCGTCCGGAAGTTCGCTGATGAACTGCGTCGAGATGCTGTGCAGCCAGGATTGCCGGTCGTCGCCGGTCAGGGTCAGCACGCCGCGATGTGACCGATCCACCAGGACGGCACCGGTCTCGGCGGCGCGCTGCTCGCCCAGCGGGTCGCCGTAGTGCCAGATGGCGCCCGCGTCGGGGCCGGTTTCGGGAGCGGGAACTGCGGACACACACCAACTCTACGGGTCCACGGCCTCGGTCTTTCGGTGGCGACCCGCTGCGACCGGCTTCGCCGCTCTTGCGATCGCACTGTGTCATTGGTGGCGACCCGCTGCGACCGGCTTCGCCGCTCTTGCGATCGGCACTAGGCTTCTGACCCATGACTGGCCACCCGGGCGTGACCGTGACGCTCGACGGCGAGGTCCACCCGCCCGGTACACCATTGCTGTTTGCCGACGACCTCGCCGCGGTGCGAGGCGACGGCGTCTTCGAAACACTGTTGGTCCGCGACGGCCGCGCGTGCCTGGTCGATGCGCATCTGAGCCGGATGGGCCACTCGGCGAAACTGCTCGATCTGCCCGAGCCGGACCTGGCCGCCTGGCGGCATGCGATCGAGGTGGCGACACAGCAGTGGGTGGGAGACACCGACGGTGAAGGTGCGATGCGGCTGGCCTACAGCCGCGGCCGGGAACGTGGTTCAGCGCCAACCGCCTTCGTCACGGTGAATCCGGTCGCCGAGCGGATTGCCGCCACCCGACGCGACGGACTGGCCGCGGTGACCTTGCCTCGCGAGCTGCCGTCGGCGGGTGTCGACGCGATGCCGTGGTTACTGGCCGGCGCCAAGACGCTGTCGTACGCGATCAACATGGCCGCTCTGCGGCACGCCGACCGCCACGGCGCCGGCGACGTCATCTTCGTCAGCTCGGACGGCTACGTCCTGGAGGGCCCACGCTCGACCGTGGTGATCGCCACCGCCGGTGAGGGAGCCGCCGGCAACGTGTGCCTGTTGACGCCGCCACCGTGGTATCCGATCCTGCGCGGGACCACCCAGCAGGCACTCTTCGGGGTTGCCCGCGCGAAAGGGTACGACTGCGACTACCGCGCACTGCGCGTTGCAGATCTATTTGCCGCACAGGGAATTTGGCTGGTGTCGAGCATGACGCTGGCTGCGCGCGTGCACACCCTCGACGGCCGGACGTTGCCACGAGCGCCGATGGTGGCGGAGTTCGCTGAGCTGGTCGACGCCGCCATCGTCAGCGACCGCTGAATTCGGTTGTCGGCGTGACCGTGAGCGAGTACCTTCGTCGGTACACAGGGAAGGAGGTGGTCCGAGAAATTGATAGCTTATTGGACATGTGAGGTGGCTGCCCGCTAGCTGTACCAGGCGAGGAATCACCTGCGCGCGCTGGCGAATTCCCCGCAGTCACCCGGCCCCCGAGCCTCCGGTTTGTCCAACCTGGAACTACGGCTCGGGGGCCGCCCACTTTCTGGGGTCAGCCGTTATTCCAAACACGTTTTGCGGCAACCGATATGGGTTAGTTCGTCACCCGACGAACCGCGAGAGTCGCGCCGACAGGTGCGGCACCAGCCCGCCGTCGGCGTCCACCCGTTCCTCGACGTAAGCCAGGTCGCCGCCCTCGACGATGCCGTAAAGCCGCTTGGCTCCGCCGACCAGCACGCCCGACCGGCTGCGCGCTAAAGCGTCGGTGGCCAATTCCCACGACGACTGGTTGAGCGGACGCCCGTAGAACAACTCGACATAACCGGCGGAGTGCGCCAGCAGCAACTCGATGGCCTGCGACTCGGACGGGTCTTCGGGTTCGGGCTCGAAGCGCCAGTAGCCGGTTTCGCGCAAATCCGGTCCCTGGTAGACGCCGGTGTCGCTGATCCGCCAGGACCGGGCGTCCCAGTTCAGGTAGTCGCCGCCGTCATGAGAGACCACGATCTGCTGCCCGAACCGGTAGTCGCCGGCGGCGCCACGGCCTTCGCCTTCGCCGCGCCACACGCCGACCAGCGGCAGCAATGCCAGCAGGGCGTCGTTCAGGTTCGCACCTTCGCGCAGATTCGCGGTGTCGGCCGGGACGGGCAGGTCGTCGAAGACCGGAATGTTGCGGGTCGCGGTCACCTTGGCGCGTTCGATTGCTGCGGCCACCGCACGGTCACCGGAACCGGGTGAACGGGCCGAATCGTCGTCGCCGGCACCGGTTGTGCGCAGCTCCTCCCTATCGCTGCGCTCTGCATCGTCGGCGGCGGTCACGATTCGTCGGTGATCAGCCGATACAGCGTGTACAGCGCAAACCAGGAGATAACCACAACGGCCGCGACAAGCATGATCTCGAAGAACAGAACCACGACGACGAGTCTAGTGCCGCGAACGGGTCAAGAGATTTTGATGTCGACCTCGTGGATGCCCGCGCCCTTCGGCTCGACGATCGCATCGCCGTTGCCCGCGGCCGACAGCGCACGCAGCGTCCAGGACCCGGGGGCAGCGAAGAACCGGAAGTCTCCGGTGGCCGATGCGACGACCTCGGCGGTGAACTCGCCCGAGGAGTCCAGCAGTCGTACGAACGAACCACCCACGGCCTGACCGGAGCTATCCACCACGCGCCCGGTGATGACTGTTTCCTTCTCCAGGTCGACGCTGGCCGGCAGAGTCTGTCCTTGCTTTGGCGCAGAGCACATAATCAGCTTCCCAACTCGATCGGGGCCCCCACCAGGGAGCCGTATTCGGTCCAACTGCCGTCGTAGTTCTTGACGTTCTGATGCCCGAGTAATTCCTGCAAGACGAACCAGGTGTGCGACGAACGTTCCCCGATTCGACAGTAGGCAATCGTTTCCTTCGACCCGTCTAATCCCGCGTCGGCATAGATCTTGGCCAACTCGTCGTCGGACTTGAAGGTGCCGTCGTCGTTGGCGGTCTTGCTCCACGGCACGTTGATGGCGCTCGGGATGTGGCCGGGCCGCTGGCTCTGCTCCTGCGGCAGATGTGCCGGCGCCAGGATCTTGCCGGAGAACTCGTCGGGAGAGCGCACGTCGACCAAGTTCTTCGCGTTGATCGTGGCCAGCACCTCGTCGCGGAAGGCCCGGATCGAGTTGTCCGCGGACTTCGCGGTGTAGCTGGTGGCCGGCCGGTCCACCGATTCGGTGGAAAACGTCCGCCCGTCCAGTTGCCACTTCTTGCGGCCGCCGTCGAGCAGCTTGACGTCCTCGTGGCCGTACAGCTTGAAGTACCAGTACGCGTAGGCGGCGAACCAATTGTTGTTGCCGCCGTAGAGAATCACGGTGTCGCCGTTGGCGATACCGCGTTCGCTGAGCAGCTTGGAGAACTGCTGGGCGTCGACGAAGTCGCGCCGCACGGGGTCTTGCAGATCGGTACGCCAGTCCAGCTTGACCGCTCCGGCGATGTGGCCGTCATCGTAGGCGCTGGTGTCTTCGTCGACCTCGACGAAGACAACGTGATCGGCATCGAGATTGCTCTGGGCCCAGTCGGCGGAGACCAGGACGTCGGAGCGTGCCATATGGGGGATCCTTTCGATCGCTATGAGGTGCTGTGGGCTGGCTTCAGGCGCGCCACGAGCGGGTAGAGCTGGCAGCCCAGGCAGATGCCGAAGGCTGCGTTGAGGAACGCGGCAACCAGCGCCGCCGCGGTGAGTGCAACGCCGAATAGGGAAGCGCCAGTAGCAAATCCGATAGCCGCTGGGGCGGCGAAGATCAGCCCGACCAGCTGGGCGAACTTCAGCGGGGGAACGGGTTCACGTTCGCGAACCGGACTCAGTCGTGGCGCGACGAGTTTGGCGAACACCAGGCCGTACGGATGGCGTCGCGGGCCGGCGACTGCGCCGATGGCGAAGACGACACTCTGTACGCCGAGGATGATCGCGGCGGCCAGCGGGCTGACACCGGAGACGAGCAGAGTGATCACGAGTACGGCGGTGGTGATCCAGGCCGCAAAGCGCGGTCCCCGCACATCGACCTGATCGGGGGTCTTGGTGTTCGACATGATGCTGCTCCTGGATTGCTCTATGCACGACTTTTGTGGCGGCGCGCCACCGGGGGGGTTCTGGCTGCTCCGAGCGCGGCGCGAGAAGGCGCGGCTACTCAGCAGCTACAACAACAGCAGCAGCCCGCGACGCGGCACAGATCAACTGCACGGCGACTGGTGAGCATGAGCTCGACGCGGGCGGACACGTCATGCAGCTTACCCAATGGCGACGTCATCGGGCCAACAGCGGTACCAGCGCTGATCGCAGGTCATCGGGTTTGGGCACACCGGCGGTTCGGTAACGCTGCCGGCCATCGGCGTCGAAGATGAACGTGGTCGGCAGCGACAACACCGAAAGACGCCGCGCCGCGCTCGGATTGGCATCCATGTCGATCTCTACGTGCGCGACGTCGCTGAGGTCGTCGCAGACCTGGTTGACGACGCGGCGCACCTGAGTGCACGGCCCGCACCATGAGGCGCTGAAATGCACGACGGTCGGTCCCTCGGCGGACAGGCCCAGGTCGCTGGTGTCGATGTCGTCAGCCGTGTTCGAGTCGGTCGCCCGAACGTCACCGGCCCGGCGGTTCATCAGCCACCCGATGACACCGGCCAGCGCCAGCGCCGCCACAACCGCGAGAACTGCAGCAGTCACTGGCCCGACCCCTTCCCGGGCGGGCACGGCCGCATAGTTGAACTCATGCCCGGTTGAACCCATCGAGGGTGATCGTTAATCCCGTCGTGATGCCCTCGATGATCACGTCCGAACCCCGCGCCCCCTGGGTCGTCGGCGCGACACCGAACGGCAGTTTCTGGTCGGGCAGCTTGCCTGCGAACGCGGCCAGCACCGCGTCACGCTTGTCGTCGGGCACCCGTTGGTTGGCGGTGTTAGGGCCGGTGAGCACGTCGGTGGGGGTGAACACCAGCGTGGTGTTGTCCTCGCCGGCTATCGACAGGTCGACGGCGACGCTGACCCGCTTGTCGAAGTGGGCCGCGATGGGGGTCCCGCTGAAGACCAGGCCGCGATTACCGGAGATGCCGGATTTGGTAGTACCGCCGGAGGCGTCGTTGGTGTCCTTGGCGGGCGCCTCGACCAGCAGGTCGCGGATCCCCAGGTAGTGGCCGAGGTGCCGCGAGTCGATGATGATGCGGCTCTCCAGTTCGCCGATCGGCAGCTTGGCATTTGGTCTGATCAGCCACGACGAGTCGGTCAGGTCGACCGAGTGCATGGTGGCCTCGAGCGTGGCCTTGCCGATCACTGGACGCTCGACCGCGGTGGCCTTGATCTCCACATCCTCGTAGCGGTGGCGCATCGCCTGCGGGATGAGTGGGAAAGCGATGATCGCGACGAACGGGTCGAAGTCCAAGTGGGCCGTTTCGCCCACTGTGCGGGAGAGCCGATATTCGGCGTAAATGCTGGTCCCGAAGTCGGCGCCGGCGGCTATGAGGAGCACGACCACAACGGTCAACGACACCGCCGCCGCACCGACCAGCGCTTTACGCATCCGCATATTGTGGCCCACCCGCCCGTTTCGGTGTGCATCGTCGCCGCGCTGGTCTGCCTAGTCACCGCGCGGAGGACCAGGCAGCACGCTATCGTTTAATGACCTGGCCGTTAAACTTCGTATCCCGCGATGAATTTTGGGAGACGCCTTTCCCACGATGCTGGAGGGGCATTCTTGGACCTGCTGCTGCTAACCGCGGAGCCGAATCCGGACGTGGTTCTGCCGTCCTTATCGCTGCTCGCCCACACGCTGCGCACGGCTCCGCCCGATGTTTCTTCATTACTGGAGGCGGGCAGCGCCGACATTTTGATTGTCGACGCGCGGCTGGACCTGCCGGCAGCGCGCGGTCTGTGCCGCTTGCTGGGCTCGACAGGCCGCTCGATCCCGGTGGTGGTCGTGGTCAACGAGGGCGGCCTGGTGGCAGTTAACGCCGACTGGGGCTTGGACGAGATCCTGCTCCCCGGCACCGGGCCTGCTGAGATCGATGCCCGGCTGCGACTGCTCATCGGCCGGCGAGGCAATCTGCAGGACCAGGAGGGCGTCGGCAAGATCAGCCTCGGCGAACTCGTGATCGACGAGGGCACCTATACCGCCCGACTGCGAGGGCGCCCACTCGACCTGACCTACAAAGAATTCGAGCTGCTCAAGTACTTGGCGCAGCACGCAGGTCGGGTGTTCACCCGCGCCCAGCTGCTGCACGAAGTATGGGGATACGACTTCTTCGGTGGCACCCGCACGGTCGATGTGCACGTTCGACGGCTGCGCGCCAAACTCGGACCGGAGTACGAATCGCTGATCGGCACGGTGCGCAACGTGGGCTACAAAGCGGTCCGCCCCACCCGCGGCCGGCCACCGAGCAGCGAGCCCGCCGACGACGACGATGAGTCCGACTCGGGCAATTACCAAGAGCCGCTGGCCGATCCGCTGCACAGCCAGTGACGGCGCCGCAGTGGCGGGCTACGTTAGACACCGACGAGCAGCAGCAGATACGCGAACTCATCACTGCAGCAACTGAATTCGATCTGGTGGCACCCGTCGGTGAACAAGTTCTGCGGGAGTTGGCGACTCACCGCACCGAACATCTCCTGAGCGCTGACGGCGAGAAAGTGCTCGGCTATCTGAATCTGGCCGCAGGGAACGACGATGGGCCCGGGATGGCGGAATTGGTGGTGCATCCGCAAGCCCGCCGGCACGGTATCGGCGCTGCGATGATCCGGGCCGCCTTGACCAGAACCCATGGGGTTAACCATTTTTGGGCACACGGGACACGTGAACCGGCGCAGGCGACCGCTTCGGCGCTGGGTCTGGTACCGGTTCGGGAACTCGTGCAGATGCGCCGCTCGTTGCGCGACGTCGACGAGCCCGCGCCGCCCGACGGCGTGCGCATCCGCACCTACGCCGGCAGCGCCGATGACGCCGAACTGTTGCGGGTCAACAACGGCGCATTCGCGGCACATCCAGAACAGGGCGGCTGGACCGCTGCCGACCTCGCCGAACGGCGGGCCGAACCATGGTTCGACCCCGACGGGTTGTTCCTGGCCTTCGACGAGCAGACGAACACCCTGCTGGGCTTCCACTGGACGAAAGTGCACCCCGAGAAAGCCGGCCTCGGCGAGGTCTACATTGTCGGCGTCGATCCCTCGGCGCAGGGCAGCGGTCTGGGCGGCCTGCTGACGGCGGTGGGCATTGCGCATCTGGCGCGACGCCTGGCCGGGGCAGACGAACCCACGGTGATGCTCTACGTCGAGTCGGACAACACAGCGGCGCTGCGGGCTTATCGGCGCCTGGGTTTCAGTCAGTACAGCGTCGACACCGCGTACGCACGCCGCGGCGACACCGTCTGACGTGTTCACCCCGTGTTTACGCCTCCGGCGGGCTCCGTCTACGCCTGAGGCATAGTTTCCACCGAAGCCCGACATCCCGGCCGGGAGGGTCGGTCGCGGAAAAAATCAGTGGCGAAAGCGAGATCAGTGAAGCTCGACGCGGTGCGCACAGCGCTGGCAGCCGCGGCGTCGACGGCTGTGATCGTGGGCATGACGTCGACCGGCTGCGGTAGCGACAACAACCTGCACGGCCTCAAGGCGCCGAGGGGTCCGGTGAATTGCGGCGGTAAGACCGCGCTGACCGCTGAGGGATCCACGGCTCAGCAAAACGCCATCGCGTTGTTCAACCTGGACTGGG
>DATDLZ010000086.1:0-2036 GCA_036519055.1 Mycobacterium sp.
GAGGACGCGGTTCACATTTCGTGCCGACCCTTGAGGCAATTGCAGCCGGTGAGCGACTCCCCATGTCCGCCCTGTCAGGGGTAGGGATCAGCGGGTCGGACGGTCCTCCGGGGAGCGAATCGAGAGCGTCGATGACCCGCACGACGAGTCGTCGTGGGCGCCGATGACACGTTGCGACCCGCCACAGGACGGAAGTGGTGTTCTGATCGATCACCACACGGGGCTAAAACTCGTCACGCAGCCACGTAAGGAACCGCCGCGCGCGCTGCGACACCCGCGACTCGTTGCCGCGACCACCGACAACTATGAACACCCCAGCCACCACTGCAGCCAAGAACGAGCCAACCCCAGCAAGCGCAACACCTACAGTCGATGCCCCCATGACGTAACCATGCCCGATTTCTGCTCAGCCCCCTATCCCTCCGGGGGACGCCTCGCGGGGCGTGAAAAATGGGCTCGGGTCGCCTGCCGACGCCGACGTGTTCTTGGGCTGCGAGCCCGTGGGTCAGCCTGGCGCCGGGGCCCGACCTGGAAGGGTCACGCACTGTTGCCGCGAGCACGCCGATCAGAATTTCGGTTTCCCTTGACCGAGGCCCCCAGGCGACCCGCCATGGAATGGGTGGATGCGACTGGAGGACAAGCGAATTGAAGCATGAACCGGAAGAGATTCCCGACGCCGAGCACGAGCTGGTGATCGAGCGCGTGGCCGCGGTCGACGTGGCCAAGGCATCCGGGAAGGTGTGCGTGCGGGTGCCGGGGAAGGCGGGGCGGCGGGTCAGCCGGGTGTGGGACGTGGCGGCGACCACCGCCGCTGTGACCGAACTGGCCGAGGACCTGGTCGAGCTCGGGGTCGAGAGGGTCACCGTCGAGTCGACGTCGGACTACTGGCGGATCTGGTACTACCTGCTGGAGGCGGCCGGGCTCGAGGTGCAGCTGGTCAACGCCCGCGACGTGAAGAACGTCCCGGGCCGGGCGAAGACGGACAAGCTCGACGCCGTCTGGCTGGCCAAGCTGACCGAGAAGGGCCTGCTGCGGCCGTCGTTCGTGCCCCCTACCGAGATCCGTCGACTGCGCGACTACACCCGGCTGCGCACCGATCTCACCCACGACCGGTCCCGGCAGGTGCAGCGGCTGGAGAAACGGCTCGAAGACGCCCTGATCAAGCTGTCGACGGGGGCCACCGACATCATCGGCGTGTCCGGGCGCGCCATGATCGAGGCATTGATCGCCGGGCAGCGGGATGCGAAGGTGCTCGCCGGCCTGG
This sequence comes from Mycobacterium sp., assembly GCA_036519055.1. GTDB lineage: Bacteria > Actinomycetota > Actinomycetes > Mycobacteriales > Mycobacteriaceae > Mycobacterium. The sequence goes on from DATDLZ010000086.1 coordinate 1,265, forward strand.
CCCGTGGCCGGATGAAGACCAAGCGCGCCGCCCTCATCGAGGCGTTGAGCGGCCGCTTCGACGACCACCACGCCGAACTCGCCCGGATGCTGCTGGACCAGATCGACGCGCTCACCGCCCAGATCGACACGCTCACCGCCCGCATCGAACAACTGCTGGCGGCGATGCCCGAGGCCCAGCCCGTCGACCCCCGCCGCGACGGCCCAACCTCCGGTCACCCGGTCGGCGTGACTGCCGACACCCTGGCCGAATGCGCACGACTCACCACGGTCGAGCGGCTCGACGAGATCGCCGGCATCGGCGAACACAACGCACAGGTGATCATCGCCGAGATCGGGCTGGACATGAGCCGCTTCCCCACCCCCGCGCACCTGGTGTCGTGGGCGAAACTGTGCCCACGCACCATCCAGTCCGGGCCCGTCACCCGCGGCGGCCGCACCGGCAAGGGCAACCCCTACCTGAAAGGCGTGCTGGGCGACGCCGCCGCCGCGGCCGCCAAGACGAGCACCTTCCTCGGCCAACGCTACCGGCGCATCGTCAAACGCCGCGGCAAGCTCAAGGCCCTGGTCGCGGTCGCCCGCTCCATCCTGGTCATCGTCTGGAACCTGCTCAACGACCCCACCGCCCGCTTCCACGACCTCGGACCCGACTACCACACCAACCGCATCGCCACCGAACGCAGGATGCGCAACCACATCGCCCAACTCACCGCCATGGGCTACCGGGTCACCCTCGAACCCGCCGCCTGAACCCAAACCCACACCGGCACAAC
>DATDLZ010000087.1:0-10023 GCA_036519055.1 Mycobacterium sp.
CCGATGATGTTCGACAAGAGCTCTTTCCTCGAGCCGGACGGCAAGTCGACGAAATCCTATGTGCTACTGGCCAAGACGTTGGCCGAGACCGATCGGGTGGCGATCGTGCACTTCGCGCTGCGCAATAAGACCCGGCTTGCGGCGTTGCGGGTCAAGGACTTCAGCAAGCGCGAGGTCATGGTGATTCACACGCTGCTGTGGCCCGACGAGATCCGTGACCCCGACTTCCCGGTGCTGGACAAGAAGGTCGAGGTCAAACCCGCCGAGCTGAAGATGGCCGGGCAAGTGGTCGACTCGATGGCCGACGATTTCAATCCTGATCGCTATCACGACGACTACCAAGCGCAGCTGCAGGAGTTGGTGCAGGCCAAACTCGAGGGCGGAGAAGCGTTTACCACCGAAGAACAGCCGAAAGAGCTCGACGAGACCGAAGACGTCTCGGATCTGCTGGCCAAGTTGGAAGCCAGCGTCAAGGCGCGCTCCGGCGGCGACAAGGCGCCGGCGAAAAAGACGGCCGCCAAGAAGACTCCGGCGAAGAAGGCTCCCGCGAAAAAGGCGACCGCGAAAAAGGTTCCGGCGAAAAAGGTTCCCGCTAAGAAGGCTCCCGCTAAGAAGGCCGCCGCGAAGTCCTGACCGCTGCCAATAGCGCCGCGCGAAAGAGCTTTACGGGCAGCCGCCAGACCACCCAACAGCAGCGCCACGGCGGTCACCGCGCAGCCTTCGGTCTTGGGGAGATTTCCCTATTTCTGTGACTGAGTCCTGATTCCCCAGAGCCGCCAAACTCGGTCCGCGAACAGCTGTCCGCGGGTATTGTCCGAGTGCAGTGCGGCGGATCCACGCCGCGTGCAGGAAGAGCTAGACATGGGTCGCATCCATACAGCAGCAGGACTCGCGATCGCGGCTTCCGCCGCGATGTACGGCTTGATCGGCGCCGCGCCGGCCGCCCACGCTGATCCGCCGATTTGCGGCAGCCCGGACAGGCCATGCGCCGGCCCGAGCCCACTGACCCCAGAGCAGCAGTGCGCGTTCACCGCGTGGCGCACGATGATGCCCTGCAACTGGCTGGGCCAGCAGGTGCCGCAGGGCACCCCGGGAAGCTGGGGCTAGAGCGGGACCTGTTGGCCCGCAGACCTTTTGGAGCACACATTGACACCGTCGACCAGCTACCGGCTTCTTCAAATCGCGTTGGTTTTCTTCGGCACGGTGATGTTGCTGCTCTATCCGCTGGCGGTGGTGTGGCCGTCGGGATGGGCATGGCATCACGGCGCGCCGTATGAGTCCGACTACTTCATGATGATCGTCGGCCTGTACGTGACGCTGGGCCTGTTCCTCTGGAATGCGGCACGACGTCCTGAGGCCAACATCAGCCTGATCTGGTTCACCGTGTGGTCGAGCATTGTGCACGGAGTCGTCATGGCGGTGGAGTCTTTCCAGTCCGGCCACCACATGGGACATCTGTGGGGCGATGTCCCGGCGTTGTTGCTGGCCGCCATCGTGCTGGCGGCCCTCGTAAGATCGTCGGGCATCACACGACCCGACACAAAGATTTCTTCCGACTAGAACGGCGGCGGTTCGTCGTCGGGCGTCGCGTGCGCGTAACGGACGGCGCGTTGCCGGGTTAGTCTGTCGTTGCGATTGAGGTTGCGCTCGGCGGTAATTCGCTGTGATCGTTGCTGAGCCCGAGTGCGCCGCCGGGTCGGCATCATGACTGTGCGCTCACCGCAGCGGACGTCGGACGGTGGCGGGGCTTCGGGCACATCGCCGGTAGGCACGGTCAGCGCCGGGAACAGGATCGCGCTGCCGGGACTGGTCACATAAATCTGCCCCGACGGCAGCGTCCAAATCACCGTACCGTCGGCCAGCTGTTTGTCTCGCCAGCCCCAGAAAGTCTTGAGCAAATGGTGTTTTCGGCATAGTGACTTCAAGTTGGACGGGTGCGTGAGTCCGCCGTCAGCGTAAGGGACGGTGTGGTCGATGTCGCAGTGCATTGCTGGCTTGTCACATCCGGGGGCCCGGCAGGTCAGATCCCGGCATCGCACATACTCGGCCAGCTTCGCCGACGGCGCGTAACGCGGTTCGGCGGCCGCCGGAAAAGTCAACGGCTGCAACGTCGCCGACTTGGCCAGCTCCGCGACCACCTGCGCTGGTATCAGCTCGTCCACCCCGGCCATATACCCGGGCGCCGTTCCGGTGCCAGAAATACTGGCCTGCTCGGCAACCACATGAATGACCAGATTCCGATTGCGCATGCGACCGCGCATCTCGACGCAAGCCGAATCCCCACAGGTACAAGCCATCCGGTCGGCGCCGCCAATTACGGCCGTCAGCGCGTCGGCCCGCCGCTGTGCCCTGGTTCGCGGATCAGCTTCGCATACCGTGCCTGCGAGCTCGTCCAGCCGGCGATCCAGAGCGCGGGCAGTGCTGGCGAACACGTTGCCGTAGACCTCGGCGATGCCCGACATCGAGGCTGACACATTGAGATAGCGGTCTTTGACTTCTTTGTTGGTTCGACGAATCGCGTCTCGATCGACCCGCAGCACGATGGCATCGACCCGCATCGCCAGCCTGCCGCGCGTCAGCGACGGCCAGCGCGGGGCGCGCAACGCCACCTGCTCGTCGACCGCAGCCAGTGCTTTCTCGTCGGTGATCAGCGCGGTGCGATGAGCGATCACGTTGAACATGGCGTAGTTGATGTCGCCGGCCGCGAGGCACTCCCCGACCCCGGGCAGACGCTCGCGCATCACTTCCGCATCGCGCATGTAGCTCGAGGCCAACGCGCGGCTGATCCGAAGGGCCGCAGCCAGTTCGGCAGCGATCGCGTCCCACAGGTCGGCCGCCCACTCAGCGCGGTCACGGTACTGACGGTGCCGCAGCGCCATCAGGTCGGCGACCAGGTTGAGTCGCCGCGCCGTGGCTTGCGTTTCCGCCCGCGCCGCAGCGTCGGCCTGTTCGAGCAACGCAGCCGACTCACCCGTCGTCGCAAGCACCGTTGTTTCGAACATACATTCGATTGTACAGAAAGCCGCTGACAACCCGCGGGTGTCACGCCTTCGGGCAGAACATGCCGAGTATTTGTTGGCAGTTGTTTCTGTCGATGACGAACGGGCCGGGATCTGTTGGCGGCGGAGGCGGCGGAGGCACCTCTCCCTCGAAAATGTTCTGGGCGACATTGCCCTGTCCGAAGTAGACATACCAATAGGTGTGGCAGGCATTGAAGTCCCAGCGGACCGGGTTCGTCACATGGTTGCCGGTCTGCACCGGAGGATCCCCCGGGCACCAATGGCATGGCCCTGCCGGATGGTCGTTCGGGCAGCCGGGCCAGGCATCTGCCTGCGCTACGGGTGCACCTGCGGTGACGAGCATGCCCACGGTCAGGCCGGCTGAAAGTAGTCCCCCGGCAATGAGCTTCGTGAGGGTCCCAACGTTGTGCATGGCGGCGTCCTTTCTCGTCGTCTGCCCGAAACGTAGGCGCCACCGCTTGTCAGATTCTTAACGGACAAACTAGAACGTGTTTCAGAAATAGGGTTCCGCGGCCATCGGCACCTTGTTACGGTGACGCGCGTGATCCTCGACAAATTCCGACTCGACGACCAAGTCGCGATCGTCACCGGTGGCGGGCGCGGTCTCGGCGCTGCCATCGCGCTGGCATTCGCCGAGGTCGGCGCCGACGTCGTCATTGCCTCCCGCACCCAATCCGAACTAGAGGCCGTTGCTGAAAAGGTCCGCGCCGCGGGCCGGCGCGCCCACATCGTCACAGCTGATCTGGCCCAGCCCGAGGTCACCGCCGAGCTGGCCGGCCAGGCCGTCGAGGCGTTCGGACGGCTGGACATCGTCGTCAACAACGTCGGCGGCACCATGCCCAACGGGCTGCTGACCACCTCGACGAAGGATCTCAAGAGCGCCTTCACCTTCAACGTCGCCACCGCCCACGCGTTGACCATCGCCGCGGCGCCGCTGATGCTCGAGCACTCCGGCGGCGGCAGCATCATCAACATCACCTCGACGATGGGACGGGTGGCCGGCCGTGGGTTCGCCGCCTACGGCACCGCCAAAGCCGCACTGGCCCACTACACCCGGCTGGCCGCGCTGGACCTGTGCCCGCGGATTCGGGTCAACGCCATCGCCCCGGGGTCGATCGCCACCTCTGCGCTGGACATCGTCGCCTCCAACGACGCGTTGCGCGAGCCGATGGAAAAGGTGACTCCGATGCGCCGGCTCGGTGAACCCGACGAGATCGCCGCCGCCGCAGTGTATTTGGCCTCGCCAGCGGGTGCCTATCTGACCGGCAAGGTGATCGAAGTCGACGGCGGCATCACCTTTCCCAACCTCGACCTACCGATTCCGGACCTGTGACGATGGCTATTCGAGTCGCCGCGATCGGCACCGGAAATGTCGGCGTTCACGCGTTGCGGGCACTGATCACCAACCCGGACTACGAGCTCACCGGTGTGTGGGTGTCGTCGGATTCCAAAGCCGGCAAAGACGCCGGAGAGCTTGCCGGCCTTGATGTCTCGACCGGCATCACCGCGTCCACCGACCTGGACGCGGTGCTGGCCACCGGCCCGCAGTGCGCGGTCTACACCGCGATGGCCGACAACCGGCTGCCCGATGCGCTCGACGATTACCGGCGCATCCTGGCCGCCGGGGTGAATGTCGTTGGCAGTAGTGCGGTGTTCCTGCAGTACCCGTGGCAGGTGCTTCCCAAGGAGCTGCTGGCGCCGATCGAAGATGCTGCGCGGGAGGGTAATTCGAGCCTGTTCGTCAACGGCATCGACCCGGGATTCGCCAACGACCTGCTTCCGCTGGCGCTGGCTGGGACGTGCCAGAGCGTCCAGCAGATCCGCTGCATGGAGATCGTCGACTACGCCACCTACGACAGCGCCACCGTCATGTTCGACGTGATGGGCTTCGGCAAGCCACTCGACGACATCCCAATGCTGCTGCAACCCGGCGTGCTGAGTCTGGCGTGGGGCTCGGTGGTGCGCCAACTCGCCGCGGGCCTGGGCGTCGAACTCGACCAGGTCACCGAACGGCACGAGCGGGTCCCGGCGCCCGAGGACTTCGACATCGCCTCGGGACACATCCCCAAGGGCAGTGCCGCGGCGCTGCGATTCGAGGTGCACGGACTGGTCGACGGCAAGCCCGCGGTCGTCCTCGAACACGTCACCCGGTTGCGCGAAGACCTGTGCCCCGACTGGCCGCAGCCGGCCCAGCCCGGTGGCTGCTACCGGATCGAGATCACCGGCGAACCCTCCTACGCCATCGACGTCTGCCTGAGCAGTCCCAACGGCGATCACAATCACGCGGGTCTGGTGGCGACGGCGATGCGCGTCGTCAACGCCATCCCCGCCGTCGTTGCCGCTCCCGCCGGCATCCGCACCACGCTGGACCTACCGCTGATCACCGGCCGCGGCCTGTACTCGGCGGGCTAGAGGTTTCGGCTAACCTAACTTTCTTATTCGTATACGGAAAGTGAGTTAGGTGCCCGAGGACACCCGCGCTCGGCCGAAAACCGGGTGGTATCTGCTCGGCCCCGCATTCGTCGCCGCCATCGCCTATGTCGACCCGGGCAATGTGGCCGCGAACATCAGCGCCGGCGCACAGTTCGGCTTCGCGCTGCTGTGGGTGATCGTCCTCGCGAACGTGATGGCCGGGCTCGTCCAATACCTATCGGCAAAGCTCGGCCTGGTGACCGGGCGCTCGCTGCCCGAGGCGATCGGCGGGAAGCTGAGCCGCCCGGCCCGACTGGCCTTTTGGATGCAGGCCGAGATCGTCGCGATGGCCACCGACGTGGCCGAGGTGATCGGCGGGGCGATCGCACTGCACATCCTGTTCCGGCTGCCACTGCTGCTCGGCGGGGTGATCACCGGGGTGGTGTCGCTGCTGCTCTTGCGGATCCAGGACCAGCGCGGCCAACAGATCTTCGAACGGGTGATCACCGGACTGCTGCTGCTCATCGCCATCGGCTTCACCGCCAGCTTCTTCGTCGCGACACCACCGCCCAGAGATGTGCTCGGCGGGTTGGTGCCGCGATTCCTCGGAAAGGAAAGCGTGCTGTTGGCCGCGGCCATCCTGGGCGCGACGGTGATGCCGCACGCGGTGTATCTGCATTCCGGGCTAGCCCGGGACCGGCACGGCCATCCCGATCCCGGCCCAGAACGGCGGCGACTGCTGCGGGTCACCCGGTTGGACGTCGGCCTGGCGATGGTCGTCGCAGGGGCTGTGAACGCCGCCATGCTGCTGGTCGCTGCGCTGAACATGCACGGGCGCGGTGGCATCGGTTCCATCGAGGCGGCCTACGCCGCTGTGCACGACACGGTGAGTCCATTGATCGCGGTGTTCTTCGCTGTCGGATTGCTGGCTTCCGGCCTGGCGTCAGCATCGGTGGGCGCCTATGCCGGCGCGATGATCATGCAGGGATTGCTGCACCGCTCGATTCCGATGGTGCTACGCCGGCTGGCGACGCTGACTCCCGCGCTGTTGATCCTTGCGCTGGGTTTTAATCCGACCCGCACGTTAGTGCTGTCGCAGGTCGTCTTGTCCTTCGGCATTCCGTTTGCGCTGCTTCCGCTGGTTCGGCTGACCGGTAATCGGGCGCTGATGGGAGTCGACGTGAATCACCGCGTCACCACCGCCATCGGCTGGGTGATCGGCACGCTGATCAGCCTGCTCAACGTGGTGCTGATCTACCTCACGGTCAGCGCCAAAGGCTAGGCCTGGCGTCGGAATTCCCGCTTTCCAACCGGTGTTTTCCCCGCCCGGTCAGTTCGATGAGCTCGTCCAGCAGAGCATCCATCTGGTCGATCGACGGCATCGCCCCACCGCGCTCGCGGTAGGCGCTGCGAACGCTGACCAGCAGCCGCAATTCACGCTCAATCGTGTCCCGGTCCCGGGTGCCGCCCCCGTACGCGCCGCTCATCGGACAATCCTTTCACTCCGACCGCGACGCCAATAGCGCGACGCACGGAATTAACCTCGCGGTCACGACCGGCTCAGAAGTCGTTCGCGGACTTGACCGAATATGCACTGCCCGCTCGCAACCGTCCGCGGCCGAGCAAATAATTCGCTCGGCTAACATCGAAATCGTGACGCAGCGCAGCCGTCATTTCTACTTCGCGTACGGGTCGAACCTGTGCGTGCGGCAAATGGCGCAGCGTTGCCCCGATGCCGCCAATCCGCGCCGCGCCGTGCTCGCCGACCATGACTGGCTGATCAACCAACGCGGGGTGGCCACCGTCGAGCCGTTGTCCGGCACGCAGGTGCACGGAGTGGTCTGGCAGCTGTCCGACCACGACCTGGCCGCCCTGGACAGCGCCGAGGGCGTGCCGGTGCGCTACCAGCGCGACCAGTTGACCGTGCAGACCGAAGACGGGCCGTCGGACGCCTGGGTCTACATCGACCACCGGGTGAACCTGGGCCCACCGCGACCCGGCTACCTGGAACGCATCATCGACGGGGCGCTGCATCACGGGTTGCCCCAACACTGGATCGACTTCCTGCGTCGCTGGGATCCCGCCAGGTGGCCCCGCCCGCGGTTGCGGCCGACAACACCCGCGCCGCAATCACTTTCCGAACTGCTCGCCGAGGGCGGGGTGATTGAGGCCAGCCGGTTGCGGTCGCGCTTCGGTTTTCTGGCGATTCACGGCGGCGGTCTGGAACAGATGACCGACGTGATCGCCGAGCGCGCCGCCGACGCGGCAGGTGCATCGGTGTACCTGATTCGGCATCCCGATCGCTATCCACACCACCTGTCGTCGGCGCGCTTTGTCCGCGACGAGTCAGCGCGCCTGGCAGAGTTCCTCGACCACGTCGACATCGCGGTGTCGTTGCACGGCTACGGCCGGATCGGCCGGGCCACGCAGTTGTTGGCGGGCGGCGGAAACCGCGCGCTGGCCACCCACCTGGCCGACCACCTCGAACTGCCCGGCTATCACGTCGTCACCGACCTCGACGAGATTCCACCCGAGCTGCGCGGGCTACATCCGCAGAATCCCGTCAACCAGACACGGTATGGCGGAACACAATTGGAACTGCCGATCAGGGTCAGGGGCATCAGCCCCCGCAGTCCGCTGCCCGGCGACGACGGTTTGTCGCCGGTGACCGCCGATCTGGTGCAGGGCCTGGCGGCCGCAGCCCGCTGTTGGAAATTACCGTCCAGATAACTACACAATCGGAGGTGGCCGATGGCCGAACGGGCCTTTCGCTTTTCAATGGGCATTCATTCAGCCAAGTCGCGAACGACTTTGCAGGACAAGGCGAAGCGTTATGAGGACCTCGGCTTCGATGCCCTGCATCTGCCCGATCACCTCGGCGCGCCGGCACCGTTTCCGGTACTGACGGCGATCGCATCCGCGACTTCCACCGTGCGGTTGGGCACCTACGTGCTCAACGCCGGCTTCTACAAGCCCGCTCTATTGGCTCGTGACGCGGCCGAGGTCGACCAGCTCAGCGACGGACGCCTCGACCTCGGCCTCGGCGCCGGGTACGTGCGTGAGGAATTCGAGGCTGCCGAGCTGCCGTACCCGACCGCCCGCCAGCGTGTCGACCATCTCGAGCACGTCACCACCTACATGAAGAAGCACCTGCCCAAGGTGCCGATCCTGATCGCCGGCAACGGAAATCGGTTGCTCACCATCGCCGCCCAGCACGCCGACATCATCGGGTTGACCGGCGCCAGCTCCGGTGACGCCGCCGACCCGCTCGCCGACCGCATCGAGTTCGTCCGCAACGCTGCCGGCGACAGGTTCGCCGATCTCGAGTTGAACCTCGCGATCACCGCCGTGCCGTCGGACAATTCCGGGAAACCCGACCTGGCACTCACCCGCAGATTCGTGGACCTGTCCGACGAAGAGTTGCTGGCGCTGCCGTCGGTGCTCAGCGGATCGCCCCGCGAGATCGCCGACACCCTGCGCGGCTACCGCGACAAATACGGGCTGACGTCCTTCACCTTCCAGGAAAATCACGTCGACACCATCGCCAAGGTGATTCCCGAGTTGCGCTGACCACGCATATCACACAGCGGCTACCTAACGGTCTTCCGTATGGTGGGTTGATGCGCTACAACCCGCCCCCGAACTGGCCAAAGCCGCCCAAAGGTTGGGCGCCGCACGCCGACTGGTCGCCGGATCCGGCCTGGCCGCCGCCACCGCCGGGCTGGCGGCTGTGGGTCGACGAAGATGCGCCGGACGCGAAGTCGGCGCTGGGAGGGCTCAAGCAGGCCGGCGACGACGGCGAATATTTCGGGGACGAGAACGCTTGGTCCGAGGACTCCGGGCCTGCGCCGGCTGACGACCAGCTAGACGCCGTGGTGCCGGCGCTACCGCCGCAGCCGACCGAGATCGCGCCCGAAGACGTTGCTGTGCAACACCTCGGGCAGTACGCCACGGTCAAGTGGGGTGACGAGCAGCAGTACGCCATCGGCACAATCGTCGCCGTCTCTGCCGACGCCGACGCGGTGCGTCTCACGCTCGACGGCATCGACGCGCCGATTGCCTTTCCCCGAGAGACCCCGGGCAGCCCACGTCTGCTGGTCTGGATTTAAGACCCGCACTCTCCTGATGCCGATGAGCGGCTAGGTTTAACGATGTCATCAGCCCTCGTAGCTCAGGGGATAGAGCACGGCTCTCCTAAAGCCGGTGTCGCAGGTTCGAATCCTGCCGGGGGCACTCACTGTTGATGCAGCTCAGCGGTGGTTTTCAGGTGTCCGCCGACTGGTGTTGGCTTGTTCTGGTCGTTGCCTTGGTCGGTGATGGTTTGGCATCAGATGACGCACCGTGGCTGGCGATAATCAATCGGGCGTCAAGTCGGGAAGCGATGTCGTCCAGATCTGTCGGAAACAGACCCGCATAGTGGCTGAGCGTGGTCGCAGCCGATTCTTAACCCAGCAGGCGGGCGACCGCGTCGAACAAACGATCACTATATTTGTGACGAAAAGCAGATCTCTCTTGTCTGGCCCGGTCGCGGTTGCGGCGCAGATCAGGACACGTCGTGGGGAGTGTTCCCGTAGCAGGTGGCATTACCGAC
>DATDLZ010000088.1:0-2134 GCA_036519055.1 Mycobacterium sp.
GGTCGGCGGCGAGGGTACGTAAGGTTTCCGGCGGCATCGCGAGGACGGATACCGCGCAAGAGTTCGGCCGGCCGGTCAACCCTAAGCCTTAATCCGTGGATGGGCCGGTTGTTTGATCGGCGTGTGAACAGCGAAAATGCCTTCTGAACTGGGACAATAACGATTGTCTGAGTCGTAGTGACCCGTGTTCGGGAAGGCATTTCCGGTGCAATCATCGCACAGGTTCAGCACCGAGTCCGCGGTGTTCGACGAGCGGAACCTCGTGTCGGCCGGGGGCTTGGTTCCGGTGCTGGAACTGGCTGAGCAGACCGGTCTTTCGCGGTTGATCGGCGAGCACGTCGAGCTGCCTAGCACGCGGGTGAGGTCCGGGGCGGTCAACCCGGCCGGGAAGCTGACCACAATCATCGCGGGCATGATGTGCGGCGCGGACAGCATCGACGATGCGAACGTGCTGCGCGCCGGCGGCACGGCCCGGGTGTTCGACGAGGTGTACGCGCCCTCGACAGTGGGGATCTTGCTGCGCGAGTTCAGCTTCGGCCACGCCAACCAGCTCGCCGCGGTGGCTCGCGCGCATCTGATCGCGCTCGCGCAGCGCACCCCGCTGCTGCCCGGCCCCGACGAGCGGATGTTCCTGGACATCGACTCGCTACTGCGCCCGGTGTACGGCCACCAGAAACAAGGCGCCTCGTTCGGACACGCCAAGATCGCCGGGCGCGCGCTGCTGCGCAAAGGGCTGTCTCCGCTGATCACCACGCTGTCCACGCCGACCGCGGCGCCGGTGATCGCCGAGGCGTGGCTGCGTAGCGGCAAGACCGGCTCCGGCCGCGGTGCCGCCCGGCAGCTGAAGCAGGCGATCACCACCGCCCGAGCGATCGACGCGGACGCGACGATCATGGCCCGGGGCGACTCCGCGTTCGGCACGAAGAAGATGATCGCCGCCTGCCTCGACGAACAGATCGAATTCTCGCTGACCCTGAGCCGAAACCGCAGGGTCACCAAGGCGATCCAGGCCATCGACGACGACGCGTTTATCCCGGTGCATTACCCGGGCGCGGTCGTCGACCCGGACACCGGCGCGCTGATCTCCGACGCCGAGGTCGCCGAAACCACCCACACCCTGAGCGTGCGAGGCCATGGCCGCCTCACCGCCCGGCTGGTGGTGCGTCGGGTCAAGGACGCCCGCTACCCGGACGCGTTGTTCCCGGTGTGGCGCTATCACCCGTTCTTCACCAACACGACCCTGCCCACCGCCGAGGCCGACATCACCCACCGCCGCCACGCCATCATCGAGACCACCTTCGCCGATCTGATCGACGGCCCGCTGGCGCACCTCCCGTCCGGGCTGTTTTCCGCCAACTGCGCCTGGCTGGCCTGCGCGGTGATCGCGCACAACGTGCTGCGCGCGGCTGGCGTCATCGCCGGCGGCGACCACGCCGTCGCCCGCGGTGCTACCCTGCGCCGCGACCTGATCAACGTGCCTGCCCGCTTCGCCGCGCCGGCACGCAAACCGATGCTGCACCTGCCCGCCCACTGGCCCCGGCAAATCCAATGGAAGACCCTGTGGCTCAACGTCATCGGCTACCCAACCGCACAACCCCGCGCCGCCTGACCCAACCGACCAGTCCGTGTCCCCCCCGCCACCCCAGGCCCGACCCAAGGAACCCCACCGGAAAAGCTGGTACAGCCCAGCCGATCACACATGCGCCGCTACCTCTACAGCCCGGCTCACCGCACCGAAACGCGCCGACGACCACTCGAAATCACCCATCCACGGATCGAGGCTTAGGTTCTCGGCGGTGGCCGACTCTTCACACACGCCGCTGCTCCGTGGTAGCTGGGACAACGACCTCGATGAGGCCTGTGTCCACGTCATAGACCAGGCCTGATACGAGCAGGTCGGGCGGCAGCCTATGCCGCGCTATGTCGACATCGATCCTCACGGACGCGTACGGGTCTTTCACAGCTTTGCTACCGAGATCTGCCACAGGGATCTCGAAGAAAGCGGCCAACTGCTCGGGGTAGCTGGCCAGGCGACGGATCCCGCAGTCGGTGTGGTGCAGGATCGCCAGGTGTCCCCCGCTGGCCGACTGGCCAGCGCCGAGGCGGCCGAGCAGTGCCCACGAGCGCAGGGCTT
>DATDLZ010000089.1:0-25119 GCA_036519055.1 Mycobacterium sp.
CAGGGGATTCGCGCTAAGCTCGCCTTCATTGACGAGCCACGCGGCATACCGCTTGAGCGCCAGGTCTCGGGACCGGGCCGTGTTACCTGACACTGCCTGATAAACCGCAGGTAGAACACATGAGAGGGTGCCCGACGATCTCAAGGTATTTCGAGAATTGAACAGCTCCGCTTCGCTGCTCGGCGCGATCGTGTTGATCTGTCTGGGCAGCGTGTTCGCGGCCCTCGACGCCGCGATCAGCACGGTGTCGATGGCGCGGGTGCAAGAAATGGTTCGCGACGAGCGGCCCGGCGCGGCGCGTTTGGCCAAGGTGATGACCGATCGCCCTCGGTACATCAACCTGGTGGTGCTGCTGCGGATCGTCTGCGAGATCAGCGCGACGGTGCTGCTGGCGCAGTTTTTCTACCGTGCCGTCAGCCGCGAATGGGGGCTGTTCATCGCCGCGGTCGTCATGGTGGTGATCAGCTTCGTCGTCATCGGCGTCGGTCCGCGGACACTCGGCCGCCAGAACGCCTACTCTATTGCCCTGGTGTCAGCGCTACCGCTGCAGGTGATTTCGGTGTTGCTGGCCCCGATCAGCCGGATCCTGGTCGTGCTCGGAAACATGCTGACGCCTGGTCGTGGTTTCCGCAACGGACCGTTCGCGTCCGAGATCGAGTTGCGTGAAGTCGTCGACCTGGCGCAGCAACGCGGTGTGGTCGCCGCCGACGAGCGACGGATGATCCAGTCGGTGTTCGAACTCGGCGATACGCCGGCCCGCGAGGTGATGGTGCCGCGCACCGAGATGATCTGGATTGAAAGCGACAAATCCGCCGATCAAGCAACATCGCTCGCGGTGCGCAGCGGGCACTCCCGCATCCCGGTGATCGGTGAGAACGTCGACGACGTGGTCGGTGTGGTGTACCTGAAAGACTGTGTCCAGCAGGCTTACTACTCGTCAGCCGGTGGTCGCGACACCACCGTCACGGAGGTGATGCGACCGGCGGTGTTCGTGCCGGACTCCAAGCCGCTCGATGAGCTGCTGCGGGAAATGCAGCGCGACCGCAACCACATGACATTGCTGGTCGACGAATACGGCGCGATCGCCGGGCTGGTGACGATCGAGGACGTACTGGAAGAGATCGTCGGTGAAATCGCCGACGAGTACGACGACGCCGAGGTAGCACCCGTGGAAGAGCTGGGCGACAACAAGTTTCGGGTATCGGCGCGACTGCCGATCGAAGATGTCGGCGAGCTGTACGGCGTGGAATTCGAGGAGGATCTCGACGTCGACACGGTAGGCGGGCTGCTGGCCCTGGAGCTGGGGCGCGTTCCGCTACCCGGCTCCGAGGTGGTATCGCATGGCCTGCTGTTACATGCCGAGGGTGGGCCCGACCACCGCGGGCGGGTCCGCATCGGCACCGTGCTGCTCAGCCGCGCGGAAGTGGTAGGTGCGGAAAATGACTGAATTCCGTTCCGGCTTCGTCTGTTTCGTCGGCCGGCCGAACACCGGGAAGTCGACCTTGACCAACACGCTGGTCGGCTCGAAAGTGGCGATCACGTCGAGCCGGCCGCAGACCACCAGGCACACGATTCGGGGCATCGTGCACCGGGAAGATTTCCAGATCATCCTGGTCGATACGCCGGGGCTGCATCGCCCGCGCACCCTGCTGGGCAAGCGGCTCAACGACTTGGTCCGCGACACCTACAGCGAAGTCGACGCGATCGGCTTGTGCATCCCTGCCGACGAGGCGATTGGACCGGGGGACAGGTGGATCGTCGAGCAGATCCGATCCACTGCGCCCAGAACAACATTGGTCGCCGTTGTCACCAAGATCGACAAGGTTCCCAGGGATCAGCTGGCTGCCCAACTCGTCGCGGTCAGCGAGCTGGTCGGCGACGCTGCGGAGATCGTTCCTGTCTCGGCGGCCACTGGCGAGCAAGTCGACGTGCTGATCGAGGTGCTGGTAGCCGCACTGCCGCCCGGGCCGCCGTATTACCCCGACGGGGAGCTGACCGATGAGCCCGAAGAGGTTCTGATGGCCGAGTTCATCCGGGAAGCCGCTCTGGAGGGCGTCCGCGACGAGTTGCCGCATTCGCTGGCGGTGGTGATCGACGAGGTGAATCCCCGCGAGGGACGCGACGACCTGATCGACGTGCACGCCGTGCTGTTCGTCGAGCGGGACAGCCAGAAGGGCATCGTGATCGGCAAGGGCGGGGCGCGGCTGCGCGAGGTGGGCACCGCCGCACGCAGCCAGATCGAGAAGCTGCTGGGTACCAAGGTCTATCTCGAACTGCGCGTCAAGGTTGCCAAGAATTGGCAGCGCGACCCTAAACAGCTTGGCAGACTCGGCTTTTAAGGTAGATAACGCGGCTTATCGCAGCGCAGGCCCGCGGGAAACCGGTGGTGTGTCCGTGCCGGTGTCTGTCCCGGTGTTCCACCACACCGCGGGTTGTTTGGCCGCCCAGCCGCCCAGCGCTTCCAACTCGGCCGCCAGCGATACCAGCAGTGGTTCGCTGTTGGCCGGGCCCATCAGTTGCACGCCGATCGGCAAGCCTTCGGAAGTGAAGCCCGCCGGGACATTGATGGACGGCCAGCCCAACACATTCCACGGCCAGGTCACCGGGCAGGCAGCGATCATCGCGCGATCGGTGCCCAGGCCGCTGAGCCGGTCGAAGGCGTGCACCTGTGGGGGAGGCAGCGCGGTCGTGGGCGCCAACACGACGTCCACGATGCGGAAGATCGAGCCCACCCGATGCTGATCGGCGGCTTCGTGCGCACGGGCGCCGCGCAATATCTGTTGTGAAAGCACCCGGCCCATCCGCATGTTGGAGAGCGTCCGGTGATCCCACTCCACACCGTCACCCAACCGCTCGGCCCAGTCCAACAGCCCGGATGTGGACCGCGACAAGAAGTTCCATGACAGCCGCAACCCATAGTCGGGATTACCCGAGACGACGTTGTGGCCGAGCAGTCGAAGCTGGTCGCCCGTCGATTCCAGCGCCGCCCTGATCTCCGGATGCAGGCGGGCTCTAAATGCGGTGAACGGGAACCCGGTTGACAGCGCGATGCGCAGCGGACCGGGTGCGATGCCGACATGGTCGGACACCTTCACCGGTCGCGGCTTGTGCAGGTCCCCGTCGACGTTGCCGGACGCCGCGTCCAGCACGAGCGCCGCGTCGGCGACCGTGCGGGCCAGCACGCCGTTGACCGTGATCCCGTTGAATGCCTCGCGCAGCGGCCATGTCGAGATGCGGCCACGCTGGGGCTTGATGCCGACGAGGTGGGTCCAGGCCGCCGGGATACGAACGCTGCCCGCGCCGTCGGAGCCGATCGCGGCGGTGACCAGGCCGGCGGCCACCGCAGCCGCGCTACCCCCGGAGGATCCGCCCGGTGTGTGCCTGCGCGACCACGGGTTGCGGGTATGGCCGAAGCCGGGTCCACTGGTGAACGGCCATTGGCCCAGTTCGCAGGCATTGGTCTTGCCGACGACCACGGCACCGGCGGCCTTGAGGCGGCGAACCACCTCGGCGTCCTGGGTGGCCGGCGGCACATACCCGGAGGTGCCGAAGGCGGTTGGTTGCCCGGCCACGTCGACGTCGTCTTTGACCGCGATCGGCACACCCAGCAGCGGTGACTGGTCGCCGGCGGCGCGCCGCCGGTCGGCCTCGGCGGCGTCGGCCAGCGCCGTCTCGGTGAGCACCACCCGGAAGGCGTTCAGCGTCGATTGGCTGAGGCCGATGGCGTGCAGCGAGCGACGTACCAGCTCGTCAGAGGTCACCTCACCGCTGGCCAACTGGTAGAGCTGGTCGGTCAACGTCGGGAAGCGGTGATTGGGAGAGTTACTCATCGGTACCGACATTATCGGCGCGTGCACCGGGTGCCGTCGCAACGTGGTGACAAACTGATATCTATGCGGCTGTACCGGGATCGAGCGGTGGTGTTGCGCCAGCACAAGCTCGGCGAAGCCGACCGGATCGTCACCCTGCTCACCCGCGACCACGGGCTGGTCCGCGCGGTGGCCAAAGGTGTGCGCCGCACCCGTAGCAAGTTCGGCGCGCGACTCGAACCGTTCGCGCATATCGACGTACAACTGCACCCGGGCCGCAACCTGGACATCGTCACGCAGGTCGTCTCGCTTGACGCGTTCGCCACCGACATCGTCTGCGACTACGGCCGCTACACCAGCGCGTGCGCGATGCTGGAAACCGCCGAGCGCCTGGCCGGCGAGGAGCGGGCACCCGCCCCGGAACTGCACCGGCTCACGGTTGGTGCGCTGCGAGCGGTGGCCGACGGCAACCGACCCCGCGAGCTGGTGCTCGATGCGTATCTGCTGCGCGCGATGAGCATCGCCGGATGGGCTCCGGCGCTGACCGACTGCGCGCGCTGCGCGACGCCGGGCCCGCACCGGGCGTTTCACGTCGCCGCGGGTGGCAGCGTGTGCAACTACTGCCGCCCGGCCGGTGCGACGACACCGCCGCTGGGCGTGCTGGATCTGATGGCAGCGCTGCGCGACGGCGATTGGGAAGCCGCTGAGGGTGCGCCGCAATCTGCCCGCAGCCAGGTCAGCGGATTGGTGGCCGCTCACCTGCAATGGCATCTGGAGCGGCAGCTGCGAACACTGCCGTTGGTCGAGCGGATCCGACGGGTCGATGTGATCGATCAGAGCCTCCTCGACCGCCGGATAGCTCTGGTCAGGCAGGATGTGGCGCATGGAGACGAGCCGGGTGAGCCGCTCAGAGCGGAGGGCTGAGCGCAAGCGGAAGTCCGACTTCCCGCAGCTTGCCCCGGCGCCCGACGACTATCCGGTCTTCCCTGACACGTCCACGTGGCCGGTGGTTTTCCCCGCGTTGCCGCGCTCACCCGGCGGCGGGCCCCGCCGGCCGCCACAGCACATCTCCAAGGCGGCCGCACCGCTGATCCCGGCCGAGCAGTTGCCCAACCACGTCGCGATCGTGATGGACGGCAACGGCCGCTGGGCCACCCAGCGCGGGCTGCCGCGCGTTGAGGGCCACAAGATGGGCGAGGCAGTCGTCATCGACATCGTCTGCGGTGCAATCGAAATGGGCATCAAGTGGCTCAGCCTGTACGCGTTCTCCACCGAGAACTGGAAGCGGTCCGCCGATGAAGTCCGTTTCCTGATGGGGTTCAATCGCGACGTGGTGCGCCGTCGCCGGGTGAACCTCAACGAGATGGGCGTCAAGATCCGTTGGGTGGGCTCGCGTCCACGCCTGTGGCGCAGCGTCATCAACGAGTTGGCGATCGCGGAGGAGTTAACCCTGAACAACGACGTAATCACGGTGAATTACTGCGTCAACTACGGCGGTCGCACCGAAATTGCCGAAGCTGCAAGGGATATCGCGCGCGAGGCCGCGGCGGGCAAGCTGAACCCCGAACGGGTCACCGAGGCGACCGTCGCCCGGCACTTGCATCGCCCCGACATTCCCGACGTCGATCTGTTGTTGCGGACTTCCGGTGAGCAGCGGACCAGTAATTTCATGCTGTGGCAGGCGGCTTACGCGGAGTACATCTTCCAGGACACCCTCTGGCCCGACTACGACCGCCGCGACCTGTGGGCGGCCTGCGAAGAGTACGCGTTGCGGCATCGACGGTTCGGGACGGCGTGATGGGTAACCGGTGTGAGCACGGCGAGGGACTTGCCTTTTTGCCCGCCTCCGAGCGATTTTCGACCGTCGCGCGGCTAGTTGTCGCTCAGAGGCGGGCACATCGGTGGTCTCGTCCGAGCGGTGACCCATGTGGCAGGTGTGGCTGATGCCGTCGTTGCAGGAGCGGTTGCTGATGGTGCTCTCCCAAGTGCTGCCCGTCGAGGAGGAATCCGACGGAGCGCTGACCGTGCACCACGACGGAACGATCGCTTCGCTGCGGGTAGTGACGATCAACGAGGACCTCGACCTGGTGTCGCTGACGCAGATGGTGGCGTGGGATCTGGTGCTGACCAAGAAGATTCGCGACATTGTGGCCCAGCAGTCGCACTCGACCTTGCTGGGATCGGTGGCGTTGCAGGAGAAGGCCGCCGACGGCCCGGCCAAACGTAATTCCGGTAAGGCCGCAGACGTCGTGTTGCGTTACAACTTTCCCGGCAATGGCCTCAACGACGACGCGCTGCGCACGCTGGCGTTGATGGTGCTGGACAAAGGCGCCGAAATCCGGCGCGCGGTAACGACGTAGCGCCGCGTCAGCGGCGGCAGTCCGAGCAGGTGCCGTAGATCTCGATGGTGTGGCTGACATCGGAGAACCCGTGCTTGGTCGCGACTTCGGCCGCCCACGCCTCGACCTCATGATCGCCCACCTCGACCGTCGACCCGCAACTGCGGCACACCAGGTGGTGGTGATGGTGTTCCGAGCAGCGCCGGTAGACCGATTCACCGGTGTCGTTGCGCAGCGTGTCGAGCATGCCCGCGCTGGCCATCGATTGCAGCGTGCGGTAGACAGTGGTCAGCCCGATGTTCTCGCCACGCCGACGCAGCTCGTCGTGGAGCTCTTGAGCCGAGCGGAAATCGTCCAGGGTGTCCAGCAGGCTCGCGATCGCCGCCCGCTGCCGGGTGGACCGCACACCGGCTTTGGTTTCGCCGGCCGCAGCGCTCATGGCTTGTCCTCGCCGGCGTGTGCGACGGCGTCGACCACGATGTGGGCCAGGTGATGATCGGCCAGCCGGTACAGCACCTCGCGTCCTGATCGCTCTCCGGCGACCACGCCCGCGGCCTTGAGAATCTTCAGGTGTTGGCTGACAAGTGGCTGCGGCACGCCCAGCGCATCGACCAGCTCGTGCACGCACCGCTGGGACACGTGCAGCTGCAGCACGATTGCGATCCGCACTGGCGCGGCCAGCGCGCGCAACAGCTCGCCGGCGGCGTCGAGAATCTCGCGCGGCGGTGGCGGCGGCAGCTCCGCGGAGTCGCTGTGCTGGTGCTCGACGACCAGTTCGTCGCCGTCAGCTGCGGTTGACGATGAGAGGGACATATTGCCTCCACTGTCACATGCACAACCACGCATGTCAAAGAAGCCCGGCGTGGATCGCTAGGATGACGGATCGTCCGCCTTTCCCAACACAGGAGACATCACCTCGTGGCGTCCGTCATCGACACCGTCGTCAACCTCGCCAAACGGCGTGGCCTGGTCTATCCCGCCGGCGAGATCTACGGCGGGACCAAATCGGCATGGGACTACGGGCCGTTGGGCGTGGAGCTCAAGGAGAACATCAAGCGGCAGTGGTGGCGCGCGGTGGTGACCGGCCGCGACGACATCGTGGGCCTGGACTCGTCGATCATTCTGCCGCGCGAGGTGTGGGTCGCCTCGGGACATGTCGAGGTCTTCCACGACCCACTGGTGGAATGCCTGAACTGCCACAAGCGGCACCGGCAGGACCACATGCAGGAGGCCTACGCACTCAAGAAGGGTGGGCAACCCGACGACGTGCCGATGAGCGAGATCGTCTGCCCCGACTGCGGCACCAAAGGTCAGTGGACCGAACCGCGCGAATTCAACATGATGCTCAAGACGTATCTCGGCCCGATCGAGACCGAAGAGGGGCTGCACTATCTGCGGCCCGAGACCGCGCAGGGCATCTTCGTCAACTTCGCCAACGTGGTGACGACCGCACGCTGCAAGCCGCCGTTCGGCATCGGCCAGATCGGCAAGAGCTTCCGCAACGAGATCACGCCGGGCAACTTCATCTTCCGCACCCGCGAGTTCGAGCAGATGGAGATGGAATTCTTCGTCGAGCCCGCGACCGCCACCGAGTGGCACCAGTATTGGATCGATACCAGGCTGGCCTGGTACACCGACCTCGGCATCGATCCGGAGAACCTGCGGTTGTATGAGCACCCCAAAGAAAAGTTGTCGCACTACTCCGACCGCACCGTCGATATCGAGTACAAGTTCGGCTTCTCAGGTAACCCGTGGGGTGAGCTCGAGGGAGTCGCCAACCGCACTGACTTCGACTTGTCCACGCACTCAAAGCATTCCGGTGTCGACCTGTCGTTCTACGACCAGGCCAACGAAACTCGCTATACGCCTTACGTGATCGAACCGGCGGCGGGGTTGACCCGTTCGTTCATGGCGTTTTTGGTCGACGCCTATCACGAGGACGAGGCGCCCAACGCCAAAGGCGGCGTGGACAAACGGACTGTGTTGAGGCTGGACCCGCGACTGGCGCCGGTGAAGGCCGCGGTGCTGCCGCTGTCCCGGCACGCCGACCTGAGCCCCAAAGCCCGTGACCTGGCTGCCGAGTTGCGCAAGTGCTGGAACGTCGACTTCGATGACGCCGGTGCGATCGGGCGGCGTTACCGACGGCAGGATGAGATCGGCACGCCCTATTGCGTGACACTGGATTTCGACTCACTCGATGACCACGCCGTGACGATCCGAGAGCGGGACGCCATGACGCAGGAGCGGGTGGCGATCGACGCGGTGTCCGAGTACCTGGGTTCGCGGCTGCGGGGTTGCTAGCCTGCCGAGCGCGGGGATAAGCGAAACTCGTCTAACGAATTTCGCAAAAACCCTTCCCCTATTGGTCACACGATCAATATGATGAGGGCGTCGACGCGGCGGCTCACTAGGGCGTGGTGAGCTGCCGCGTCCACCATTTTGGCAGTCGTCGCCGTCAGAACCGGCCACCGCCCCCCATGAATCCGCCGTCGGATCCGGAGCCACCGAATGACGTCGGGCCCCAACCGCCGCCGAACCCGCCGCCACCGAACCCGCCGCCACCGAGGATGTCGCCGATGATGATTCCGCCCATCATCGCGCCGGTCTGGTCGCCGCTTCCGTAGCGGGACGTGTAGGCACGCTGCGCCGACTGGACGTCGGCCTCGGCCAGCGACTGAGCCTGCGCCGCCAGTGATGCGGCGTTGTTGGCGTGGGTGATCGCCTCGCTGAGGTCGGTCGGTTTTTTGTCTTGCGCCGCTTCGATCTGCCGGCCCGCTTCGGCAAGCCTGGTACGCGCCTCGGGTCCGATGCTGCCGCGGCGGTTGTCGATGTACTCGGACACGGCGTGCACCCGCGACTGCGCGGTGAACAACGCCTGCTCCAGAGTCCGGGTGAGCCGCTCGGCGGTTGCCTGTTCTTCGGCGACGGTGGCCAGCAGCCCGCTCAAGTCGGCGTTGGCTTTGGTCAATCCGGTGAACGAGGCGAGCGGATCGGATGAACCGTTGGTCCGGGCCAGGTCGAGAGTCTGGGCGGCAGCCGTCCGGGCGCTGGCCAGATCGCGCAGGTGCGGTGCTTTGGCCTGCTGGGCGTTTTGCAGCGCGGTGTTTGCGTGCTCGATTCCGGACTGGATGTCGGCGATCAGGGACGGCAGGGTCGCGACAGCGTGCCGAATGTCGTTGGCGGCGCTGTCCACGGCGTCGAGCAACGAGCGGGCTTGTCCCAGCGACGATTCCGCGGCGTGCACCGCGTCGACGAGACCGCTCTGCTCGCCGCTGACCGGCCGGGCCGCCAGCTCGCGGGCCCGGCTGAGGTTCTGGTCGGCGAAAGCCAGCCGGTCCTTGGCCGTCGTCACGTTGGTGGCCACCGAAGCCAATGCCGCAGAATCGAACTCGTTGTGCAGCTCGGTCATTCGTTGCTCAGCAGGTGCGATGCGCGCGGTCAGGTCGACGACCTGTTGGGTCAGAGCGTCCAGTCGTGACGGCGCGTTGACCACCAGATCGCGCATTTCCTCGAAGGCCTCCCGCTGCGACTCCAGCTCGACATCGGCCCGTGCCGCGGCGACGATCACCTCGGTCAGCAGTTCGCGCCGCTGCGCCCGGGTTTCCGGTATCGCGTCGTCGAGTTGTTGACGCACGGTGAACGCCTGGGACAGAGCCGCTTTGGCGTTATCGACTGCACGGGTGAACGGCTGGGTTCGCTGTTCGCCGAACTCCTCGATGGTCAGCGCCAGCTCGTTGGCGCTGGTGCGGACCGCGTTGTCGACGTCGACGACCTTCCACCGGGACAGGTCGTCGAGGGCGCCCAACGACAATGCCGCCAACGCGTCGGGGTCGGTGGCGTCGACCCGTTTCGCCGCGGCCAACTCGGCGGCACGTCGCCGGCGCCGCCGGTATCGCATGAACACGTACAGAGCCAGCACCGCGACCAGGATCACGCCCAGCCCGATCAGCAGCGGCGCGGCGCTGGCCGACTGCTGGCCCCGGTCGAGGCCGTTGGCCGCCGCGACCGCCGCGCCGCTCCAGTCGCCGCGGCGCAACGCGGGTTCGATCTGGTTGCGTCGCAGATCGTCGACCTGACTGCTGCTGATCGTCTGCACCCGGTGCGGCACCAGGAACGCGTAGGAATGGTCGACGGTGGCCACGGCGAGTATCGCGTCGAAATCGCCCAGATCGCTGGCGGCTCGGGTGTTCTCCGTCCAGCTCACCGCCGGTTGTCCGGAGAAATCGTCGACGAAGACCACCCACAGTTGGATGTGGCGATCGGAGTACAGCTTTCCGGTGGCCGTCTGAATCGCCGCGCGGCCGGAGCCATTCAGTGCGCCGGCGTTGTCGGTGATGTAGGCGCCCAGCCGGAACGGCGGCTGGGCGGTGGCCGAGGGCGCCACGATCAGTCCAGTGAGGGCGGTTATCAGCATCGCCATGAACACGGCGACCGAGCGGCGGAGGGTGCTCATGCTCGACAATCTAGCCCGGCGGCGTGCCGGGTCCGAGGACAATCCAAGTAGTGCGCTGCGCGGCAGCGCTGCCTGCGGCTGGCAGACTGGGCGTCGATGACTCAGCAAGATCCCTACGACGATTTCGACCGCGAGCGGGTGGTGGCCGAGGCGCCGAAGATCGCGGGCTTGCCGGGCACCGAGGGTCAGCGCCGCAGCGACTTCGCCCGGGATCGCGCCAGGGTTCTGCACAGCGCCGCGCTTCGTCGGCTCGCGGACAAGACACAGGTCGTCGGGCCACGGGAAGGGGACACTCCCCGTACCCGACTGACGCATTCGCTGGAGGTCGCCCAGATCGGCCGGGGGATGGCGATCGAACTGGGCTGCGATCCCGACCTCGTCGACATGGCCGGTTTGGCCCACGACATCGGCCACCCGCCGTACGGTCACAACGGCGAGCAGGCCCTCGACGAGTTCGCGGCGGCGTATGGCGGCTTCGAGGGAAATGCGCAGAACTTTCGGATCCTGACCAGCCTGGAGCCCAAAGTTCTTGACCTGCACGGGCATAGCGTCGGCCTGAATCTGACCCGGGCCGGACTGGATGCAGTCACCAAATATCCATGGTCGCGGGATCGGCATCGGCGCAAGTTCGGCTTCTACGACATCGACCGCGACGCCGCCGAGTGGATGCGCGACCGCGCCCCCGCAGATCGGCCCTGCCTGGAGGCCCAGGTCATGGATTGGGCCGACGATGTCGCCTATTCGGTGCATGACGTCGAGGACGGTGTGGTCTCTGGACGCATCGACCTTCGCGTGCTCGCCGACGACGAAGAAGCCGCCGCGCTGGCCAAGCTCGGCGACGGCGACTTCGCCGGCGTTCGTGCCGACGACCTGGCCGCTGCGGCGCATCGGCTGTCAGGACTCCCGGTAGTGGCCGCGGTCGGCAAGTACGACGCGACGCTGTCGGCCGCGGTGTCGCTCAAGCGGATGACCAGTGAGCTGGTGGGCCGGTTCGCGTCGGCGGCGATCGCGGCCACTCGTGCGGTAGCCGGACCCGGACCGCTGGCTCGCTACCGGGCCGAGCTGTCGGTGCCGGAGGTGGTGCGCGCCGAGGTTGCCCTGCTCAAGACGCTGGCCTTGCAGTTCATCATGTCCGATCCGCGGCACCAGGAAATCCAGGCGCGGCAACGGGAACGGGTCCATCGGGTGGCGCACGGGCTGCTGACCGGAGCGCCCAACACCCTTGACCCGGTGTTCATCCCGGCATTCAACGCCGCCTCCGACGACGGTGGGCGGCTACGCGTGATCGTCGACCAGGTCGCCTCCTACACCGAAGGACGACTGGAACGAATCGAGGCCGCGCAGGCCTGAGCCGCCGGACTAGGCTCCACACTCATGGTCAAGCCCACCCTTGTTGTCGCCGCATTCTCCGTCGCCGCACTGAGCGCCTGTAGCTCGCATCAGCCGTCGTCCACCGCGAGTTCCACGAGCGCTGCGCCAGGTGCGCAGACGCTGAGCACGGAACTGCACACCGCCGACGGACGGTCGGTGGCCACCGCCACCTTCGAATTCGCCAACGGCTACGCGACCATCACCGTCAAGACGACCGCGGACCACATCCTGACGCCGGGATTCCACAAGATGCACATCCACGGCGTCGGCAAGTGCGAGCCGAACTCGGTCGACCCGATGATGCCCGATGAGCGCGGCGACTTCCTGTCGGCGGGCATGCACTTCCAGGCACCCGGCCACACCGGGGAGCCGATGAGCGGCGACCTCGACCCCTTGGAGGTGCGTCAAGACGGCGCCGCCTACCTGGTGACCACCACCGACGCGTTCACCAGGGATGATCGACTGGCCGGCACCAAGACAGCGCTGTGGCTGCACGTCGCCGAGGGCAGCCCCGATGCCGAGAAGCGATTCGCCTGCGGCGTGATCGGCACCGGGTAATCCGGCGGGCCCGCGCACCAGACGGCTCTAGACTGAGCCGATGGCCGGCCGTATCTCCGATCGCGATATCGCCGCCATCCGCGAACGAGTCCGCATCGAGGACGTCGTCGGCGACTACGTCCAACTGCGCAGGGCGGGCGCGGATTCGATGAAGGGCCTCTGTCCTTTTCACGACGAGAAGTCGCCGTCGTTTCACGTGCGGCCCAACCACGGCCACTTCCACTGCTTCGGCTGCGGCGAAGGCGGTGACGTGTATGCCTTCGTGCAGAAGGTCGAACACGTGAGCTTTGTGGAGGCCGTCGAGCTGCTCGCCGACCGGATCGGGCACACGATCAGCTACACCGGGGCCGCGGCCACCAACGTGCAGCGCGACCGGGGGAGTCGAAGTCGGCTGCTGGCCGCCAACGCCGAGGCGATGGCGTTCTACGCGGCGGCGCTGGAATCGCCGGAGGCCCAGCTCGCGCGAAAGTACCTGACCGAGCGGAATTTCGACGGCGACGCCGCGCATCACTTCGGCTGCGGCTTTGCGCCGTCGGGCTGGGATTCGCTGACTAAATACTTGCTGCGCAAGGGTTTTGAGTTCAAAGAACTCGAGGCTGCGGGCTTGTCGCGGGAGGGTCGCCGTGGCCCGATGGATCGATTCCACCGCCGGCTGCTGTGGCCGATCCGGTCGTCGGCCGGCGAGGTGATCGGGTTCGGCGCGCGACGGCTGTTCGACGACGATCCGATGGAAGCCAAGTACGTCAACACGCCAGAGACCTTGCTGTACAAGAAGTCCTCAGTGCTGTTCGGCATCGACCTGGCCAAGCGTGAGATCGCCAAGGGGCATCAGGCTGTCGTCGTCGAGGGCTACACCGATGTGATGGCGATGCACCTGGCCGGGGTGAAGACCGCGGTGGCATCCTGCGGCACCGCGTTCGGTGACGAACACCTGGCCATGCTGCGCCGCCTCATGATGGACGACAACTTCTTTCGTGGTGAGCTCATCTATGTGTTCGACGGCGACGAGGCGGGCCGGGCAGCGGCGCTCAAGGCGTTCTCCGGTGAGCAGCAACTGGCCGGCCAGTCTTTCGTCGCGGTCGCGGCCGACGGCATGGACCCGTGCGATCTGCGGTTGGCTTCCGGTGACGGCGCGCTGCGCGATCTGGTGGCGCGACGAACTCCGTTGTTCGAGTTCGCGATTCGCACGACGCTGAACGACATCGATTTGGACAACGCCGAGGGCCGGGTATCTGCGCTGCAGCGTTGTGTGCCGATCGTCGCCCAGATCAAGGACCCGACCCTGCGTGACGAGTACGCGCGGCAACTCGCGGGCTGGGTCGGTTGGTCCGACGTCGCACAGGTCATCAGCCGGGCGCGCGAAGAGGCGAAAAACCCTACGGCGCAAGGGCGCGCCTCCGGCAGGCTCCGTGGGGCCGGGCAGCTTTCGTCGAAGACGGCGCCCGTGCCTGCCGTGCCTCGTCCCGATCCCAAAGACCCGACACTGTGGCCGCAGCGCGAGGCGCTCAAATCGGCGCTGCAATACCCGGCGCTGGCCGGCCCGGTGTTCGACACGCTGACCGTCGAGAGCTTCACCCATCCCGGCTACGCCGCAGTGTGTTCCGCGATAGGTGCGGCCGGCGGCACCGGAACCGGCGTCGGCGGGGCGGAATGGCTGGAGGCGGTGCGCCAAACGGCCCCGTCGCCCGCGGCCGCGGGGTTGATCAGCGAGCTGAGTGTCGAAGCCATCCGGGTCGACGACGACGAGAAACTGCCGCGCTACATCGCCGGCGTGCTGGCACGTCTACAAGAGGTGTGGGTCGGCAGGCAGATCGCGGACGTCAAGTCCAAATTGCAGCGGATGTCGCCGGTGGAGCAGAGCGACGAGTATCACGCGCTGTTCGGCGATCTGGTCGCGATGGAGGCCTACCGCCGCAGTCTGCTGGAGCAGGCCAGCGGCGACGATCTCACCGCCTGAGACCCGCCGTCAGGGATTTAGGTGACGACCCGCTGCGGGCTCGGCTTCGCCGCGCTTGCGATCGTCAGGGTGCGGAGCGTGGCCGTTGCGGCTCGACCACGGCGGTCGCATCGTCGATCTCGGTCAGCGTGACCATTCGCGCGTCCGGCGAGACCCGATTGGCGACCTTGCGCCGTCCCGCTTCGATCATCGACTTGGCGGCGGGGCTGCTGGTCAGGGCGCGGTAGGTGCCGACGATCTGGTCGTAACGGCGCCGACCGGCCTTCGTGCCCAACACATAGCCCAGTCCCAGCACGACGACGTAACGGATCAAAACGGTCCCCTTCGAGGTTGGCGTTTCTGCGTCCATCCTGCCCCATGGCCGCGGTTTGGTGCCCCCGCGGCAGGCGATCAGTCTGATTGGGCGTGCGGACGCCGGTACGCTAAAGTCATCCAGCGATCCGCGCCAGTATGCACGCGGATACCGAGCAGTCCCCTGTAGCTCAATTGGCAGAGCATTCGGCTGTTAACCGAAGGGTTGGTGGTTCGAGTCCACCCGGGGGAGCAGGTTAACCGTTTGATCGCAACTCGCGTTGCTCAGTGACCGCCAGCGCCACCGAACATCCCACCCAGCCCACCGGACTTCTGGCTCGATTTAGTCAGGTAGTCCGGGCAGTACGCGGTGGATGCGAGCGCCGCGAACTTCATGGCACCGCCGGTGTTCAATCCCGGATTGAGCGCCGACAATTTGGTGACTACGTCCTGTTCGGATGTCCCCGAGTTCATCATGTCGCAGGCCAGTCTGCCGGCCGCGACGGCATCGGACTCTTTGCGAAAGGTCATGCCCGCGTTCTTGAGCGAGGCGATGAAATTCGCATCGACAGCAGGGTCGGGGGCGGGGGGATCGGGCGGATCCGCCAGCGCCGGCACGGCCAGGCTGAGCGCCGCAGCCACGCTGGCCAGCACGAGAAGTAATCGCATCGGCTCATTGTCGGCCAGATCGGCCTGGTTGTCCTGTTAAGAATTCTGGCCGTGGAATCGGAGTCGGGGTTGGATGGGTGTGTGACAACACTGGAGTCGCGATCCGAGGCTGTGGCGGAAAGCTCGATCACCTGGGCCGACGGCGCATTGCTGGCCATTGACCAGCGCCTGCTGCCGCGCGAGTTGCGCTGGCTGCGGATCACCACCGTCGACGAGCTCATCGACGCGATCAAGACCCTGGCCATCCGGGGTGCGCCGGCACTCGGGGTGGCCGGGGCGTTCGGTGTGGCGCTGGCGGCATACACGCACATCGGCGACACCGACACGACGACGTCGGAAGCCGCCCGGATCGCATCGGCCCGGCCCACCGCGGTGAATCTGGCCTGGGGTGTGCGGCGAGCGCTGGCCACGTTGCCCGCGGGCGCGGATGCCGTGCTCGCAGCGGCCCAGCAGATGCTGGCCGAGGACGCGCGGGTCAACCTGACGCTTGCCACCCATGCCGCCGACCTGGTGCTGCGGCTGTGTCCCGATCGTCCGCTGCGCGTGCTCACGCACTGCAACACCGGCCGGCTGGCCACCACCGCAGTCGGTACTGCGCTCGGGGCGCTGCGGGTGCTGCATGCTCGCGGCAAGGTCGCCGAGGTGTTGGTCGACGAGACACGACCGCTGCTGCAGGGAGCCCGGCTGACCGCGTGGGAGTTGGCCGAGGCCGGCATTGCGCACCGGCTGACGATCGACTCCGCCGCGGCGTGGGCGATGGCGACCGGGCAGGTCGACTGCGTGATGGTCGGCGCGGACCGCATCGCGGCCGACGGCTCGGTCGCGAACAAGATCGGCACCTATGCGCTGGCGGTGGCGGCGCACCGGCACGGTATCCCGTTCATCGTTGTCGCGCCCGAATCGACTCGCGACATCGCGACGGCGACCGGAGCCGAGATCGTCGTCGAACAGCGGGCCGCAGCGGAAATCACTCATGTCGGCGGCGTTGCCACCGCCCCGGATGGTACCGCCGTCTTCAATCCCGCTTTCGATGTCACACCCCCGGAGCTGATCACCGCTGTGGTTACCGAAAACGGTCCGATCGGCGAGGCGAATACCGCTGTGGGACAGCAGATTGCCGACATCGCCCGCAGCTTGTACGCGCGTGGCTGGATGCCCGGCACGGCAGGCAATATTTCGGTGCGCACCGGGCAGACGGCGGTGATCACCGGCAGCGGGCTGTCCAAGGGCGAACTCACCGCCGACGACATGGTGACGGTGGCTGTCGCCGACTCACAACCGGTGTCGGGTAGCCGCCGTCCGTCGGCGGAGACCGCGATTCACACCGCGATCTACCGGGCCACCGACGCCGACGCCGTCGTTCACGTTCATGCGCCGCACGCGACCGCCCAAACGGTTGGTGCTTCAACGGCTTTGACGTTCACGGGCTACGAGCTGATCAAAGGACTGGGCACCACCGGCACCATCAGCATCCCGGTGTTCACCAATCACGTCGATGTCGCAGGCATCGGCGAGGACATCGAGCAACATCTGAAGCAGCATCCGGAGGCCCCGCCGGTGCTCTTCATAGCCGGCCACGGGATCACCGCGTGGGGCGCCGACCTTGCGCAGGCCCGCGACCGCGCCGAATGCTTGGAAGCGATGTGCGAGTTGGCGACGCTGACCGGGCGCCGCGAGATAGGGATCGAATGACGCTGCTGCAGGTGATGGCCGACACCGACGCCGATAAGGTGCGGTTGCGCACCGACGACGCCCGCTTCATCGGCGACGAGCTTGCCACGCGGGGAATCGTTTTCGATCGCCGACCGATAGCTTCTGACGTCGACGCGAGCGGGCCGGCCGAGCGGATCTTGGCCGACCACGCTGACCAGGTCGCGGCGATCAACTCCGACGACCGCTATCGGCACATCGATGTGGCCGCGCTGCGACCCGACCACAGCGACCCCGACTGGCACGCCACGGCGGCCGTCGCCCGCTCGAAGTTTCTGGCCGAGCACCGCCACGCCGAAGACGAAGTGCGCTTCTTCGTTGCCGGACGCGCCTGCTTCTACCTGCATCTCGAGCCGGAAGTGTTTGCGGTGGTGTGTGAAAGCGGCGATCTGCTGACGGTTCCAGCGGGCACCCGGCATTGGTTCGATATGGGTTCGGACCCCGAGTTCGCCGCGATCCGGTTCTTCGAGCAGGCAGACGGCTGGGTAGGCGACTTCACCGGCGATCCGATCGGAGAACGCTTTCCGACCCTCGATCAGCTCGTCGCGACGTGATCGCAGCGATCGTCATCGACATCGAGGGCACCACCAGCCCGACCAGTTCGGTGCATGAGGGTCTCTATAGTTACACTCGCCAGCATCTGAGCCAGTGGCTGGCTGACAATGTCGGTGGTGCCGCCGATTCGGTGATCGCTCAAACCCGTGAATTATCGGCACAACTAGACGCCGGTCCGGTCGAAGTGGCGGAAATCCTCGGTGAATGGCTCGATTCCGATGTCAAAGCCGCGCCGTTGAAAGCCGCGCAGGGCCTGGTTTGCGCGGCAGGCTTCCGCAGCGGTGCTTTGCACGGCGAATTCTTCGACGACGTACCGCCGGCGCTGGCGGCTTGGCGCGGAGCGGGTATCGAGTTGCATATCTACTCCTCGGGTTCGGTTCGCAACCAACAGGATTGGTTCGCTTACGCTCGCGGCGGCGATCTGGCGTCGCTGATCAGCGGTTGGTTCGATCTAGCCAACGCCGGTGCCAAGCGTGAAAGCTTCTCGTACGAAACGATTGCCAAGGCGATCGGCCTGGCACCTGATCAGGTCCTCTTCCTGTCCGACCATCCCGACGAGCTCGACGCTGCAGCTGAGGCCGGCTGGTCGGTACTCGGCGTCGAGCGTCCTGGTGAGCCGAACACAGCGCGTCCACCGCATCGTTGGGTCACCGCATTCAACGAGGTCGACCTGCCCGGAGCATAATCGGCGGCTGCCACCAGGCACGTCTTGAACTCAGACTGATTTCAAATTGCCGGTCGGTGCCGTCGGCGGGAACATAGTGTTTTGAGGGAGGGAGCGGAGCGCCATGATCTTCACGCAGCACTACCTCGACTGTTTGTCGCAAGCGTCATACCTGATCGGGGATGAGAGCACCGGCCGTGCAGTCGTGGTCGACCCCCGCCGTGACATCGACGAATATCTGAACGACGCGGCTGAACATGGCTTGCGCATCGAACGCGTCGTCGAAACCCATATCCACGCCGACTTTTTGAGCGGTCATCTGGAGCTGGCGGCAGCTACCGGAGCGGTGATCTCCTACGGCAAAGATGCCGATGTCGAGTTCCCGGTCGAGCCGCTGCACGATGGCCAGCGGATCTCGCTGGGGGACGTCACCCTGGAAATTCTCGCGACGCCGGGCCACACACCCGAATCGATCTGCATCGTGGTGTACGAGCACGCCGACGATGAGGTGCCCTATGGCGTGCTGACCGGCGACACGTTGTTTGTCGGCGACGTGGGACGTCCAGACCTGCTGGCGGACAACGGCCTGTCGGCCGAGACCTTGGCACGCTCGATGTATCAGTCGCTGCACGACAAGCTTCTGAAGCTGCCCGATGCCACTCGCGTCTTCCCCGCGCACGGGGCGGGGTCATCGTGCGGCAAAAACCTGTCGAGTGAAACCAGCTCGACGATCGGTGAGCAGCGGCGAACTAATTACGCGCTCCAAATCGTCGGGGTCGAGCGATTTGTCGCGACACTCACCGAGGATCAGCCGCCCCGGCCGCGTTACTTCGAGTTCGACTCGGTGCGCAATCGTGAGCAGCATCCGCTGCGCGACGATAGCCCGCCGCCGTTGTTGGACATCGACGATGTCTGCAGGCACGCCGCGGTGGGGGCCATTCTTCTCGATGGTCGAGAGGAGGCCGAGTACGCCCGTGGGCATCTACGCGGTGCGGTCAACGTCGGATTGCAGGGGCGCTTCGCGGAATCCGTCGGCATTGTCTTGTCGCCGGACAGCGACATCGTCCTGGTCGGTGATGCAGCGCATGCGCAGGAAGCCAAGACCCGCCTCGCCAGGGTCGGCTTCGACCGGGTGATAGGCCAATTGCGAGACTTGCCGGGTGTTTTCACGCGATGGCATGATCTGGTCGAGACCGCTTCGCGTTTCACGCCTGAGCAACTTGCGGAACTGTTGTACACGGAGCCCGATCTCCAGCTGGTAGACGTGCGCAACCCGGGAGAGACGGCCGAGGGCGTGATCCACGGCGCGCGTGAGATTCCGCTACCGTCCCTGACCGATTCGATCGACAGTCTGGATTATCGGGCGCCGGTGGTCACGTACTGCGCCAGCGGCTACCGCTCGCTGGTGGCGGCAAGCCTGTTGCGCGCTGCAGGGTTCCATGCCGTCGCGGACCTGATGGGCGGCTACGACGCCTGGCAGGAATCCGGCGCAGCCTAGATAGAGAAGTCCTCGCCGTGCCACACGCCGGCTTCGGGCGGACGGATGACGCGACCGGTCTGCGGTGAGTCGCTCTGCGACTCGAGTTTGGCGACCCTGGTCAGCAGGGACTGCAGGCTGATCCCGACCAGGTCGGGTATCGAGGCGTCACTGCCGCTCGAGCCGTGATGGCTGATGGCCTGCCCGGGGACTCCGATGACCACGGCGCTGTTCGGAACTTCCTTGACGACAACGGCATTGGCGCCGATCCGGCTGTCGTCGCCGACTTTGATCGGACCGAGGACTTTGGCGCCGGCGCCGATGATCACCCGGTCGCCGATGGTCGGATGACGTTTGCCGGTGTCTGCACCGGTTCCGCCGAGCGTGACGCCGTGGTAGATCGTGACGTCGTCGCCCACCTCGGCGGTTTCGCCGATCACCACACCAGTTGCGTGGTCGATGAACACGCCGGTTCCGATGATCGCGCCGGGATGGATGTCGACCCCGGTCAGGATTCGGGTGATCTCACCGAGCGTGCGGGCGGCCACTTTCGCACCGCGCCCCCACAGCCAGTGGCTGACCCGGTGGCCCCAGATCGCGTGCACACCTGGGTAGGCGAACACGACCTGCAGCGTGCTGGGGACGGCGGGATCGCGATCTTTCGCGGCCCGTATGTCATCTCGGAACGCCGACAGCATGGACTACTCTGTCGAATCCGCGAACAATGGGGTGCTCAGATACCGCTCGCCGAAGTCGGGAAGAACAACCACGATGAGTTTTCCGGCGTTCTCGGGACGCCGCGCGACCTGCAGCGCGGCAACCACGGCCGCGCCCGAGGAGATGCCGGCCAGCAATCCCTCTTCGCGGGCCAACCGCCGGGCCAAGTTGATGGCGTCGTCGTTGCCGACTGTGATGATCTCGTCGATCAGATCCAAGTCAAGCACCGGCGGGACGAACCCGGCGCCGATGCCCTGGATCGGGTGCGGCCCTTTCTGGCCGCCGGACAGCACCGGCGATGCGGCCGGCTCGACGGCGATGAACTTGGCTTCCGGCTTGCGCTCTTTGATGACTTGGGCGACACCGGTGATGGTGCCGCCTGTCCCGACACCTGCGACGAAGATGTCCACCTTGCCGTCCGTGTCGCGCCACACCTCTTCGGCTGTGGTTTTGCGGTGGATTGCCGGGTTGGCCGGGTTCTCGAACTGCTGCGGCACGAAATACCGTTGGTCGCTCTTGGCCAGTTCCTCAGCCTTGGCGATCGCGCCCGGCATGCCGTCGGGCCCTGGGGTCAGGATGAGTTCGGCGCCGTAAGCCAACAGCAACTTCCGCCGTTCGACACTCATGGTTTCGGGCATGGTCAGCACGAGTCGATAGCCGCGTGCCGCGGCCACCTGCGCCAGCGCGATGCCGGTGTTACCGCTGGTGGGCTCAAGAATGATGGTCTCTGGTGTGATGAGACCGGCTGCTTCGGCGGCGTCGATCAAGGCCACCCCCAGACGGTCTTTCACGCTGGATGCCGGGTTGAAGGATTCCAGCTTGGCGACGACATCCGCGTCTACGCCATCAGTAACCCGGTTCAGCCGGACCAGGGGGGTATTTCCGACTAGTTGTGTGACGTCTTCAGCAATCCTCATTTAGATTCGCTCCCACGGTCGCGGATCAAAGGTCGTCGGCCTCCCAGCTTATGTCGAACTCTATGGCTGTCTCGGTGGGGATGGCTAGCGCAACGGGGGTAAACAGTTGCTCCTCGCGGTCGAGCGCCACTCCGGTCAGCACGCCTCCGTGCAGATCGGCCGGAGTTTTCGCGGTTACTGTCGCAGCCGAAGAACCCGGTGCTCGGCGAATGTAGAAATCGGTCCGCGGTTGGACTGAATCCATGGCATAACCGTCCGCGTCAACGAGCTGGTGTCCATCTGAGGTGGCGAGCGTCAGCGGGGTAGTTACCTGGAAGGGTCCGATCAGGTCGGCGTCGGCGACTGCGTCGACATCGATGAGCGCCGGCTCAACGCCGGGCTTGTGGGCTGCGCGAACGGCGGCGGCCGCCCCGCTGAGCAGGTAGTTGTACAGATGCACAACCTTGTCGGCGTTGCGGTAATGCCGTGCACCGGTCAACCAAAAATTCACGTGCTCGATTTTCGGTGTGCCGGTCTCGGACGTGACGATCAGCCGGTAGTAGCGATAACCGCGTCCGCCGCGGCCGTGGCTGCTGGTCGACAGCGTGCTGCCTTCGCCCAGCGTGCGCTGATAGCGGCCCGGGTGAGTGCCGGTAGTCAGCAGTGACCCCGAAACATCATGCCAGACAACGCCATTGGATGATTTTTGGAGTCGCAGCACCGCGGTGATGTCAGACCCGGAGCAGACCGAATAGCCGCCCAGCTGAGGTTCGCCGTCGAATTCGAACGTGGTGACCGACCCGCGGGTGCGACGCACGGCGATCGGCACGTTGAGCGGCCGGGTGTCCAGGGCCAGCCCGTTGGTCAGGTACCAGATCGCGGCCTGGGTGGCGGCGATCGCCTCGTGTTCGCTGATGTTGGCCGGCCCGATCGGATAGCCGGCCTCGCGCAGGCGACGGCTCAGCTCGGCGGTGGGCAGCAGGGGATAGGAGTGTCGCAGGATCCAGTCGACCTCGGCCTCTTTGCCCGACGCTCGCAGGTGGGACAGCTCCGACCAGGTACCGAGCTGGTAGCGCGAGGGGTGGCGGGGCGAGACGCCGGTGAAGTCCAGCGAGTAGGCCGGCACGTTGGGATTGAGCCGAATCAGGTCGGTGCGCGCGCAGCTGCCGTCGATGAAGATGACTTTTTCCACCGTGTGCGAATAAGTGCCGCCGCGGTAGCGGGTCAGGCGCGACAGTTCAGTGGCCGGACGGATCGCGACGCGGCTGGTGGTCGCTATCCGTCCCGCGGTGCGGTGGCTGGGATATAAAACAGTCATTGTTGCTTGAGCTTCCTGAAAGACTTTGGAGCGGTGCGCGATTCGATCCCTCCGGCCATGCGGAGGTAATCGCCCTGAGGCGGGGAAGCGCGAAGATTTCTACAGCGTCAGAAGGGCGTCAGGAAATCAACGACAACAACAGCAACAACAGATGGCGGCGAGGCAGCGCGAGGGAACGAGACGCGGCTGTGCGGCGTGTTGCATATCGCCACTATAGGGCATGATTCGACGCGGGCCCCTCGACCGCTGAACCCGACCCCCGCCGGGAAAAAAATCAGGCTGAGTTTTACACTTGCCTAGGCTCGGTGCGGAGCTTTCGGCCGTTTGGTCTGTGCGGCCCGACACCGATCAGCACTCTACGACGGAAGGACCACGATGACGTCGGCTCAGAACGAGTCACAGGCACTTGGCGATCTTGCTGCCAGGCAGCTAGCCAACGCGACAAAGACTGTTCCCCAGCTTTCCACCATCACCCCGCGCTGGCTGCTCCACCTGCTGAGCTGGGTCCCGGTGGAGGCCGGCATCTACCGGGTCAACCGGGTCGTCAACCCCGAGCAGGTCGCGGTCAAGTCTGAAGACGGTGCCGGCAGCGAAGGACCGCTACCCGAGACCTATGTCGACTACGAGACCAACCCGCGCGAGTACACGCTGCGGACGATCGCCACGCTGCTCGACATTCACACCCGGGTTTCTGACCTGTACTCCAGCCCGCACGACCAGGTCACTCAGCAGCTGCGTCTGACCATCGAGACGATCAAGGAACGCCAGGAGTTCGAGCTGGTCAACAGCCCCGAGTACGGGTTGCTGGCGCAGGCGACGCCCGAGCAGACAATCCAGACGTTGGGTGGTCCGCCCACGCCCGACGATCTCGACGCGTTGATCACCAAGGTCTGGAAGACGCCCAGCTTCTTCCTGACGCACCCGCTGGGTGTCGCCGCATTCGGTCGCGAGGCCACCCGTCGCGGCGTGCCGCCGGTGGTTGTCAGCCTGTTCGGCGCGCAGTTCATCACGTGGCGAGGCATCCCGATCATCCCGTCGGACAAGGTGCCGGTGGCGAAGAGTAAGACCAAGTTCATCCTGGTGCGCACCGGTGAGGAGCGCCAGGGCGTGGTGGGGCTGTTCCAGCCCGGCCTGGTCGGCGAGCAGGCACCGGGCTTGTCGGTGCGGTTCACCGGCATCAACGAGTCGGCGATCGCCCGCTATCTGGTGACGCTGTACACCTCCTTGGCCGTGCTCACCGACGACGCCCTCGCCGTGCTCGATGGCGTTGCCGTGGACCGATTCCATGAGTACAAGTGAGCACCGCGCGGTAGACGCCGAAAGCGACTTGCCTCTTAGCTCTGCGGAACTCTCGGCGCTGGCCAGCCAGCTCTACGCGGCCAGCATCCGGCCCGGTTTCGACAGTCCGCCGCAGTCGGCGCCGGTTGCCCCGCGGGGCAACGCGCCCGACACAACGGCGGCCGCTTCGGCAGGTCAAACGGCGGCTGGCGCCGCGGATCAGTACCCGGTGCCGGTTCCGTTGCTCGGCGTCTCCGACGTCTACCTTCCTGCTCCGACGTCCCCGGAACCGGAGCCGCCGCCACAGGCGGTTCCGGTTGCCCCGCGGGGCAACGTGCCGGATACGACGGCAGGACCGTCAACTGCGGCGACGGCCGGCGGCATCGCGGATCCGTTCGTGCCGGCTGACCTCAGCGCATTTGCGGTGCCCACCGAAGGCATTGTCCCGACGTTGCCGGGAGTGCTGGCCGGAGGCGTGCCCACGGTTCCGGTGGCTCCCCGCGGTTCAGCGCCGTCGTGGCCGACCGGTGCACCGTCGGTTCCCGAGCTGGGGTGGACCGACACTGTGCCGGCTGCGCCGAACGCACCGGCCGGCGATGAGGGCAACTATCACTTCCTCACCGCCAACGACCCAGTGCCGCAGTTGCCCGACGAGCACGAGGTGTTCGACGTCAACGCGGTGCGGGCGGACTTTCCGATCCTCAAAGAGGTCATCAACGGAAAGCCGCTGATTTGGTTCGACAACGCGGCCACCACGCAGAAGCCGCAGGTGGTGATCGACCGGCTGGTGAAGTTCTACTCGCACGAGAACTCCAACATCCACCGTGCCGCGCACGAGTTGGCGGCACGGGCCACCGACGCCTACGAGGAGGCTCGCGACACCGTCGCCGAGTTCATCGGGGCGCCATCGTCGGACAACATCGTGTTCGTGCGCGGCACCACCGAGGCGATCAACCTGGTGGCGCACGCGTGGGGCGGCAAACATCTGCAGCCCGGCGACGAGATCGTCATCACCCACCTGGAGCATCACGCCAATATCGTTCCCTGGCAGCTGATT
>DATDLZ010000090.1:0-3307 GCA_036519055.1 Mycobacterium sp.
TTCGGCGGACATGTCCGAGAAACAAGAATCATCCGGCGCGGTTGGTAAGGCCATTGCAGTCAAACCCATTGTGCAACAACGCTTAACGGGTATCCGCCGGACCTTCTAAGAAGCGCGGAACGAAGAATCCGTTGGCCGCGGGTTTCGATCTAGCCGCGTTCTGGAGCATGTGCCCTTTCGGGCTCTGCGCGGGCGGCCCTACTACCGAGGACGGGGATCTCGGTGCCTCGCGGTCACGCGTCGATGTCGAGGTTGGGCACCAGCAGCACGGCGTGTTCGAGCAGCCGAAGGAGTCGTTGGTAGTCCTTGTCGGACATGGCGTCGCGAAGGGCGGATTCGACATGGCGGGCCAGTTCGTGTGCCTGATCGGCGCGGGTCACACCGGATTCGGTGAGTGACACCAGCATCACCCGCGCATGATCCGGGGAGGGGTGGCGTGTGACGAGGTCCTTGGCTTCCAGGTTCTTCACGATGCCCGTCATCGTTTGCGAGGTGACCAGTGCTTCGCGAGCCAGATGGGTGGCCGACTTCGGCACGCCGTCGGCCAGCAA
Organism: Mycobacterium sp.; assembly: GCA_036519055.1. Classification (GTDB taxonomy): domain Bacteria; phylum Actinomycetota; class Actinomycetes; order Mycobacteriales; family Mycobacteriaceae; genus Mycobacterium. Next base: position 552 of record DATDLZ010000090.1, read on the forward strand.
GGTCAGCACCTTGCATTGTGACTCGGTGAGATCTAGGGCCCGCACCGCAGCAGACTTGCGGGCTACGAGGGCATTGTCTGCCAACTTGAGCCGGTAGGCCAGCGCTCCCACTGACTCCGGGTCACCGACCGCCACGCTCGGCTCTTTCGCTAGCGAAGCCATTGACGCACCTTCCTCGAGTCAGCATCCTGCACCAACAACGTACCCGCGGACTGGAATACCTCTCGGCTATTGAAGGTTCCTTCATCTGCACAGGAACCACAGACTGGCAAGGAGACTGACAATGAAGACGTTATCCGGGAGCACGGCCTTGGTCACCGGCGCCACCGCCGGGATCGGCCGTGCCATCGCGTTACAACTCGCTGCGGAGGGAGCGGTGGTCATCGTCCACGGCCGCAGCGCACGCCGTGGCCAAGAGTTGGTCGACGAAATCGTTGCCGACTGGGGAGTGGCCCGTTTCGTCGGCGCCGACCTCAGCGACAGCCGGGAGGTGGAACGGCTCGCCCGCGAGGCGGGCAATGTCGACATCCTCATCAACAACGCGGGCGTCTACCAGTTCCTGCCGACCAGCGAGATGACCAGTGAGGGATTCGCGCTGCACATGGATCTCAACACCCGCGCCCCCTATCTGCTGGTGAAGGCTCTTGCGCCGGCCATGGCGCGCCGTGGTCACGGGTCGATCGTCAACATCAGCACGTTGGCCGCCGCCGTGCCGACCGCGGGGACCGGGATGTACTCCGCGTCCAAGACAGCCGTGGAGCAACTGACCCGGGTGTGGGCCGCTGAGTACGCCGAACTAGGCATCCGTGTCAACGCCGTGGCTCCCGGCCCCACCCGTTCGGCCGGCACCGACGACATGGACCCCGCCACCCTCAAGGCGGTCGCCGACACCACCGCCATGGGACGCATCGCCGAACCCGAAGAAATCGCCGAACCCGTGGTCTTCCTGGCCTCCGACAAAGCCAGCTACATCACCGGGGTCGTCCTCGAAGTCGGCGGCGGCCGCCGCGCCATCGCCAACTAACCTCTAGGTTTCGTGAGATTGGTCGTTGACACGGCCTGTAATGCACGGAAGTGCCTGTCCTGCTTGAGAACATTGGCTTGTCGAAGGTCAACGTGTCTACAAGTGGGAAGGCACTCCGTAGGTGAAGCGTAGCGCGGTGTGTTCTGTGGTGGTGGATTCGGGTCGCGAGTCGCTGGTGTCCTCGGCCGGCGGAATCTTGTTGAGGCAGGCGCTGCGCTGCTCGGGACTGGATACGGCCATGTCAGCGGCGTTGGCGCCGTGGCGAGCACTGCGTGCGGTGCACGACCCGGCCAAGGTGCTCACCGATGTGGCGATCGCGGTGGCCCTCGGTGGTGATTGCGCCGCCGATGTCGCGGTGGTGCGGGCCCAGCAGGAGGTGTTCGGGCCGGTGGCCTCCGATGCCACCGTGTCCCGGCTGATCGCCACGCTGGCCGATGACGTCGAGGCCGCCATCGCCGCGATCCGCTCGGCGCGGGCGGCGGCCCGCCAGCAGGTCTGGCGCCGCCAGCGACCGCTGGCCGGTGCGCGTGGCTGCCAGGTGATCGTCGACCTGGATGCCACCTTGGTCACCGCGCACAGCGACAAGCAGGGCGCCACACCGACGTTCAAGTACGGGTATGGGTTTCACCCCATGTTGGCCTTCGCCGACCACGGCATCCACGGATCCGGTGAAGCGTTGGCCGGGCTGCTGCGCCCGGGCTCAGCCGGCTCCAACAGCGCCGCCGACCACATCACGGTCCTCGATGCCGCGTTGGCGCAGCTGCCTGCCGACGAGCGTGCGCACGTGCTGGTGCGCACCGACACCGGCGGCGGGGTCAAAGACTTCCTGCACCACATCACCGACCTGGGATTGCACTACAGCGTCGGGTTCTACGGCATGCCGCCGATTGTCGAGGCGTTGTCGAAGGTGCCCAGCCAGGCCTGGCGAGCCGCCCTCGACGGCGACGGTGCACCGCGTGAGGGTGCCCAGGTCGCCGAACTGACCCGCTATCTGCCCGCCACGCTGCGCGGGTGGCCGGCCGGGATGCGGGTCATCGCCCGCCGTGAACGCCCCCATCCCGGGGCGCAACTGCGTTTGACCGATGACAATGGCTGGCGGATCACCTGCTTTGCGACCAACACCCAGGGATGGTCGGTCCCGGATTTGGAGGTCCGGCATCGTCAACGCGCCCGAGCTGAGGACCGCATCCGCAACCTCAAGGACACCGGCCTGACCAACCTGCCGTTTCACGGATTCGACCAGAATCAGATCTGGCTCGAGATCACCATGCTGGCCGCCGACCTGCTGGTCTGGACCCAAGTCCTGGCGTTTCACGGCCAGCCGGCACGACGCTGGGAACCCAAACGGCTACGGCTGCGACTACTCAGCGTGGCCGGTCGGATCATCAGATCCGGACGGCGCCGCTTCCTCCGTCTGCCCCGCGGGTGGCCGTGGAGTGACCTCATCGAAACCGGCTGGACCACACTGCAAACCGCATGAACTTTTCCCACCACCCCCACGACCAAGGACCAGGAGCACCGGCGAAACGCAACGCCGGAACTCCCTCCTGCCCAATGTCACACCCACCCCACAACAACCAGATAGACCGTCAACCCCCGATCACGCGAAAGATCGAGGCTAACTCGCGGCTGCGCCCCACGAGCGTGGGTGCCAGAGCACTGCTGCTCGCCACTGGCTTCCTTTCGTCGGCGTCGAGTGTGTTTGCTTGAGAACCCTTGGCGCTGTGCTTCG
>DATDLZ010000091.1:0-7750 GCA_036519055.1 Mycobacterium sp.
CGCGGCCATCGCCGAGCTGTCGGTCGTCAACAAGGGTCTCGGCCCGTTCCTGCTGCCGCGCATCGTCGCGAGCGTCTTCGACGTCGAACCCCGTTGTCGCCGAATCATGTTCGACCCCGACCACCGCAACACCTCGGCACGACGGCTGTGTGAATACGCCGGCTGCGCCTTTCTCGGCGAGCACGACATGAGCAACCGGCGGATGGCACTCTACGCGTTGCCCCGCACGCCCGCCGACATCCCCAAGGCGCGCTAGCCGTTCAGGTCGTGGTAGCCGTCGTAGTCGGGTTTCATTGCCGCGGCAACCAATTCCCACAGCACCTCGTCAGTGCCGCCGCCGACCCGGGCCAGCTTCATGTCTCGCCACCAGCGGCCGAGCGGTGTCTCGTCGACCAGATAGCCGGAGCCGCCGAAGATGTGCATGCACTCCGACAGCACCTCTTCGCCAAGCCTTGCGGCGGTGACCTTCACCGCCGCCGCGGCCCGCAGATCAAGTCGGCCCTCGGCCGCGATTCCGTTGAGCCCGTAGCGAAGTAGGTCGACGCGGGCCTGCAGATCAGCGAGACGAAGCCGTAGCGCCTGGTGCTCGAACAGCGTCGAGCCGAACTGCCGGCGCTCGAGCATCCTGGCGTGGGTGATGCCGAGCACCCGTTGGCAGCCCCCGGCGACCTGCCCCGCGATCGACATCCGCTCATGGGCCAATCCCCAGGAAATCGCCGCCAAACCGGTCCCGGGACGGGCGATCAGCGCATCGGCGGGCACCCAGGTGTCGATGTGCACCGCGGCGGTGTCCAGCGGTCCGGCGCCGACTTTGCGGTACGGCACCTGCACGTCGGTCTGAGCCGCTGGCACCGCGATCACCAACACGTTGCCGTGCCGGCTGGTCTGGTCATGGTCCACGCCGCGGGCGACCACCATGATGTGGTCGGCCACCGGTGACAGCGACACAAATTTCTTGACGCCGCGAACCTCGAATCCGTCTCGGACAGAACGGCATTCAGTCTCCACGATCTGCAGGTCCGAACCGCCCGACTCCTCGGACGCGCCGATGCACAGCACCGCCTCACCGCGGATGGCCTGCTCGCAGATGTCCTTGAGGTAATCCGATCGGGCGAAGCGGCGCAGGATGGCGATCGCCGAGTCGTGCAGGCTGACGCCGACACCGATACCCGCCGAGCCGAGCCGCCCCAATGCGAACGCCAACGCGACGAGCTTGGGCACATCGGGATGCTGACCGTTGCGCCACTTGTGCGCGAACACGCCGCTCTCACCCAGATGCTCGATCAACTTGCGCGGAAACCGTTCGCTGGCTTCGGCTTCCGCGGTCCACGTGACGACGTCGTCATTGAATACCCTGTCGAGCAGCGCCCGGTAGTCGTCGGTGCTCAGCTCTGCGGTCATGTGGTCACCGCGGTCAGGTTGCGTTTGACTTCGAGCCGCCGCAGCTTGCCCGACGAGGTGCGGGGCAGCGAGCCCGGCCGGACGAACACCACGTTGGCTGGCACGATGCCGCACTCGGACGCCACCTTGGCGACCAACTCGCTGCGGGCGCCGGCTTCGTCGGGACCGCGGAATTCGGCGGTGATAACTAATCCCGGCCGGGTGGTGTCGTCGTTGGTGCCGACGGCCACCACGGCACCCTCACGCACGCCGCGTATTTCGGCGGCGACCCGTTCGATCTCGGCGGGAAAGACGTTGCGGCCCGCGATGGTGATGATCTCCTTGGCCCGCCCGCAGACCACGAGGCCGTCGTCGGTGAGGTAGCCCAGATCTCCCGTCGCGAACCAGGCACTGGGTTCCAGCGGGGTGCCGCCCAAATACCCGGACATCATTGAGGTTCCGCGGATCTCGATCTCGCCGACGTCGCGACCGGGCAGTTCGGCGGAGCGCTGCGGCGTCGGGCTGATCCGGATTTCCATCCCGGGGATCGGCTCGCCCAGAATCGCTTGCCGGCGCGGTTCGGAATCATCTGCCGCGGACCGGATTTCGTCGTACAGCAGGCCGGTGCCGGGCGCGGGGATGGTGACCGCGCAGGTGGATTCGGCCAGCCCGTAGGACGGCGCTAGCGCGCCGGCGTCAAAGCCGAACCCGCTCAACGCATTCGCGAACCGCTCCATGCCGGCGCAGTCGACGGGCTCGCCGCCGTTGATCGTCACCCGCACCCGGCCCAGGTCGACGTCGGACACCAGCCGGGCGTACTTGCCGATCATGCTGTAGGCCATGTTCGGCGCCGCGGTCAGCGAGGCGCCGCTTTCGCTGAGCCACCGCAACCAGCGGAACGGTGACGCGGTGAACGCCGACGTCGGCGCCAGCCACATCGGTGCCCCCGTCAGCGCGCCGCTGAGCAGAAACGTCAGACCCATGTCGTGGTAGAGCGGCAGCCAGGTACACCCGACATCGACCGCCGGGTCGACGTCGAAGCGGCTGAGCAAGCCGTTCACGTTATTCAGCACCGCCTCGGCAGACAGTTGCGCGGTGCGGGGATTTCCGGTGGAGCCCGCGGTGCCCTGCAATACCGCGGGCGTTTCGACAGCAGCCCCGATCGGCGTGAAGCCGGTGGACGGTTCGTGCACGATGGCGCCGAGGTCGAGCACGGTCAACGGCCCATCGACACCGCTGAGCAGGCCGAGTTCGGCGCCGTGGCTGAAAACCGTGCGCACGCCGAGGCCGGCGAACCGGGTCAGCGTGGCCTGGGCCCACTGCTGCGGGTCGGCGCCGCGGACCGGTCCGGGCAGGATCGACACGGTCTGGCCGGCCAGCCAGGTCGCGTGAACGGCCGCAACGAAGTCCGCGGTCGGCTCGCCGACCAGGCCGACCGCGGACGGCTGCGGCTGGTCGAGGATGCGGGTCGCGATGCCCTCGGCACGGGCGTGGACCTGCGACCATGGGTGTCGCGTCCAGGCGTCAGCGTCCTTGTCGAAGACCACCAGGTCGTGAGCTGAGGCGCGCATCGCCCTGGACAGGGCGGTGGCCAGCACGCTCACTGGCCGACCGGGACCTTTGCCCGGATGACGTTCTCGAGGTCGCCGACGGTGTCGCAGCCGAGCAGCTCCTGTTCGGACACCGCCACCCCGAGCTTGTCTTCGATTGCGACCATGCCCACCGCGAAGGCCACCGAGTCCAGGCCGACGTCGTCCACCAGCCGGGACTCCCGCGTCACCCGGCTGACGTCGATGTTGAGGTCGTCGCGCAGGATCTCGATCAGGGCAGCGCTCACCGAGTCAGAAGACGACTGGTCGGAGTTCATGGGCCGTCACAGTACCGGGCCGCTGCCGCCAAAGGGGATCTACGGTTTAGGCGCCAACGCGCTGGCCGCGTCGGCGGCGCCGTCGCCGTCGGCGTCGGTCAGCTTGACGTCCCACCGCCCGTCGCCGTCGGTGTCGACGTAGCCCGTGACGCCGTTCTCACCGGACGTGATCGCCCGGTCGGCCAGGCCGTTGCCGTCGCTGTCGAGCAGCCGGACCTCGGCACGGCCCTCGGCGCCGAAGTCGGACAACGGCTTACCGGTGTGCTCGGCGCCGTCCAGCCCGAACCAGCGCAGTTCGGAGCCCGGCCGCGCCTGACGGGCGGGTGGATCGGTGGCCACTGACCAAGTGCCCGAGCCGTCGTCGGTGAAATAGCGTTCCGTGGTGGCGTCGACGTCGAGAACGGCATGATCGGCGATGCCGTCCCCGTCCAGATCGGCCAGGGCGTCGTCGGCCAGACCGTCGCCGTCGAAGTCCAGGCCGACCGCGTCGAGCCGGCCGTCGCCGTTGAGGTCGAGATCCGGTCCGCGGTCCCACATCGTTGCTGCGCCGTCACCGGCGCTCAGGCAATACTCCATGCCAGTTCGACGCGGCCCGGGCAGCTACTGGTTCCCGCGGGCCTTCCACCAGGACAGCAGCTCGGCGGTGGCCTCCTCGTGGGTCAGCGGCCCGCGGTCCAACCGCAACTCCTTGAGGTGCCGCCACGCCTCGCCCACCTGCGGGCCGGCCGGAATGCCGAGCAGGTCCATGATCGCGTTGCCATCCAGGTCCGGTCGCACCCGCTGCAGGTCTTCCTTGGCGGCCAGCTCCGCGATCCGCGCCTCGAGGTCGTCGTAGTTGGCCTGCAGCCGGGCCGCGCGGCGCTTGTTGCGGGTGGTGCAGTCGGCGCGCACCAACTTGTGCAGCTGCCCCAACAACGGTCCCGCGTCGGTGACATATCGCCGTACCGCCGAGTCGGTCCATGTGCCGTCGCCGTAACCGTGGAACCGTAGGTGCAGATACACCAGCTGCGAGACGTCGTCGACGATCTGTTTCGAATATTTCAACGCGCGCAACCGTTTTCGGACCATCTTGGCGCCCACCACCTCGTGGTGGTGGAAGCTGACTCCCCCATCGGCTTCGTGCTTGCGGGTAGCGGGCTTACCGATGTCGTGCAGCAGCGCCGCCCAGCGCAGCACCAGGTCGGGACCTTCGTCCTCCAGGGCGACCGCCTGCCGCAGCACGGTCAGCGAATGCTGGTAGACGTCCTTGTGCTGGTGATGCTCGTCGATCGCCATCTGCATGCCGCCGACGTCGGGCAGCACCACGTCACCCAGCCCGGTCTGCACCATCAGCTCGATACCGGCGACCGGATCGGCGCCCAGCAGCAGCTTGTCCAGCTCGGCGGCGACTCGCTCGGCGGTGATCCTGCCCAGCTCGGAGGCCATGTCCTCGATCGCTGAGCGCACCCGCGGGGCAACCGTGAAGCCGAGTTGCGAGACGAACCGCGCGGCGCGCAACATCCGCAGCGGGTCGTCGCCGAACGAAACCTGCGGCGCCGCAGGCGTATCCAGGATGCCGGCCCGCACCGCAGCCAAACCCTTTAGGGGATCGACGAATTCGGCCGCGCCAGCCGCCGTCACGTGCACCGCCATCGCGTTCACGGTGAAGTCGCGGCGCACCAGGTCGTCGTCGAGGGAGTCGCCGAAACGCACCTGCGGGTTGCGGGATACGCCGTCGTAGCGGTCGGCCCGGAATGTGGTGATCTCCAGGCGCTGGTGGTTCTTCTCCGCGCCGATCGTGCCGAACTCGATGCCGATATCCCACAGCGCGTCGGCCCATGGCCGCAGCAATTTCTGCAGCTGCTCCGGGCGGGCGTCGGTGGCGAAGTCCAGATCGGTGATCGGCCGCTGCAGCACCGCGTCTCGCACCGAGCCGCCGACCAGATACAGCTCGTGGCCGGCGGCAGCGAACAGCCCGCCGAGGTCGCGTAGGACGTCGGCATGCCTGTTCAATGCGACCGCGGCAGCGGTCAGCAGCTCGGCATCCTGGGCAGCGTCGGGCACGGGACAGAGCGTAGTCGGACGACCATGCGGCGCCCTGCGGCCGCTGAGGGGTCCGACAATCTAGGCGGTGTCGGACGACGATGCGGCGCTCTGTGACTGCACCGTGACCTGATCGTGCAGCTCACTAGCGGCGAGTGAGCCCAGAGCGTCTGAGCACGCCAGCTACTATCGCTTGGGTGTCCGACGGCGAAAAATCGCAACCGCGTCGGCGCCGCGGGAGGCGCCGCGGTCGGCGCTCGGCAGGGTCGGGCGAGGCCCAATCCGGCAACGAGGCCGTGGCCGGCGGCACACCAGCCGGTCCAGCGAAGCCCGCGCAACGCCGCTCGGCACGCCGCGGACCCGAGCGGTTGCGGACCGTGCACGAGACGTCGGCCGGTGGACTGGTGATCGACAACATTGATCGCCCCCGCGAAGAGCAGGTCGCGGCATTGATCGGTCGCGTCGACCGACGCGGCCGGATGCTGTGGTCGCTTCCCAAAGGCCACATCGAGCTCGGCGAGACCGCGGAACAGACCGCGATCCGGGAAGTCGCCGAAGAGACCGGGATACAAGGCAGCGTGCTGGCGGCCCTGGGCCGCATCGACTACTGGTTCGTCACCGACGGTCGCCGAGTACATAAAACCGTGCATCACTATCTGATGCGCTTTTTGGGCGGCGAGCTGTCCGACGAGGACGTGGAGGTCGCCGAGGTGGCATGGGTGCCGATCCCCGAGCTGCCGTCCCGGCTGGCGTACGCCGACGAACGCCGGCTGGCCGAGGTGGCCGACGAGCTGATCGACAAGCTGCAGAGCGACGGCCTCGCCGCGCTGCCGCCGCTGCCGCCCACCTCACCGCGGCGGCGTCCGCAAACCCATTCCCGCACCCGGATCCGTCGGCCCGACGAGTCCGCCCGAGGCCGCAAGAACGGTCGCGGTCCCGGGCCGTAGCCTCCGACGACGATGCAGAGCAAATCGAGGTTGGGGCACCACTCGCTCGCGGGGATTGACAGCGGTTCGACGGCGCCGCGACTCCGGCGGGCGGCCCTGCTGCGCCTGCTGGCGGTCGTCGGCATCCTGGGCGCCGGTGCAGTGTTGCCCACCGCCGCCGCGGGCGAACCCGGCGCGATCCCCTTCGTTCAGGTCCGGATCGATCAGGTCACACCACAGGTCGCCACCACGACCAGCGAGCCGATCGTGACCGTCACCGGGACCGTGACCAACATCGGCGACCGGCCGGTCCGCGACGTGATGATTCGCCTCGAACACGCCCCGGCCGTGTCCAACTCGGCGGGATTGCGTACCAACCTCGACGGCGGCACCGACCAGTACCAGGCCGCCGAGGAGTTCGTGACGGTGTCCCCCGAGCTACGGCGCGGCCAGAAGACGAAATTCACGTTGTCGGCCCCGATTCGCTCGGCGACCAAACATTCGCTGGATATCAACGCGCCCGGCGTCTACCCGCTGCTGGTCAACGTCAACGGCACGCCCGATTACGGCGAACCGGCACGGCTGGACAACGCCCGATTCCTGCTGCCGGTGGTGGGCGTCCCGGCCGATCCACTCGACACGTCCGGCGACACGCTGAGCGCCGTGGTCGCACCCGATACCTCCAAACCCGTACCGGTCACCATGCTGTGGCCGCTGGCCGACCGGCCCCGGCTGGCGCCCGGCGTGCCGGGCGGCACCATCCCGGTCCGGCTGATGGACGATGAGCTGGCCACGTCGCTGGCCACCGGCGGCCGGTTGGACGTTCTACTAGCCGCCGCCGAGTTCGCCACCAGCCACGAAGTCGACCCCGACGGCGCCGTCAGCCGCTCGGTGTGCCTCGCCGTCGACCCGGACCTGCTGGTCACCGTCAACGCGATGACCGCCGGCTACGTCGTCTCCGACTCCCCCGACGGGCCCGCCCAGCAACCCGCCACGCCGACACATCCAGGCACCGGCCAGGCCGCGGCCGCGACCTGGCTCAACCGGGCGCGCGCACTGGCCCACCGGATGTGCGTCGCGCCTCTTCCCTACGCCCAGGCCGACCTCGACGCCGTGCAGCGCATCGGTGACCCCGCCCTCAGCGCGACCGCCACCAGCGGCGCCGGTGACGTCGTTGACCAGATCCTGGGCGTCGCCGCGGTCCGCGGCGCCACCCTGATCCCCGACGGCTCGCTGACCCGCAAGAGCGTGGACCTGTTGAGCGCCAACGGCAACACGGTGGTGATCGCCGCCGCGGACTCGTTCGCGGGCGACTCCAATGCGCCGGTACCCCAGACCTCGGACACCGCACCGCGGCGGCTGTCGCCGCAGGTGGTGATGGCGCCGTTTGACCCCGCCGTCGGCGCCGCGCTCGCGGCGGCCGGCGCCGACCCGTTCGCACCCAGCTACCTGGACTCCACCCTGACGATCCGGTTTCAACACGACTCCGACGTCGCGCGCCGCCAGGACGCGCTGGGTTCGATGCTGTGGCGTGACCTGCAGCCCCGGGTTAACC
>DATDLZ010000092.1:0-23580 GCA_036519055.1 Mycobacterium sp.
GGTGTGCACGATCCAGGCCACCCGCGCGCCGGCGATGAACACCCCGAGGTAGGTCAAGATCGCGACCACGGCGCCCGCCACGATCAGGTAGCGGCTCAGCGGTTGGCGTAGCAGCAGCAGGATCACCCCGGAGATCGTCGCAAGAGCGAACACCAGCGCAAGGAATGCCACTGCAACGCAGAACAGCCGGTCCGATCTCCACCAGCCCGCGATCAGATCGGTCGCCACCACCGAAGTGGCCCAGCCGCTGATGATGCTGACGGCCGCGGCGGCCACCGCCGTTGTCCGGCTGGGTTCGCCGTAGGGGGCGCGTGCTATCGCGGGTGGCCCGCTCGGCGGAGCGTATTGCGGGGGCGACGGCGGGCGCGGGATGTGCGTGGTGCGGGCGTCGTCGACCGTCTGCGGCAGGGGCCCGGTCGGCGCCCGGCGAATGATGCGCGTTTGAGGGGCCTGCTCAGGACCGGTGGCGGCGCGCATGGGCCCGCTTGGCGCTTCGGGAGGCGGGCGATCGCCTGGTGTGGGACTGTTCGGGTCGGTCACCGGTCAACCGGCGAAGGTGCCGACAGACAGGCCCCGTTTGGCCAGCCACGGCACCGGGTCCACCCGCTGCGTGCCGCCCAGCAGTACCTCGAAGTGCAAGTGCGGCCCCGTGGAATTCCCGCGGTTGCCCATGGTGGCGATCTGGTCGCCGGCCATCACACGCTGACCCACGCTGACCATGGTGGTGTTGACGTGGCCGTACAGCGTGACCGTGCCGTCGGCGTGACGCAGCTTGACCCACATGCCATAGCCGGCGGTCGGGCCCGCGTCGATGACGACGCCGTCGGAGACCGCGTGGATCGGTGTGCCGATCGAGTTCGCGAGGTCGATACCGGCGTGCAGGACGCCCCACCGGTAGCCGAAGCCCGAGGTGAAGATGCCCTTGGTCGGCATGACAAACAGCGGCTGCTGCAGCCTGGCCTCACGCTGGGCGCGTTCCTGAGCGAACGCCACGCCGTGGGCCAGCTCCGCGTTGTGGACGGCGACGTTCGCGGCCGGCTTCACGGTCACCATCTGCATACCGCCGCCGGAGGTGCTGATCGGCCCACCGTTGGTCGCTGCGGCTTGGGCAGCCAGCACGGTCTCGGCCTTGGAGTGGTCTGGGGCCTCGGTGGCGGAGTGCGCGGCGGCGGCGGCGGCGCCGGCCGCCATCGCGCCGATCAGCACGCGACCTCGAGCCGGGCCGGTCAGCTGTTTGCGGTGCTGCCCGCGCCGGGCCATCAGATCCGCGTCGCCATTACCGCGGTGCCCGTCACGCCGAAGCGGATCGATGCGGCGCTCGGACACGCTGGGGCCGGCCAGGTTCATCACGACGAGGTTGTCGGTGTCGTCCAGGTCGTCGAGCTCAGGCGCGCGCAGGACCTGCGCTTCTTTGTCGAAGTGCGAGTTGGCGCTGAAATCCAGGTCGTCGAGCCTGCCGAACTCATTGAAAGGAATGATGTCGGTGACTTCGTTGCGACTAGGTGCTGACAAGCTGCCGCGCGACGCCGAAAGCTCTCCTTGCACAGGAGACGGTGCCGGGATTTGCTGGGTCAACCTGATTGTCCCTCGAGCCGTAACCATAACGTTATCTGGACCCTGCGACGTTAACCGGCGACCTGGGGAGGTCGCAAGCTAAGCCAGAAATCCGCCGGGGATTGTGATTTGAATCACGATCAACCGCCCGGTGAGATCTGACACATCCACCGATGCCGACGACGGAACGTTAAGGCCGTGTCGATACAGTTCCCGCAAGCGGGCGTCGGAAAACCCCGGCTCGCTTACATATAGGCCGACACACAGAAGTGAGCCCATGGATCTTTTCGAGTATCAGGCGAAGGAGCTGTTCGCCAAGCACAACGTCCCAACGACGCCCGGCCGAGTGACAGACACCGCTGACGGGGCCAAGGCCATCGCCGAAGAGATCGGTCACCCGGTGATGGTCAAAGCGCAAGTCAAGGTCGGTGGACGTGGCAAGGCAGGTGGCGTGAAATACGCCGCGACCGCCGATGACGCCTACAACCACGCGAAGAACATTCTCGGCCTGGACATCAAGGGCCACGTCGTGAAGAAGCTGCTGGTCGCCGAGGCCAGCGATATCGCCGAGGAGTACTACATCTCCTTCCTGCTCGACCGCTCCAACCGCACCTACCTGGCCATGTGCTCGGTGGAGGGCGGCGTGGAGATTGAGGAGGTCGCGGCCACCAAGCCCGAACGGCTGGCCAAGGTCCCGGTGGATGCGGTCAAGGGTGTCGATGTGGCATTCGCCCGCTCGATCGCCGAACAGGGCCACCTGCCGGCCGAGGTGCTCGACGCCGCGGCGGTCACCATCGCCAAGCTGTGGGAGGTCTTCGTTGGCGAGGACGCCACCTTGGTCGAGGTCAACCCGCTGGTGCGGACGCCCGACAATCAGATCCTGGCGTTGGACGGCAAGGTGACGCTCGACGGCAACGCTGACTTCCGGCAGCCGGGTCATGCAGAGTTCGAGGACCGCGACGCCACCGACCCGCTGGAGCTCAAGGCCAAGGAGCACGACCTCAACTACGTCAAGCTCGACGGCGAGGTCGGCATCATCGGTAACGGCGCCGGGCTGGTCATGTCGACGCTGGATGTCGTGGCCTACGCGGGCGAGAAGCACGGCGGGGTCAAGCCGGCCAACTTCCTCGACATCGGTGGTGGTGCCTCGGCAGAGGTGATGGCCGCCGGTCTCGACGTCATCCTGGGTGACGCACAGGTCAAGAGCGTGTTCGTCAACGTGTTCGGTGGCATCACCGCGTGTGACGCCGTGGCCAATGGGATCGTGCAGGCGCTGAAGATCCTCGGCGACGACGCCAACAAGCCGCTGGTGGTCCGCTTGGACGGCAACAACGTGGACGAAGGCCGGCGCATCCTGGCCGAGGCCAACCACCCGCTGGTGACAGTCGTACCGACGATGGACGAGGCCGCTGACAAAGCCGCCGAGCTCGCGAGCGCCTGAGGCGAAAGGACCCATCACTCAATGTCTATATTCCTGACCGCAGACAGCAAGGTCATCGTCCAGGGCATCACCGGTAGCGAGGCCACCGTGCACACCGCCCGCATGCTGAGGGCGGGCACTCAGATCGTCGGCGGCGTCAACGCGCGCAAGGCCGGCACCACCGTCACGCATGAGAACAAGGGCGGCCAGATCGTCGAGCTGCCAGTGTTCGGCAGCGTCTCTGAAGCGATGGAGAAGACCGGCGCCGACGTGTCGATCATCTTCGTGCCGCCGAAGTTCGCCAAGGACGCCATCATCGAGGCGATTGACGCCGAGATCCCGCTGCTGGTGGTTATCACCGAGGGAATCCCGGTGCAGGACAGTGCCTATGCCTGGGCCTACAACCTGTCCAAGGGCGGCAAGACCCGCATCATCGGGCCGAACTGCCCAGGCATCATCACCCCCGGTCAGGCGCTGGTCGGCATCACGCCGGCCAACATCACCGGCTCGGGACCCGTCGGCCTGGTGTCCAAGTCCGGCACGCTGACCTACCAAATGATGTTCGAGCTGCGTGATTTCGGGTTCTCCACATCGATCGGCATCGGCGGAGACCCGGTGATCGGCACCACCCACATCGACGCGATCGAGGCCTTCGAGAAGGACCCCGAGACCAAGCTCATCGTGATGATCGGTGAGATCGGTGGGGACGCCGAGGAGCGTGCCGCCGACTACATCAAGGCCAACGTGACCAAGCCGGTCGTCGGCTACGTCGCGGGATTCACTGCGCCGGAAGGCAAGACGATGGGCCACGCCGGCGCCATCGTGTCCGGCTCGTCCGGCACCGCCGCCGCCAAGAAAGAAGCTTTGGAAGCCGCCGGTGTCAAGGTCGGCAAGACCCCGTCGGAAACCGCCGCGCTCGCACGGCAAATCCTGGAGAGCCTGTAGGAGTTCACTGCTCGCTGCAAAATTGGAACACGTTACAGGTTTCGGTTAGCCTGACGAATTAACACTTGCCAGGAGGCCTGTAATGGAGGTCGATCCGCGCACTCCCGTCGTTGTCGGAGTGGGCCAGTTCACCGAGCGCATCGACGATGCCGGTTATCGGGGCATGTCCTCAGTCGACCTGGCGACCCAGGCGGTGCGCGCCGCGCTCGCTGACACCGGCGCGGACGTCAGCACGGTGGCGGGGGCCATCGAAGTGTTCGCCGGCTTGCGTCAGTTCGAGATCTGCACTCCGTTCACGAAGCCGCCGCTCGGTTGCTCCGACAACTACGTGCGATCGGTGGCCAACCGGGTCGGCGCCGATCCGGCCCGTGCGGTGCTTGAGCCTATCGGCGGCAACGGTCCGCAGAAGCTGATGACGGAGTTCGCCGGGGCGATCGCCGCCGGTGACATCGAGGTCGCGTTGATCCTCGGGTCCGAGCCCGGGTCCACGGCGAAGTACTTCGCCGGACGCGACGACAAGCCGGACTTCACCGAGCACGTCGGTGGCCAGCTCGAGGACCGTGGATATGGTTTCGAGCAGTACATGAGCGAGTACACCGCGAAGCACGGGCTGACCGGAGCGCCCGTGCAATACGGACTGCTCGACAACGCCCGCAGAGCGCGGGTCGGGCTCAGCGTCGCCGACTATCGGCACGTGATGGCCGAGCTCTTCGCCCCGTTGTCCAAAGTGGCTGCAAAGAACCCGTTCTCGTCCTCGCCGGTGGAACGGTCGGTGGTGGAGATCGAAACCGTCACCGACGAGAACCGGATGATCTGCGATCCGTATCCGCGGCTGCTGGTGGCGCGCGACACCGTCAATCAAGGCGCCGCCGCTGTGGTGATGTCGGTGGCGGCGGCCCGCCGGCTCGGGGTGCCCGAGGACAAGTGGGTTTATCTGCGCGGGCATGCCGATCAGACCGAGCAGGACTTGCTGGACCGCGTCGACGTGAGTATCAGCTACTCCGCCAAACAGGCTGTGGCAGAAGCGCTCCGGGTCGCCGACATCGGCATCGACGACGTGACGACGTTCGACCTGTACAGCTGCTTCCCGTTCCCGGTCTTCGCGGTGTGCGATGACTTCGGGCTCACCGCCGACGACCCACGCGGTTTGACGCTCACCGGAGGCCTGCCGTATTTCGGTGGCCCCGGCAACAGCTATTCGCTGCACGGTATCGCGGAGACCGTGGCCGCCATGCGCGACAAGCCGGGCTCGTTCGGGCTCGTCGGCGCCAACGGCGGTGTGATGAGCAAGTATTCGGTGGGCGTGTACTCCACGGAACCCGGCGAGTGGGCGGCCGACCGTAGTAAGGCATTGCAGCAGGACATCGCCGCACTGCCGAAGGTGCCGGTCACTCGAAACGCCAACGGCACGGGCATCATTGAGACGTACTCCGTACGGTACGACTGGCCGACGACGACCGGTGTCATCATCGGTCGGCTCGAGGACGACGGCTCGCGGTTCATGGCGCTCACCGAGGACGAGGACCTGGTGGCGTTGATGACCGACGGTGACCCGTTGGGTGCCAGGATCACCGTGAAGTCGACCGACGAGGACATCAACCAGGCTTCGCTCGGCTAGCGAGTCGGCCGTTCCGTCACTGGCTAGTCGGTCAGCGCGGCGACCAGGCCTTCGCAGTCCTCGACGGTCACGTTGAGTGCCGAGTGGTCACGCAGCCCGATCACGCGGTGAATCCGCGGCTCGAAATGGATGCACACGCCTTGAGTTGCGTTGGTGCCGAACGTCAGTCCGTCGTCGGCCAACGACAGCCGCGCCCCCACAGCGGTCCACCACCGGTAGGGCCCGGTGATATGCGCACCCTGAATCTGCGACAGCGGCGTGTCCACGCGCAGCGGCCCGTAGCGTGCGATCAGCCGGCCATCATCGGTCACGGTGACACCCTGAGCGCCGGGCCACAGCCGAAACGGCAGCCATATCGGGGCCAAGCGGGACTCGTAGCGAAATGGGAAGTGCCGGCCCGGCTCGTCGTCGGCTGTCACGATGCGCCTCCGATCGGATTCAGCGGCTAGACCGCCGCCGCCAGCTTGCCGGCCAGTCGCTCCACATATGCGGCGACCTCATCTTCGGACTTGTCGGGCAATCCGAACAACACCTCGGTGACGCCGAGCTCGGCCCAGTGCGCCAATTTCTCGGGCACCGGCTTGAAGTCCAGCGCCACGATCTGCGGCGCGCCGTCGCGGCCGGCGGCGGCCCAGGTGTCCTGCAGCAACTTCACCGGCCCGTCGATGTCGAAGTCGCGCGGCGTGGTGATCCAGCCGTCGGCGCTGCGCGCGATCCACTTGAAGTTCTTCTCGTTGCCGGCCGCGCCGACCAGCACCGGGATGTGCGACTGGACCGGCTTGGGCCACGCCCAGCTGGGCCCGAAGTTGACGAACTCGCCATCGTAGGAGGCTTCCTCTTCGGTCCACAGTGCTCGCATCGCCTCGATGTATTCGCGCAGCATGGTGCGGCGCCGCCCGGGCGGCACGTTGTGGTCGGCGAGTTCGTCGGTGTTCCAGCCGAACCCGACGCCCAGGCTGACTCGCCCACCGGAGAGGTGATCGAGCGTCGCGATGGATTTGGCCAGAGTGATCGGATAGTGTTCGACCGGCAGTGCCACCGCGGTGGACAGCCGCACCCGCGAGGTGACGGCGCAGGCCGCCCCCAGGCTTACCCACGGATCCAACGTGCGCATGTAGCGGTCGTCAGGCAGCGATTCGTCGCCGGTGGTCGGATGCGCCGCTTCGCGCTTGATCGGGATATGGGTGTGCTCGGGCACGTAGAACGTCTGAAACCCGTGGTTATCGGCGAGAGTGGCAGCCGCCGCCGGGGTGATTCCGCGATCGCTGGTGAACAGCACAAGCCCGAAGTCCATGGATGAATTAGAACGTGTTCCAGTCTTGCGGGCAACCACCGGGGGTGGGTATACGGGCGCGATACCGCGCGGAGGTCCGCGCCGGCGGACTGCCCGAGGTGCGCTAACGTGGACGATCGGCGCGCGTCGCAATGCCCGCGCCAGCTTGCGCCACGGCATTCGTTGAGAGTTACCAGGTAGCCTCGCGAGGAGCGGCGCGCGGGAGTACCAGCGCCGCATGACAGTGGCGCTGCAACCGCATCGGAAGGCACAGGAGAAGTCATGACCTACCCGCCCGGCAGTCCCGGATATCCACCCGCGCAGTCGTCCGGCTCGTACGCGGCTCCCGCCGCGGCGTCGTTCAACAAGGGCGACGAGGGTGAAAGCAACCTGAAGGAATATCTGACCATCGGGGTGCTGGTGCTGGGCCTGGCGATCTACCTGGTGAGCTACGGCCCGATGATCACCCGCATCCTCCCCAACGGCGACGAGCTCGTCGAAAGCGGCAGCACGTTGCCGGTCGACTTGGCGCTGCTGGCGGGCCTGCTGGCCGGCGTCAGCCTGCTGCCGAAGGCCAAGAACTTCTCCGCGGTGGTCACCGCGGTCGCGACGCTGGGCGGCCTGCTGCTGATCGAGGACACCATCGGAGCATCGGGTCGCGGGTGGGCGCTGTGGATCGCGGTGGGCTCGGGCGTGGTCCAGGCCGTGCTCGCCATCACCGCGCTCTTGCTGGACGCCGGTGTGATCACCCCGCCGGCGCCGCGGCCCAAGTACGACCAGTACTACGGGCAGTACGGCGGCTACTACGGTCAGCAGCAGCCTCCTTACGGCCAGTCCGGCTACGGAACCCAGTACGGCGGCTACCCCTCCGGACCGACAACCGGCGGTTTCAGCGCGCAACCCGGACCGCAGCAGAGCTCGGCACAGTCGCAGCACGGATCGCCCACCCCGCCAACGGGTTTCCCGAGCTTCAGCCCGCCGCCGTCGTCGGGCTCCGGCGGTGCGGGGCAGGGCAACTCCTCGGATCAGGGCGGTTCTGCCCACGGCCAGCACTCGTTCGGCTCGGGTCAGCAGCCGCAGGCGCCGTCCTCGCCGTCGGGCCCGTCACAGTCTTAAACGTGCACTGTCGGGCGCGGCGGGTCGCCGACCAGGGGACCTGGTAGGTAACGTCCTCAAACCGTGACGCCGGACAGTCGAACCCCTGGCGCCAACCAGGCCCGTGACCTTCTGCGGGTCGCGTTCGGCCCCGCCGTGGTGGCGTTGGTGATCATCGCCGCGGTGACGTTGTTGCAGCTGGTGATTGCCAACAGCGACATGACCGGCGCGCTGGGTGCGATCGCCAGCATGTGGCTCGGTGTGCATCAGGTGCCGATCTCGATCGGCGGCCGCGAGCTGGGTGTGATGCCGCTGCTTCCGGTGCTGCTGATGGTGTGGGGTACCGCGCGCGCTACCGCACTGGCCACCACGACGACCGCCTCGTGGTTCGCCATCCGGTGGATCGTCGCGTCGGCCCTGGGCGGACCGCTGCTGATCGCCGCGATCGCGCTCGCCGTCATCCACGATGCGGGATCGGTCATCACCGAGTTGCAGACGCCGAGCGCGTTGCGCGCTTTCCTGAGCGTGCTGGTCGTGCACGCCATCGGCGCGTTCATCGGGGTGGGTTCGCGGGTTGGCCGCCGGGTCCTCGCGGCGTCGCCGCTGCCGGATTGGCTGGGCGATTCACTACGCGCGGCAATGGCCGGCGTGCTGGCGTTGCTCGGGCTGTCGGGAATGGTGACGGCGGCCTCGCTGGTCGTGCACTGGTCGACGATGCAGGACCTGTACGCGATCACCAACTCGATATTCGGCCAGTTCAGCCTGACCCTGCTCTCGATCCTGTACGTGCCCAACGTGATCGTCGCGACCGCCGCGATGGCCGTGGGATCCAGCGCCCACTTGGGTTTTGCGACGTTCAGCTCGTTCACCGTCTTCGGTGGGGACATCCCGGCGCTGCCGGTGCTGGCCGCGGCGCCGCACCCGCCACTGGGTCCGGCCTGGGTTGCGCTGCTGATCGTCGGAGCATCATCGGGTGTGGCCCTCGGACAGCAGTGCGCGCGCCGGCCGTTACCGCTGTCCGACGCGATGGCCAAGTTGGGGATTGCGGCACTGGTGGCAGCGCTGACCTTGGCATTGCTCGGCTATGCCGGCAGCGGCCAGTTGGGCAACTTCGGCGGCGTCGGACTCGACCAGAGCACGTTCGGGTTCGCGGTCTTCCTGTGGTTCACCGCCGTTGGTTGGCTCACCGTCGCTCTGTCCGGCGGCATCAGATACCGGCCCCGAAAGCCCAAGCGGGCCACGCCGCCGCCGGCCGAACCGGACGACGAGCCGTTGATTGAATTCGAGGCCGACGATCCGGGCGCGGATGTGGCGGCCCACGACACGTCAGCAACCGAGTCGGGCATCGATCTCCCGCCGGACCGGCCCGCATCGTCGCCGGACGGACCTGATGGTCCGGCTCCTTCTCGGGCCGCGGACCAGCCCGCATCGTCGCCGGACGACGACAGCTAGGCTCGGCCTGTGCAGCAACCGTTCCGCGTGCCTCCCAGTGCACCGGCACGATTGGTGGTGTTGGCATCGGGTACTGGTTCGCTGCTGGCGTCCCTGCTGGACTCCGCCGTCGGCGACTATCCGGCGCGGGTCGTCGCAGTCGGCCTTGATCGCGACTGTCCGGCGGCCGACATCGCAGCTAACGCGTCGCTGCCGACGTTCCGGGTGCGGCTCGCGGACCATCCCGACCGCGGCGCATGGGACGCCGCACTCACCGAGGCTACGGCCACACATTCGCCGGATCTCGTCATCGCTGCGGGATTCATGAAAATCCTTGGACCAGAATTTCTTTCGAAGTTCGAAGGCCGCACCCTCAACACGCATCCGGCTCTGCTGCCGGCATTTCCCGGCGCACACGCAGTGGCCGACGCGCTGGCCCACGGCGTGAAAGTCACCGGCTGCACGGTGCACCTGGTGGACGCCGGCACCGACACCGGCCCGATACTTGCCCAGCAGGCCGTCCCGGTGCTCGACGATGACAACGAACAGACCCTGCATGAGCGCATCAAGGTCGTTGAACGACGGCTCTTGGTAGATGTGATAGCCGCGGTGGCGACCGGCGGCGTGACCTGGATCGGACGAAAGGCGACTATCGGATGAGCACCTATGACGCGAAGCGGCCGATTCGCCGCGCGTTGATCAGCGTCTACGACAAGACCGGTCTGGTCGACCTGGCCCGCGGTCTTGCCGAGTCGGGCGTGGAGATCGTCTCCACCGGATCAACCGCGAAAACCATTGCTGACAAAGGTATTGCGGTGACGCCGGTGGAGGAGCTGACCGGCTTCCCGGAGGTGCTCGACGGCCGGGTCAAAACCCTGCATCCGCGGGTGCACGCCGGGCTGCTTGCCGATCTTCGCAAACCCGAGCACGCTGCGGCGCTCGAGCAACTCGGCATCGCGGCGTTCGAGTTGGTGGTGGTGAACCTGTATCCGTTCAGCGAGACCGTTGAGTCCGGCGCAGGTGTCGACGAGTGCGTCGAGCAGATCGACATCGGCGGACCGTCGATGGTCCGCGCGTCGGCCAAGAACCACCCGAGCGTGGCGGTGGTGACCGATCCGCTTGGCTACGATGGAGTGCTCGCCGCGGTGCGCAGCGGCGGCTTCACCTTGGCTGAGCGAAAGAAGCTGGCGTCATTGGCATTTCGGCACACCGCCGAGTACGACGTCGCGGTGGCCGGCTGGATGGAGTCGACGCTGGCGCCCGAGGAGCCGGCCGCGGCTTTCCCGGAGTGGGTCGCCGGGACGTGGCGACGCTCGACCCAGTTGCGCTACGGCGAGAACCCGCATCAGCAGGCCGCGCTCTATGTCGACGACGGCGGGTGGCCCGGTCTGGCGCAGGCCGAGCAGCTGCATGGAAAAGAGATGTCCTACAACAACTTCACCGACGCCGACGCGGCGTGGCGGGCCGCCTTCGACCACGAGCAGACCTGCGTGGCGATCATCAAGCACGCCAACCCGTGCGGGATAGCGGTCTCGTCGGATTCGGTCGCCGACGCGCATCGCAAAGCCCACGAGTGCGACCCGCTCAGCGCGTTCGGTGGAGTAATCGCGGCCAACACCGAAGTCACCGTCGAGATGGCCGAGTACGTGAGCACGATTTTCACCGAGGTGATCGTGGCGCCCGCCTACGCACCGGGCGCCGTTGATGTGTTGGCGCGCAAGAAGAACGTCCGGGTGCTGGTGGCGGCCGAGCCGATGGATGACGACACCGAGCGCCGTCAGATCAGTGGCGGGATGCTGATGCAGCAGCGCGACCAGATCGACGCGCCTGGCGACAACCCGCTCAACTGGACATTGGCGACCGGTGCCCCGGCCGACCCGACCACGCTGGCGGATCTGGCCTTTGCCTGGCGCACCTGCCGCGCGGTCAAATCCAACGCGATCGTCATCGCCGGCGGCGGCGCGACCATCGGCATCGGCATGGGCCAGGTAAACCGCGTCGACGCAGCACGGCTGGCGGTCGAGCGCGGCGGAGATCGGGTCCGCGGCGCCGTTGCGGCCTCAGATGCGTTCTTCCCGTTCCCGGACGGTCTGGAGACGCTGACCGCCGCAGGCGTCAAGGCGATCGTGCATCCGGGCGGGTCGGTGCGCGACGACGAGGTGACTGCGGCGGCCGAAAAGGCCGGCGTAACGCTCTACCTGACCGGCGCCCGGCACTTCGCCCATTAGGAGCCCACTGCGCTTCAGGCGCTTATCTCATCCTGCACCGTCGTCGCGTAGCGGATGAAGGCCGCGACCTCGTCGACCGCGCGGCGGGCGTCGGGGTTGACGTCGAAGCTCAGTTGGAACATGTGCATGGCCTTGTGCCACTGCTGAACCCAGACTTCGACGTTGTGCGCCCGCAGCCGTTCGGCCAGCGCGAAGGTGTCGTTGAGCAGCATCTCGTGGGTGCCCACCTGCAGCAGGAACGGGCCCAGGCCGTGCAGGTCTGCCTCCGGCGGCATCACCGGCGGCGGTCGGGTGCCGTTGACGGTGGCGAACACGTCGTAGATGAACTTCACCGTCATGAACGGGAACATCACGTCGCGGTGGTCTTTCAGAGCCCGATATTTCAGGCTCATGTCCGATGACGTCAGCGGCGACATCAGCGCCTGACCGGCCGGCACCGGCAGGCCGGCGTCACGTGCCGCGAGTGCGACGTCGGCGGCCATCAGTCCGCCCGCCGAATCGCCGGCCAGCACGATGCGTTCGGGGGCGAAGCCCTGCGATAGCGCGTAGCGGTAACCGTCCAATCCGTCGGCGACGGCTTCTTCGATGCTGGCTTGCGGCGCCAGTCGATAGCCGACGTTCAATACCTTCGCGCCGGTAGTTGCCGACAGCCTGCTGACGAAACGGCGATGGGAGTTGAGTCCCAGGGTCACCAAAGCAGAGCCGTGGAAATAGACGATGAGTGAATTGGAATCTCGGGCTTCCGGCGCGACGACCCATTCGGCCGGGCAGTGCGGCAACAAGATCCGTGTGATATCAGTGCCGGGCAACGGCGGAATCAGCCCCAGCGGGCGGTCGATCCCGTCGAGTCGCGCCCGCTGCAGGGCGTCGGGGCGGAAGCGGTTGACGAGGAGGCCGATTACGGTGAGGGCGCCCAGCAGCGGCCGGACGAAGATCGCGGTGAGCAGGGCGAGCACGCTGGACTGCCACGATGCGGGGCCGAAGTGCGCCGTCTTGGGTCGATCACACCAGTCGGGGGAATTCACGGTACTGAGGGTATCGGGCAGCTGGGCGTGTACCACTGTGAGCTTGGTGTCGATGTTCGGCGATAGTTGCCTGGGCCACTCGGTGGCGCGCGCTTGAACGTCTGCCGACCGCTGTGCAAAGCATCGCTATGTGCCGATTTAGGTCACCCCGATTTTCTTCCGCTCAAGATCGCTTCGGCCTAGAGTCAAAATTCGGGCCCGTCTACCGGACGAGTCCTGAGCGATTCGAAAGGTATTCGAGAGGAAAACATGCGCGCGATAAGCAAAAGGACAGCGTCGTTCTCAGTCGCAATTGCAGTATTCGCTCTGATCGGTGCGGGATGTCACCAGACGAACAACACGAGCCAATCCTCGAGTTCGGCGGCGTCGTCATCGGCATCCGCGATGACGTCATCGACCGCCGCCGAGCCGTCGACGAGTGCGGCTGCACCGACCTCGACCCAGATCGCCGGGAAGAACGGCACTGAGTACACCGTGGAGGGCCCGATCCTGGCCAAGTTTGAGACCCTCACCGACGAGCAAAAGAAGGATCTGGGAGCACCGTACGACAACCAGAAACCCACCGCCGACAACACGGGCGTCTACCAGCAGTACGACGGTGGAGTCCTGATCTACAAGAATGGCGGCCCCGTCTACTTGGTCTGGGGCAAGATCCGCGACGCATGGAATGACGCGCAGGCTTCGCAGGGCAAGCTGGGTTATCCGACCGCTGACGAGACGAAGGAACCCGACGGCTCCTACAAGTCGACGTTCGAGCACGGCACGATCACCTGGAAAGAGGGTGACGAGAAGGCCACCGTCACCATCAGCTAGTCGCACAATTCACCTCGGCAAGGCCGGGCAATCCACGCGATTGCCCGGCCTTGTTCTTGCCAAGGTGACCCGGGGGCGTGCCGTTACCCGCCGTGTCGTCGTAGCGTGGTGTGGTGACCGCTGCGAATAACCTGCCCCGCACCGTCGGCGAACTACGTGCCGCCGGCCATCGCGAACGGGGCGTCAAGCAAGAACTCCGGGAAAACCTGCTGACGGCGCTGGCCGAGGGTGACGAAATCTGGCCAGGCATTCTGGGATTCGAGGACACCGTCCTACCGCAGCTGGAACGGGCGCTGATCGCCGGCCACGACTTCGTGCTGCTCGGTGAACGCGGTCAGGGCAAGACGCGCCTGCTGCGGGCGCTGACCGGCTTGCTGGACGAGTGGACGCCGGTGATCGGTGGCGCCGAGCTCGGCGAGCATCCGTACAGCCCGATCACCCCGGAGTCGATCCGCAAGGCCGCCACCCTCGGCGACGATCTGCCGGTCGAGTGGCGGCACCACAGCGAGCGCTACACCGAGAAGCTGGCCACCCCCGACACCAGCGTTGCTGACCTGGTCGGTGACATCGACCCGATCAAGGTCGCCGAAGGCCGCAGTCTGGGCGACCCCGAGACCATCGCCTACGGCCTGATTCCGCGGGCGCACCGCGGCATCGTCGCGGTCAACGAGCTGCCCGACCTGGCTGAGCGCATCCAGGTGTCGATGCTCAATGTGATGGAGGAGCGCGACATTCAGGTTCGCGGCTACACCCTGCGGCTGCCGCTGGATGTGCTCGTCGTCGCCAGCGCCAACCCCGAGGACTACACCAACCGCGGCCGCATCATCACCCCGCTCAAAGACCGGTTCGGCGCCGAGATCCGTACGCACTACCCGCTGGAGCTCGACGCGGAGGTCGGGGTGATCCGTCAGGAGGCCCATCTGAGCGCCCAGGTGCCCGACTACCTGGTCCAGGTGATCGCCCGGTTCGCCCGCTACCTGCGGGAGTCCACCTCGGTCGACCAACGGTCCGGGGTGTCGGCTCGGTTCGCGATCGCCGCCGCCGAAACCGTTGCCGCCTCCGCGCGGCATCGCGGCGCGGTGCTCGGTGAGTCGGACCCGGTGGCGCGGGTGGTCGACCTGGGCACGGTGATCGCCGTGCTGCGCGGCAAGCTGGAGTTCGAGTCCGGGGAAGAAGGACGCGAGCAGGCCGTGCTGGAACACCTGCTGCGCCGGGCCACCGCCGACACCGCGTCCAGAGCGCTCGGCGGTCTCGACGTCGGCCCGCTGGTCGCCGCGGTCGAGGGCGGCTCCGCGGTGACGACCGGTGAGCGGGTGTCGGCCAAGAACGTGCTTGCGGCACTGCCGGATCTGCCGATCATCGAGGCGATCGCCAAGCGGCTCGGCGCCGAATCCGAGGGTGAACGCGCCGCGGCGCTGGAGTTGGCTTTAGAGGCACTGTATTTGGCCAAGCGCGTCGACAAGGTGTCCGGGGAAGGCGAAACCGTCTATGGCTAAAGGTCACTCGTCAGGTCATTCGGCGAAATACTCGGCCTACACCGGCGGGCCCGATCCACTCGCGCCGCCGGTGGATCTGCGCGAGGCGCTCGAGCAGATCGGGCAGGACGTGATGGCGGGCACGTCGCCGCGACGCGCGCTGTCCGAGCTGATGCGTCGCGGCACCAAGAACATGACCGGAGCCGACCGGCTGGCCGCGGAGGCCAACCGTCGGCGACGAGAATTGCTGCGCGAGAACAACTTAGACGGCACCCTGCAGGAGATCAAAAAGCTGCTCGACGATGCGGTGCTGGCTGAGCGCAAGGAACTGGCGCGCGCGTTGGATGACGACGCCCGCTTTGGCGAGCTGCAACTGGATGCGCTGTCGCCGTCCCCGGCCAAGGCCGTGCAAGAACTTTCCGAATACGACTGGCGCAGCGACGAGGCGCGACAGAAGTACGAGCAGATCAAGGATCTACTCGGTCGCGAGATGCTCGACCAGCGTTTCGCCGGCATGAAGGAGGCGCTGGAAGGCGCCACCGACGAGGACCGTCAGCGCGTCAACGACATGCTCAACGACCTCAACGACTTGTTGGACAAGCACTCGAAAGGGCAAGACTCCCAACAAGATTTCCAGGACTTCATGGACAAGCACGGCGAGTTCTTCCCGGAGAACCCGCAGAATGTCGAGGAGCTGCTGGACTCGCTGGCCAAGCGGGCGGCGGCCGCGCAGCGGTTCCGCAACAGCCTGAGCCCGGATCAGCGGGCCGAATTGGATGCGTTGGCGCAGCAGGCATTCGGCTCGCCGGCGTTGATGCAGGCGCTGGATCGGCTTGACTCCCACCTGCAGGCGGCCCGGCCCGGGGAGGACTGGGACGGCTCGTCGCAGTTCTCCGGCGACAACCCGCTGGGCATGGGTGAAGGCGCGCAGGCGCTGGCCGACATCGGCGAACTGGAACAACTCGCCGAGCAGCTGTCGCAGGCCTATCCGGGCGCGACGATGGACGACGTCGACCTCGACGCGCTGGCCCGCCAGCTGGGCGACCAGGCGGCCATCGACGCCCAGACACTTTCCGAGCTCGAGCGTGCGCTGGTCAATCAGGGCTTCCTCGACCGCAGCTCGGACGGCCAGTGGCGGTTGTCGCCGAAGGCGATGCGGCGGCTGGGCGAGACAGCATTACGCGATGTGGCGCAGCAACTTTCGAGCCGTCGCGGCGAACGCGAACTGCGACGTGCCGGAGCCGCCGGTGAGCTGACCGGTGCGACCCGGCCCTGGCAGTTCGGCGACACCGAGCCGTGGAACGTCACGCGGACGCTCACCAACGCCGTGCTGCGGCAGGCCGGCACCAAGGCCGACAACCGAGATTCGGCGATTCGCGTCACCGTCGACGACGTCGAGGTGTCCGAGACCGAGACCCGCACCCAGGCTGCGATCGCGCTGCTGGTCGACACGTCGTTCTCGATGGTGATGGAGAACCGCTGGCTACCGATGAAACGCACGGCGCTGGCGCTCGACCATCTGGTGCGCACCCGATTCCGTTCAGATGCGTTGCAGATCATCGCTTTTGGCCGTTACGCGCGAACCATGACCAGCGCGGAATTGATGGGCCTGGAAGGCGTGTACGAGCAGGGCACCAACTTGCATCACGCACTGGCTTTGGCCGGTCGGCATCTGCGCAGGCATCCCAACGCGCAGCCAGTCCTGCTGGTGGTCACCGACGGCGAGCCGACAGCGCACCTGGAGGACACCGGCGACGGAGCATCGGTGTTCTTTGATTACCCGCCGCATCCGCGGACCATCGCCAACACCGTGCGCGGCTTCGACGAGATGGCCCGGTTGGGCGCGCAGGTGACGATCTTCCGGTTGGGCAGCGACCCGGGGCTGGCCCGTTTCATCGACCAGGTTGCGCGTCGTGTCGGGGGTCGGGTGGTCGATCCCGATCTCGACGGGCTGGGTGCGGCGGTGGTCGGCGACTACCTGCGCAGCCGTCGGCGATAGTTCAACGGGCTAGCGCTGGGTCTTGCGGTTCTTTCGCCGGATACCGACGCCGCCCCACAGGGCGAAGCCGCGGATCCGCACGGTCGGCGCGCCGGGGGTGCCTTCGCCCGTGACGTTGTGGTCGAACCCACCCATCACGCCGTGCCCCTTGATCTCGACGTTGACTTCGGGCGGCAACAGGATGGTCTGCCCGCCCATGATCGAGGTGGCGTGGATCTCGACTTCGGTGGAGGTGAAGTCGGCGTAGCGGAGGTCGATCACGCCGCCTCCCCACAGTGCGAACGTCGTCAGCTTCTTGGGCACGTTCCAGCGGCCGCGCCGCTCGAATGCGCTCATGATGGCCAGCAGCAGCATCGACGGCGCGGGCTTGGTGGCGCCGCCGCGTTGGGGACTCATCGACGACCCGAGCAGGTCCGCGCGCAGACGATCCAGTTCTTCGTAGGTCTGCGCTGCGTAAGCCTTGTTGAGGCGGTCTTCGTAATCGCTCAGCTGAAGTTGGCCCTGAGCTGCGGCGTCGGTGAGCAGCTGCGCTACCTGAATGCGATCGGTGTCGGCGGCACGCGTCGCTGCGTTCCGTAGGTCCTGCGCGTCTCGCTGCGCTGACTTCCTCATCAGTGACGAGCCTACGACGAAGAAATTTTGCTGCAAGGTGTCTTAGCTAAACTGTTGCGCCACCCTTAGATTTCACTCAGGTGTGATGGACCGTGGTGGGCGGCCCGTTCGGCGAGCCGATCGTAGATGGATTCAGATCGCAGCGCTATCGCGACGAGCATCGCGACTGCGCAGGCACCAAGCATGGGTGCCAACTGGTTGGTGTTGCCCGTCATTTCGGTGGCGAGGATGAGTCCGGTCACCGGGGCGTTCACCGACGCGGTGAAGAAGGCGGCCATCCCGATCAGGGCGCATGCGGCCAGGCTGGGCACGGCGTGCGGCGTCAGGTGCATGGCGATGAGCCCGACGATCAAGCCGGACTGCGATCCAAGGACCAGCATCGGTGCGAACAAACCTCCCGGAGTGGCGGCGGCGTAGCAGACGAGGCCGAGCACGAACCGCAGCACGAACACACCCGTGATCGCGAGCAATGCGCCGCGGCCGAGTAGCGCGTTCTGTGTGAGATTGCCGCCGCTGCCGGCCAGGCCCGGTGCCACCCAGACCAGTAGCCCGACGAGCGCGCCGGTCGCGGCGGCGCGGACCTCTTTGGGCAGGCGGCTGACGTCGGCTCGGCGCAGGGCGAACATCACCGACGTGTTGTAGAGCACGCCGAGCAACCCGGTGACGATGCCGATCGCGACGACCCAGCCGTATTCCACCAGCCGTGGTTCGGCCAACCGCGCCATGTGGAACTCGGTCCCCGATGACACCAGCAGATGGGCGGCGGCGAATCCCGACGCCGACGCGACGAGGGTGGCGACCGTGGTACGCGGATCGAACCGCTTGACGAGCTCTTCGAGTACGAACACTCCGCCCGCGATGGGCGCGTTGAAGGCGGTGGCCAGCCCGGCCGCGGCGCCGCCGGCGACCAGGACACGCAGGTCCGCGAGGTTGCGCCGGGTGATGGTGGCGACGATGACCGCCGCGGTCCCGCCCATCTGGACCGACGGCCCCTCGCGGCCGAGGGCCATGCCGCTGCCGATGGCCAACAGCCCGCCGATGTACTTGACGGGCAGAATCCGAAATCGGTCGGGTCGGACGCGGCCGTCGGCGACGGCCTCGACGCGCGGGATTCCGCTGCCCTCGGCGTGCGGTTCGATCCGATGCACCAGCGCGGCCGCGACGGCGGCAGCGGCCGTGCAGACGAGCACGACGACGAAGAGTCCCATCCAGCTGCCGTGCGCCCAGCCGGCCAGGCCGTCGCGTAGCCGCGCAGCCCGTTCCAGGAGGAGCCGGAAGCTCGCCGCGCTGATGCCGGTGAGCACCCCGACCAATGCGGCGGCCACCACGAACCCGATCAGGCTTTCTGCGCCTTCACCGTGGTCGTCCACCGGATGCGTGGTGGGACGCTGCCATCCGGTGAACAGGCTGCGCAGCACACTTCGCCAGCGGCCGCGTTTGTCATCGTCCACCCCCATTGCTTAGCGGAGGAACCTGCGGCGGGTGGTCGCGGGGGCCTCTATCCGGACACCCAGCTCGGCGGCCGCTTCTGCAGGAACGCCAGCATGCCCTCGCGGGCTTCGTCGGAGACGAACAGCCGCGCCGACTCCGCGCCCAGCCGCTCGGCGTCGCGGTCGAACCCGTCCAGCACAGTCGCGGTGGTCAGCGCCTTCGACGCAGCCAACCCCTGCGGTGAGCCGCGGCCGATGTCGGCGACCAGTGAGGCCACCGAGGCGTCGACGTCGTCGGCGGCCATCGTGATCAGCCCGATAGAGGCGGCGGTGGCGGCGTCGAACGTCTCGCCGGTCAGGTAGTACCGGGCGGCAGCGCGGGCGGACATCTTCGGCAGCAGCGTCAGCGAGATGATCGCCGGCGCCACCCCGATCCGGGCTTCGGTCAGCGCGAACGTGCTGTGTGGTCCCGCGACGGCGAGATCGGCAGCGGCGACCAGACCCATGCCGCCCGCTCGGACGTGGCCGTCGACGGCGACGATCACCGGTCGCGGCGACTCGACGATCGCGCGCAGCAACGTCGCCATCTCGCGGGACCGCTGGGCGGTCGCCTCGGCGGGATCCGCGCTTGCCGCCGACCCCTCGGACAGGTCGGCGCCCGCGCAGAAGGTGTTCCCCGTGTGGCCGAGCACGACGACCCGCACCGCGGGATCCTCCGCCGCGTCGCGCAGGCCCTGATGCAGCTGGCCGACCAACGTCGACGACAGCGCGTTGCGGTTGTGCGGCGAATTCAGTGTCAGCCGCGCTACCTGCCCGTCGACGGCGTACTCGACGAGAGTGTCCATCAGTAGGACCGGGGCAGGCCGAGCGATGTCTGTGCGACGAAGTTGAGCACCATCTCGCGGCTGACCGGTGCGATGCGGCCGAGCCGCGCTGAGGCCAGCATGGCGGCGACGCCGTACTCCTTGGTCAACCCGTTGCCGCCGAGCGACTGAACGGCCTGGTCGACCGAGCGCGTAGCGGCTTCGGCCGCAGCGTATTTCGCCATGTTGGCGGCCGTCGCGGCACCGCCGTCGTCGCCGTTGTCGTAGAGCGTGGCGGCCTTCTGCATCATCAGCTTGGCCAGTTCCACCTCGATGTGGCACTGCGCCAACGGATGTGACAAGCCCTGGTGCGAGCCGATCGGCGTTCCCCACACCTGGCGGGTCTTGACGTAGTCGGCGGCCCGGTCCAGCGCATAGCGTCCCATGCCGACGCTGCTGGCCGCGCCCATGATGCGCTCGGGGTTCAGGCCTGCGAAAAGCTGTGCGATCGCCGCGTCTTCGGCGCCGACCAGCGCGTCGCTGGGCAGCCGCACGTCGTCGAGGAAGACCTGGAACTGCCGCTCGGGGCTGATGATCTCCATGTCGATCGGGGTGTAGGTGAATCCGGGCGAATCGGTGGGCACCACGAACAGCGCCGGTCGCAACTTGCCGGTCTTGGCTTCCTCGGAGCGCGCGACCACCAGCACGGCCTGAGCCTGGTCGACGCCGGAGATGAAGACCTTCTGTCCCTTGAGGATCCAGTCGGCGCCGTCGCGGCGGGCCGTGGTGGTGATCTTGTGGGAGTTGGATCCTGCGTCGGGTTCGGTGATGGCGAACGCCATCGTCAGCGTGCCGTCGGCGATACCGGGAATCCAGCGCTTCTTCTGCTCCTCGGTACCGAACTTGCTGATGATGGTCCCGTTGATGGCGGGCGACACCACCATCAGCAGTAGTGCGCTACCCGCGGCCGCCATCTCCTCCATGACCAGCGACAGCTCGTACATGCCTGCGCCACCGCCGCCGTACTCCTCGGGGAGATTCACCCCTAGGAAGCCGAGTTTGCCAGCCTCCGACCATAATTCGTCGGTGTGCTCCTGGGCACGGGCTTTCTTCAGGTAGTACTCGCCGCCGTAACTGGATGCCCATTCGGACACCGCCTTGCGCAGCGACTTGCGGTCTTCGTTTTCGATGAAGCTGCTGTCGGTCATGGTGTGTCTCCTTGTGCTTCGGGATCGTGGGGCACGTCGACGCGTGCCAAGACGGCGCCGACTTCTACTTGGTGGCCAGTATCGACGTTGAGTTCCGCGAGAACGCCGTCGGCCGGCGCGGTGATGGTGTGCTCCATCTTCATCGCCTCCAGCCAGATCAGCGGCTGGCCGGCCGTGACGGTATCGCCGACTGCGGCGCCAAGCCGAATGACGTTGCCGGGCATGGGTGCTACCAGCGAGCCCTTCTCGACGGCCGATCCCGGTTCGGGGAAGCGGGGCAGCGCGACCAGGTGTACCGGCCCGTGCGCCGAGTCGACGTAGACATTCTGGTCGTCGCGTGCCACCGCGAAGCTGCGTGCCACCCCGTGCTCGTCGGCCAACACGACCTCGTGGGCCGTCAC
The DNA here is from genome assembly GCA_036519055.1 of Mycobacterium sp. Classification (GTDB taxonomy): domain Bacteria; phylum Actinomycetota; class Actinomycetes; order Mycobacteriales; family Mycobacteriaceae; genus Mycobacterium. The sequence continues at coordinate 21,331 of DATDLZ010000092.1, forward strand.
GGAGCCCAGCTGTATCGACTCGTCAGCGGGCAGCCGCAATCCCGTTCGGGTGAAACGGTATTCGATGCGATGCTCGACGCCGTCGTCGTCGGCATAGGTCTTGACCTGGTAGCCCGACGCCAGGTTGCGCCACCCGCTGGGGATCGAGCCGAGCACGGTGGCCGTCGCCCGATTGTCGGCCGCGTCGGCCAGCGCCGCGGCGATCGCCGACAACCGGATCACGGCGTCGTCCACCAGCGGGGCGGACAGCTTCGCCAGGTCGTGCGTGTCGAAGAATGCGGTGTCGGTGGCGCCGTCCAGGAACGCCTGATGCCGCAGCACGTTGACCAACAGATCGCGGTTGGTGCGCAGGCCGTGCAGCTGGGCTCGCGCCAGCGCGTCGGCGAGCACCAGCGCCGCTTGGCGGCGCGTCGGAGCGTAGGAGATCACCTTGGCCAGCATCGGGTCGTAGTGGATGGAAACCACCGAGCCGTCGACGATTCCGGAGTCGAGCCTGATGCCGGTTCGCGCCCCGAGTGTGCTGAACTCGGTGCGGGCCGCCGGCACATCGATGCGTTGCACCTGGCCGGCCTGCGGCTGCCAGTCCCGCGCCGGATCCTCGGCGTAGAGCCGGGCTTCGATGGAATGTCCATGCGCGGCAGGCGGTTCCGTGTCCAATCGGCCGCCGTCGGCGACGGCGATCTGCAGCTCGACCAGGTCGAGTCCGGTGGTCTCCTCGGTGACCGGGTGTTCGACCTGCAGCCGGGTGTTCATCTCCAGGAAGTAGAACTCGCCGTCGTCATCGGCAAGGAACTCCACCGTCCCCGCGCCGGTGTAGCCGATCGCGCCGGCGGCCAGTCGGGCTGCTTCGAACAGCCTGGCCCGCATGCCCGGTATGCGCTCGACCAAGGGCGACGGCGCTTCCTCGATGATCTTCTGATGGCGGCGCTGGATCGAGCATTCCCGCTCGCCGACCGCCCACACCGTGCCGTGGGAATCGGCCATCACCTGGACCTCGACGTGGTGGCCGGTGGGCAGGTAGCGCTCACAGAACACCGTGGGGTCGCCGAACGCGGACTGGGCCTCGCGCTGAGCGGCGGCCACTTCGCTTGGCAGCGCGTCTAATTGGTCGACGACTCGCATTCCGCGCCCGCCACCGCCAGAGGATGCCTTGACCAGCACCGGCAACTGGTCGGCGGTGACGGTGTCCGGGTCGAGTTCCTCGAGCACGGGAACTCCGGCGGCGGCCATCATTTTCTTGGACTCGATCTTCGAGCCCATCGCGCGCACCGCGTCCACCGGCGGCCCGATCCAGACCAGGCCCGCGGCTTGCACCGCAGCGGCGAACTCGGCGTTCTCCGAGAGGAATCCGTAGCCGGGGTGCACCGCGTCCGCGCCGGCCGCGCGAGCCGCGGCGATGATGGCGTCGGCGTTGAGATAGTCGTTGGTCTTGGGCAGCCGGACCCGGGCATCGGCCTCGGCGACATGCGGCGCGTTGGCGTCCGGGTCGGTGTAGACCGCGACGGTGCCCAGGCCCAGAGTGCGGCACGTCGCGAACACCCGCCGGGCGATCTCGCCGCGATTGGCAACCAGAACTCGAGTGATCGGCATTTGCATCACATCCGGAAGACGCCGAAGTTCGACGTTCCCTTGATCGGGCCATTGGCGATGGCGGACAAACACATTCCCAACACGGTGCGGGTATCGCGGGGGTCGATCACCCCATCGTCGTAGAGCATCCCGGACAGCACCATCGGTAGCGACTCGGCTTCGATCTGACCCTCGATGGCGGCGCGCATCGCCTCGTCGGCCGCCTCGTCGACCTGCTGTCCACGGGCTTCGGAGGCGGCCCGGGCCACGATCGACAGCACCCCGGCCAGCTGGGCGCCACCCATCACTGCGGATTTGGCGCTGGGCCACGCGAACAGGAACCGGGGGTCGTAGGCGCGCCCACACATGCCGTAGTGGCCGGCGCCGTAGGACGCCCCGATCAGCAGCGAGATGTGCGGGACGGTCGAGTTGGACACGGCGTTGATCATCATCGAGCCGTGCTTGATCATCCCACCTTCCTCGTAGTCCTTGCCCACCATGTAGCCAGTGGTGTTGTGCAGGAACAACAGTGGCGTGTCGGAGCGGTTGGCCAGCTGAATGAACTGAGTGGCCTTCTGGGACTCCTCGCTGAACAGCACGCCGCGCGCGTTGGCCAGGATGCCGACCGGGTAGCCGTACACCTGCGCCCAACCGGTCACCAGCGAACTGCCGTACAGCGGC